>PASM01000015.1 GCA_002711965.1 Chloroflexota bacterium | reverse complement strand
AACCTTACCGGATAATTTCACTCTTAGTGGAGGTATCTTAACCCTCTTGGCGCCTTCAGTTAAGAGCACCTCGCTTATTATTCGTTTCCAATTAAAATATCCTCCTTTCATACTTGTTTAAATTTAAATAATGCATAAGCATTACAATTAAATAATAGTGATATCAAAAAATTATTTCAATAACTTTTTTTATTTTTTATTTTTGATACATTTATTTTTATTATATAAATATGTAAAATTTTTAAAAAAAGAATTAAATAAAATAAATTGAATATTAAAGAATTTGAACTAAATATACCTATATCAAACTATAAAAATAGTCATTTTATAAGTATTCTTAGGCCTTGGATAAATGTTGGGAATGTTGGTCACCATACAATTAGCAGATTAGTAAAAATTTTTAATCTTGAAGAAATTGGAAAGCTTAAGAACCCTAGTAAATATTATGATATGACTCGTTATAGACCTGAACTATTAAATGAAAATGGTGAAAGAAAAATCAGAATTCCTAATACTGTTATTTTCGGAAGTAAAAATCAATCTGATCAAAATATTTTTTTACTATATCTTTTGGAACCTCATAATTTTGCAGAGGAATTTAATTTAGCTATTGTTGATTTAATTAAAAGTCTTCAAGGTAAAAGATATATTTCTATAGGAGGAATGTTTGATTCTGTACCTCATACTAAACCTTTACCCGTCACTGGAAGCTATAAAGGATGGATTCCACCTGAACCATTAAATGAAACATTAAAAAATAAATCAAATTATACAGGACCAACAAGTATGACTTCACAGTTATCACAAATTTTACACAATGATCTCTCTTTAGAAACATTATCCCTAATGGTACATATCCCTCTTTATGTAAAACTAGAAGATGATTTTCTAGCTACATCTAGATTGTTAGAAAGCTTATCTCATATATATAAATTCTCAAAAGATTTTCCCGAAAGAAAAAAAGGTGAAAATCAATATATTGAAATACACAAAAATCTACAAAATAACAATCAAGTTAATGAAATGATAAAACAATTTGAGATAGAAGCTTCTGAAAAAGAAGAAATTGATCTGCCTCCTGAAATTGAAAATTTTCTTAAAGACTTAGAGGATAACTAATTAAATATTATAAACTTTCTCTAAAGTTTACATTTATCTCCAATTTCTCAAGATGTTGATCTAGTTGAAGTCTTCCTTGTTTTATTTTATCTCCTTCATCAAAAAAAGCTTTAAGGTGGTTTAAGTAATCCCTTTTATTAAGAGATCTTATTCCTGACAACATTCTTACTATAGAGTTTTCTGGGAATCTCTTTGTTAAGTCTTCCCAATTTTTTTCTATAAATTTCCAAGTTTTCCATCCAACTGCTTCATTATTTAGAGTAGAAGCTAAAAGATAAGGTGAATCTTGTGATCTTATCTTATTTTCTAAAATAAGATTAAATAATTTTCCTATCTCCTTATCTCCCTTAAATAAAGATAAAGATCTTTGGAATCTTACTTCATCTTGCGGTGTTTTTGCATTATTCATATAATTCACATAATCTTGAAACAAACTTGAATCACCATTATAAGCATTAATAGATATTACAGTGGATATAATATCCGGTTCATATTCTGATTTACCACTTAAGTAATCTTTTAGAATATTTTTAGATTTGCTAATAATATCAGAGTCATTGCTAATTGTAGCCATTGCCCTAAAACAGACAGAAAGCGCTTGAGCTTCTCTAATAGATCTTTGGACTTTATTATCCAGGTTTTTTAATGTTTTACTAAAAACTTTTTCTACAACAGTTTGCAAATACGTTTTATCAGATAAATTTCTGTTTAAGTTACTAAAACATGAGTAAAGTAATGTTAAAATATCAGGGTCATATTCATCAGAAAATTGTTCTGAAAAACCTAAGAAGTCATCAACTTTTTTAGAACCATTTAATAATAATGCCCAATAATCATCCAAAATTGAATATTTTTCTTCAGACGACAACTCATTAATATTAAATAAAAGGTCTAAATCTTTAGTATCAGTTCTGTAAAAACCAAAAGCATTAGAATTAAGAAAAACATTGTCTACATTTTTTCCTAAATCAATGTCTTGATCTAGAGTATTTAATAGAAATTTCATTTCTTTATTTTGGCTACCAGAAGAATATTTTATAAACAAAGGAACTCCCCATTTGGTCTTATCAGAAGTTTTCAAGTATCTAAAAGTTTTTTGAGAAACAACTAGATTTCCATCTTTATAAGAATATGTAATCATCGGATGACCTGCTTGAAAAATCCAAGAGTCCATTACTTCTTTTACTGGTTGATTAGACACTTTTTCTAATGAATCCCATAAATCATCTGTTTCTGTGTTACCATACGAATGTTTACTAAGGTATAAAGATACACCATCTCTAAAAATTTCTTCACCTAAAAATTGTTCAAGCATTCTAAGTATAGAACCTCCTTTTTCATAGGTAATCAAATCAAACATTCCATCAGCATCAGAAGGAGAAATAACCGGGTATTCTATAGGCCTTGTAGTGTTCAAAGAATCTATATCCATTGCCATAGATTTTTCTAGCGAAAATTGAGCCCATCTATTCCATTCCTCTTTATAATCTGCAACTGCCTTTGTTGCCATAAAAGTAGCAAATGCCTCATTAAGCCAAATTCCATTCCACCATTTCATAGTAACAAGATCTCCAAACCACATATGAGCAATTTCATGAGCGATAACATCAGCAATTCTAATTAATTCGTTGGAAGTTGCCTCTTTATCATCTACTAACAATAAAGCTTCTCTATAAGTAATACATCCAAGATTTTCCATTGCTCCAAAAGCAAAATCTGGTATAGCTATCATGTCTAACTTATCTCCAGGATATGGAATTTTATAGTAATCAGAAAAATAATCTAAAGAATATTTTCCCAATTCAAGGGCAAAATCACAAAGGTGACCTTTTCCTTTTGGATATATAATTCTCAAATCTGTTCCTGCAACATTAATAGCCTTAGAAGCTTCAAAAGGACCGACAATAAAAGCAACTAAGTAAGTGGACATTGGAATAGTATTTTCAAAATCAATCTTTTTTAAATCATTTGTATAATTTTCATCAACATTCTTAATCGATGCATTTGAAACACAAAATAGATCTTTATTTACAATCAATGAAACTGAAAAAACAGATTTATACTCAGGCTCATCAAAACATGGAAAGGCCCTTCGAGCATCCGTAGACTCAAATTGAGTAGTTGCAATTGATTGTGTTATTCCATCAGAATCATCAAATGTAGAGTGATAAAAACCTCTTAATTTGTCATTTAATATTCCTGTGTATGAAATAGATAAATTGATTTCTCCTGGGTCTAAAATATCTGAAAAATTTATTTTCATGATTTCATATTTGTCATCTATATCCCAATTTATAACCTTCAAATTTTTATTTTGATCTGAATTTATATTTATAGAACTAATTTGCAACTCAGCAACATTTAATGAAATTTCATTTGTTTTTTCCAAAATATTTATAGACAAATCAACATTGCCTAAAAATTTCTTTTCTTGTAAATCTGGTGATAGTTCAATATTATATTTTGTTGGAGATGCATATTTTGGTAATCTAAAATTTTCTAATTTTTCTGTCATAAAAAACCTCATAATTTTATAATTTCTTGAAATAGTATACTCTTATAAATACTATACCGTTATATACTAAATAGTTATAAAAAGATTAATTAAATCTGTACAAATTGTTGAGGATTAAATGAAGAGAAAAAAAGAAGAAAGACAAAAAGGAAAATGGAGAAGTTGGGAAACTACAGAAGGAGTTGCAAGAGCCCCTCATAGATCAATGATGAGAGCAATGGGGTTGAATGATGACGATATAAATGCTCCTTTTATTGGAGTAGCTTCTACTCATAATGAAGTTACCCCATGTAATTCAGGAATAAAACCTCTTGCTGATGAAGTAAAAGCAGGAATCAGATCTTCAAAAGGAACACCATTTGAATTTGGGACTATAACTGTATCAGATGCAATTTCAATGGGTACAGAAGGTATGAAGGGATCATTAGTATCTAGAGAAATTATTGCTGATTCTATAGAGACTGTATGTTTTGCAGAAAGATATGACGGACTGGTAGCAATAGCTGGATGTGACAAATCATTACCTGGAGCCATGATGGCTATGGCTCGATTAAATATACCTAGCGTGTTTGTATATGGTGGATCAATTTTGCCAGGGCATCTTAATGGTGAAGATCTTACTATTATAAGTGCTTTTGAAGCAGTAGGAAAAAGACAAGCAGGAGAAATAGATGATGAACAATTAAAAGCAATTGAAACTCATGCATGTCCTGGGCCAGGATCTTGTGGTGGTATGTTCACAGCAAATACAATGTCTAGTATTGGAGAAGCTCTAGGATTGAGTATCCCTGGATCAGCGTCAGAAGCTGCCGTAGACCAGAGAAAAAAAGACTCTTCAAAAGTAGCAGGAGCTGCTGTAATGAATCTTGTTAGAGAAAACATTAGGCCTTCTGACATATTAACAAAAAAGGCTTTTGAAAATGCTGTCACTCTTGTTGTTGCCATGGGAGGATCTACTAACACAGCTTTGCATCTTCCAGCAATTGCTAATGAAATGGGTATAAAACTTACATTGAAAGAAATACATGATATATCGATGAGGACTCCACTACTTGCAGATATGAAGCCAGGAGGAAAATATGTTATGTTTGATCTAGATAAAGTTGGAGGTGTGCAACTTGTAATGAAAAGACTTTTAGTAGGTGGATTACTTCATGGAGATCAAATGACCGTAACGGGTAAAACAATAGAAGAAAATTTAAAAGATATAGATATAAATCCTAATGAAAATAAAATTGTTAGACTTATTGATAATCCTATTTCTAAAACAGGTGGATTAGTAACTTTATTTGGAAACTTAGCACCTGATGGCTGTGTTTTAAAAGTTGCAGGTCACGATTTTGGTAAAAAATTTACAGGTCCCGCTAAAGTTTTTGATCAAGAAGAACAAGCAATGGAAGCTTTGAGAAAAAGAGAAATTAAAGCAGGAGATGTAGTAATAATCAGGTATGAAGGTCCAAAAGGAGGACCTGGAATGAGAGAAATGTTATCTATAACTGGAGCTTTAGTTGGACAAGGTCTAAGTGAAAGTGTTTACTTAATTACTGACGGTAGATTTTCTGGAGGTTCTACAGGAGCAATAATTGGACATTTAGGCCCAGAAGCTGCTGTAGGAGGTCCAATTGCAGCTGTAGAAGATGGAGATACAATAGAAATAAACTTAGATAAATTTGAACTAAATTTAATGATCCCTTCTGAAAAAATAACTGAAAGATTAAAAAGTTGGAAGCCAAGAAAGCCACTATATGAGAAAGGGACTTTAGGAAAATATATAAAACTTGTTCAACCTGCCTCAGAAGGAGCAGTTACTGGGTAACAGGCTTACACATCTCCCATATAGTTCCAAGCATTGTTTTTGATGAGCTAATTAATGATTTAATACCATAGTTCTCATTAGTTCCATGAACATTCTCTGAATCAGGATTATCATCTGGATGAGTTCCTCTAAATCCATAGGTAATCACATTCAATTCTCTTGTAAATCTAGAATCCGTAAAACCAGTTGAAACAGAAGGAATCCATTGAATATCGTCTCTACCTACACTCAATGCTTGTGATTTTTTTATAGCATTGAGCAGCTCTGTATTAAAAGGTGAGGAATTTGGCTTTGCCATATAATCAATATCATAAGTAAGATTTGGAATACCTTCGAATATTTTATTCAATTGCATTTCAACTTCTTTGTCATTTTGATTTGGCAATGTTCTTACATCAAGCACTAACTCAATAAATTCTGGAACCGAATTAGATTTTATACCGCCTTTAATAATTGTAGGAGTAATAGTCATTCTAGATAAAGCTTTTAAAAGAGTTCCAAGATTAGAGTTTTTTTCATAAGCTTCGTTAATTATTAAATCCAAATTTTTTATTGAAGGTTTAGTTTCTATTCCAAACAAACCTAAGTAGTTAAATATATCAGTTGAACAATCTAAATCTGGAATATAATTTAATATTTTGTCTATCGCTTTTGATGTTGATCCCATAGCATTTTCCCCTAACCATGGAACTGATGCATGAGCACTTTCTCCTTTAATTTTTATATTAATTTCAAGCCTACCTTTTTCTCCTGTTCCTAAAAGATAATATAAATTATTCCCAATAGTAACAGGAGACCCTCCTCCTTCATTAATTGCATACTCAAATCTTAACTCATCAGGGTGATTTTCAAGCAACCAGCCAAATCCATATCTTCCACCATGTTCCTCATCTGCACCTGAGATTAATGTAAAATTATCTTGAAATTCAATCTCATTTTTAGCCAATATAGCCATTGCCATCATTTGAGAAGCTAATAAACCTTTACAATCTGAAGATCCTCTTCCTAAAATTTTTCCATTCTTTAATTCAGCACTAAAAGGTTCAAATTCCCATTTGTCATAATTTTCAACAGGGACTACATCTGTATGAGACATCAACAAAAGTTTTTTCCTATCACCAGATAATGGATATTTGGCAATAATATTTCCCCTCTCTTTAACTCTAGATAGTTGGCTAGATTCTATTCCATATTTACCTAACCATTTGGCGCAAAATTCAGTTACTTTGGTCTCGTTTCCAGTAGGCATATACCCTGTATTTACTGACTCAATTTTTACTAAACTTTGATGTAAATTAACAAGTTCATCAGAATTCTGATCTATTTCATCAATAAGTGATATTAAATCTGTATTTTTCATAAGGCTCCTAAATTATCTGTTTATAAATAGATTAGATTTATGATCATCTATATCTGGAGGTTTATCTTTAGAAGATAAAGAAGGAATCTTGTTATTTTTTCTGTCTTCCTTTGTCAGATCCCATGCTTTTTTGATAGATTTTGTATGTCCCTTAAATTCCGGCATAACGTATCTTGCAAAAAGTTCTAATGAATTATTTATAGAATTTTGATTAGTCCATTCATGTGTAGTAAACATCAAACCTCCTAATCCTTCTGCTTTCTCATTCATTTGATTAATTTTCTTTATAGCCTCATCAGGTGTACCTATAATCCAGTTTCTTGATTCGACAATTTCTTTAGCAGTTAATGAGTAAGGATCTTGTTCTTTATCTAATAACCATCCTTCATGGCCACCAATAACATAAAAATATTCGTGGATATCTCTTTCAATCGCTTTCTCTACTTCGTCCCAAGCTTGCTTGCTTGTTTCGGCTAGATGTACATAAGTCACGACTCTCCAATCATCTTTTGAGGGGTTCGTTCCTAGTTTTTTTGAAATTTCTTCTGTTTTTTTCCATTGTTTAGACCAATGAATTCCATTAGGAGGTGTATTTTCTAAAGCCAATGACCAAAGATGCATATTATACATTGAAGCAAATTCTAATGATCTTTCAGATCCTACTGAAGCTGTTGCGTAAGGGATTCTAGGTTGTTGAAATGATTTTAATTGTATAAACATATCTTTTATATCCCAGTATTTTCCTGAATAACTAATTGGATCATCTGAAGTTAAGAGTAAATCAATAATTTCTAAAGATTCTCTCATCATAGGGTTTAATTCTTGAGCAGGGACATTGTATAGTTTGACATCAGGGGGCAAACTACAAGGACCAACTCCTAAAACAGCTCTTCCTTCAGTCAAATGATCAAGAAATGCAAATCTTTCTGCCACATTAAAAGGGTGGTGAAAGGGCAAGCTGACTAAAGAAGAACCTAACTGAATATTTTTTGTATAAGCAGATGCTTTTGATAAAAACAACTCGGGAGAAGGAATATTTTCCCAGGCAGCAGTATGATGCTCTCCTACAAAAAAACCATCAAATCCAAGATCTTCAGCTTTTTTTATTAATTCCAAATCTCTTTTAAAAGCTAGTGCAGGGTTTTCATTAGGCAAATGTAAGGGCATTGAAAAAAAAGAAAACTTCATTAATACCTCCTAAGATATATTTCTGTAAAATTCTATAAATGCCTAGAAATTTGATTTTGATTATAATCATTAAACGAATAAAAAAAAACCACTAAATAAATTTATAGTGAATAAAACAATAATAATAAAAATATTATGCCTTACAGTTTTTCTGTTTTCAGGGTGTTCTTTTAACTCAAATCAAGCTATTTTGGCAGAACAAAAAATTGGAGATTACTCAAGAATTGTACTTATTAACACAACTTCAAATCCATCATTCAAGTTTATAACTGATTTAGAATCAAAATCTATAAATCCACAATGGTCACCTAACAAAGAGAACTTCGCTTTTATAAAAGAACGAAATAACCAAAAAACATTATGGATATCAAATGATCAAGGAACAGAACTAGAGATAGCAAATCATAAAAATAGAGATATTAATAGATTTGAATGGGCGCCAAATTCAAAAGAAATTGCAATTGAATTTAAACCCATTGATAATGAAGCTAATATATTTTTATATTCTTTAAGTTTAAAAAGTTTTCTTCCAATAACTAGACCTGATAAAGAAGCAAAATTAGGATCATGGTCACCAGATAGTAAATGGATAGTTTTCAATACAGAAGATTCAATTTATTTATCAAATCCAAAGGGTGTTAATGAAATTTTTATTACTAAAGGAAATAATCCAAAATGGAGTCCAAATGGAGAATACTTAGTTTTTAGCCGGGTCGATAAGGATCTTCAATCAATTTGGATTTATAAAGACATTGATCAGGTTGTTAAGAAAACTGGAAAAGAAATTGATAAAAACGATTATTTTGGCGAGAATATTCATGAAAATCAAAAAGTAAATATCAGTGAATACACATGGGCATTTGGCGGAAATAAGATTTTATATATAAATAACCTTCCAAATGACAAAGAAATATACATGATGGATATAAAATCAAAAAAGATAGAAAGACTCACTAATAATAAAGTAGACGAAAGCAATATAGTTTGGTCAGAAAGATATAAAAGTATTTTATTTACCTCTAATGCATATAATAATTCTGATATTTATCAGATGAAGCCAAATGGTTCTTCTCAAGAGATTATATTAAATTCTAAGGATAATTTTGTTTTTCTTGATTGGTAAATAATCTTAGAAAAGGGATTATGCATAAAAAGAACATAAAAATAGACAAATAGTATCCAAAAGAAATCCCAAGACCACTAGCAATAATAAAACCAATCATAGGCCCCAATGCTGCACCTAAGTCCTGCCACGTAGAGTACCTAGAAATTATGGAAGATTTTTGATTCTCTGGTGATATTTCTCCCAATAAAGCATCTAATGAAGTTTCTAAAGAAACGCTAAAGAAAAACATTAGAACTAAAGAAATTATACTTAAATAAAAACTTATTCCACTTATAGAAAACAAAATGCAAATTATCATGAGCGACGAGCTAAATAAAATATTTATTTTTCTACCAAATTTATCTGAAATCGTTCCAAAAATAATCCCAAAGAATATATCAGCTATCCATCTAAATCCAACAACGAATCCTGCAATTGCTATTATAGTTTCAACATTATATAGATCTTTATTTATTGATAATAAAAAAGGAGTGATTGTAGCTATTGCTAAGCCGTTTGATGTAAAAGAAGAAGTAAATTTAAAAAAAGAAATAGTTATTATTTTATTTCTAATATTATTTTTTTGGTCATTATAAATTAAGTTCCAATTTATTTTACCGGGAGTATATTTTGACATTTCTAGATTTTTAATAAAATAAGAAATTATTAATGCAGGAATTATCAATAATGATAAAAGAATTAGAGTTAAATAAATTCCAAATTTTATTGAAATCAATACACCCAAAGTTACTACCAAAAAGCTGCCCGTTCTTTGTATTCCTAAACAGTAACCTAGATATTTTCCATAATTATTTACAGAAAAACTAAATACTTTTAATTGATAGCCAAGCCTAAACAAAGAATATGAAAATCCCCAAATTATTCTAGCAAGTATTAATAGAAGTACACCTTTAAATAATGCATAAAATAATGTTGAACCTGCACCTAAAAAACATGCTATATATATAGTGTTTCTAAATCCAAAAAACTTAAATATTTTTACAGAAAAAATATTTGAAAAAAAACGAATAAACCTATTAATAGAAAGAATAAAACCTATCCAAAATTCATAAGGCAAACTTAAATATGAATTAATTTCAAAAAATTCATAGTTTGTAGGTAATATTACATATAGAATACTATCTCCCATAATAATCAAACTCAACGGGATAATCGTATATGTTATCTGCCTAGGTATTTTGAATAGATTCATTTGGTTCTAATATACTACACAAGTAATTTTCTTCTTTTATTAGAACCTCTAGTTTTTGAGTTTTTCTTTTCAGAAGAATTTCTATTTTTATCTGAATATTTTCGTGAATTTCTTTTTGGCATCCATAAATTATTAAAAAAAGATTTTTTTAACTTTAAGACTCTATCTGCTGACTCACTAGCTTCCTTAGAAATATTTGATTCAAAAGCTGCCACTTCAACTCTTTTTCCTTCTTTCTTAACTGCATCAATAGCCGGGAAAAAATCTCCATCTCCACTAACAATAATTGCATGATCATAATTATTTTTTACAGCGTTTAAAACTAAGTCAGTAGCTAATAATACATCTACTCCTTTTTCTACAATAGAGCCATTTTGTTCTTTCCAAATACCTAACTTTACTTCTATTTTTTCTACTTTATTTAAGCTAGCCAAAAATTTCTTTTGTTCATCAGGAATCTTAATTTTACCTTCTAATTCCTGTCTTACGTTGTAATAAAATATCTTAACTAATGATCGTTTTCTGCCTGTTAGCTTTTCACCAAACGATGAAAACATTAGATCACTTCTGCCACAATTTCTTAACAGAACATGATATAGATTTGAACCATCTATAAAAATCATTACTTTCTTTTTTCGATTAAATATGGAAAACATAATATGTATTTGTAATAATATATAAATAAATTTTATTTGTATATGATGACATTTTTTTAATTTCATCACAGCTATAAAAATAAACGAGGTTAAAATGATTACTACTGAAGTATTTAAATCCCCCTGTAAACATCCTAATGGATTGCAATGGACTTCAAAAGGATTATACGTAATGGATCAAGAATTAGATGATGTTTACGTATTAGATGAAAAAGGGAATATAAAACATAAATATGAAACTATTACTGAAAATGGTTCAGGAATTACCGTAGGAGGAGGATTCATATGGACAGCTTCCAATGGTGAAACACAGGCAAGAAGTTTTAAGCCTACTGATACTCACGAAGGATTAATATATAAATTGGATTTAGAAACAGGAGATTATATAGATAAAATCCCAACTCCTGATGGTGGAGGAATTCACGGAATTGAATGGGATGATGGATTTATATGGGTAACAGCATTTAATCCAAAAGCAATTTATAAAATTGAAGCTGAGACTTATGAAATTGTATCAAAATTCGTTGTTGATGAAGAAAGATTACATGGACTTGCTAGGCAAGATGATGGTATATGGTGCGCCCATACATCAACTAAAAAAATAATAAAGTATGATATTAATAATGGTTCCATTTTAGACACGATTCAATTTGATGAAGATGACCCTTATCCTCACGGAATGTCTATAAAAGGAAATAAAATGTGGATTTCTGACGCCAACTTTGGAGGAAAATTACACAGTAATACTCTAATGGGAAAACCATGTTTTGCAACTATAGATTTATAATTAGCTAACTATATGCTTCTCAAGTACTTTAGGATCAAATTCAACTCCTAAACCTGGTCCTTCTGGTATTTCTATAAAACCATTTTCAAATACAATTGGATCCTTAAATATTTTTTTATGAAGAGGACCTTGGTTAGCTTCAGCTATCATAAAATTAGGAGCACAAGTAGCTACCTGTAA
Organism: Chloroflexota bacterium; assembly: GCA_002711965.1. The sequence continues at coordinate 90,704 of PASM01000015.1, read as the reverse complement.
AGCTGCTGCTGCTGCAACCGGTCCACAATACATGTGTGGAGCTATAACTGCATAATTTGCCTCTGCCATTGCCGCTACTTTTTTACCCACCAATATACCACCAGCTTGACCAATATCAATCTGAATTATTTGAGCTGCTTGTTTTTTTAATAATTCGGAAAATTGAAAAACAGTAGCTAGTCTTTCTCCTGTTGCAATAGGAATGCTAGTATGTGAAGCTACTCTTGCCATTTCATCAATATTTTCGGGAGATACAGGCTCTTCAAACCAAAAAGGTTGATAAGGCTCTATAGCTTTAGCCACCCTGATAGCACTATAAGTTGTCAATTGACCATGGGTACCTAAAGCAACTTCTAATTCATTGCCTACAGCAGACCGTATGTTCTTAAATATGTTTTCCGTATAAGTTATTTCTTTTAAACTAATATCTCTAGGAACACCTGTTATAGGGTGAAAAGGATCAAACTTACAAGCAGTATTTCCTTCTCTTAACAATTGTTCTGCAACAGAACCAGCATTTTCAGGTTTTCCTTCTGGGATAGGTGGCATATACGCATAAGCTCTCAATTTATCCCAGCATTTCCCGCCGAGTAAATTATATATAGGTTGATTAGTTGCTTTTCCAACTATATCCCATAGCGCCATTTCGATTCCTGACAAAACCATTCCATAATGTAAGCTAGGCAGTCTATAATCATGTCTTCCAGCATACATATCATAGTAAATTTTTTCTATATCAAAGGGATTTTTACCAACTACGAATGCTTCTACAGTTTCATGAACTAATTGAATTTGGGACTTAAAATCTTTCCAAGTCATATTTCCTGTAAAAGAACTTCCTGTAAGTTTTTCGCCTAGACCTATAATTCCTTCATCAGTTGATAATTCTAGAATAAGAAAATACTTCCCTCCTATATACCAATTACCAGTTTCTTCACCTCCGCCTGAACGTGGTGCAGACTCATTTTCTATTACGTATGTTTTTACCCCTGTTACTTTCATTTTTACCTCAAATTATTTTCTTTGCCCTGAGTTCCATTCCCAATTATCAGGTGGCCATATATTTTTTCCTCTTCTACCGTTTTGTCCTTTTCTAGACTCATCATACATATCTTTTACAGTATCTTGCCAATTTTTAATATGTGGAGTACCTCTATGATATTCAAATGCATCTGCGTTAGAATAAACTTCATATAGATAAAGTTCAGTAGGATCATTTAGATTTTGGTAAACATCAAATCTTAAACATCCTGGCTCTTCGTTAGTGGATCCAATGCTATCTAATGTAATAGATTTTATGAATTCATCTATATTCTCTTCTTTTACATATTGTGGAGCTGCAATGACCATTAAAGAAGAATTAGAAAAGTAGTCATGGTTTGAAGCATTTTCTCTCGCAGAGTCCCAAATAACATTTTTATTTGGATAAACAGGCTTACAAAAAGATACTTCAGTTTCGGATGCATAAAAATCTTTTGTATTCTCAGCCCATACTTTAAAATGATCATATGTCGTATGCGCTTTAAATGCATCCTCGTCATCATAAATCTCGCAAAAAGCAAACAAAGTGGGATCGGAAGAATCTTGTATAATATCAAATCTTCTACAACCAGGTTCATTCTTAACAGAACCTTCAGCATCTCCTATTGATTCCTTAATAAATTCTTCAATTTTTTCTTCTTTAACTTTTAGTCTTACCATTAATATGTACATTTTAGCTCCCCTTCATTTTTTTATTATTATACGATTTTTTTTATTATCCTCTACCAATAAATTCTTGTTTTACAGGTAATACTGTTGCATCAAGCATGTTGGTTCCTTGTGGTAATGATGCCATTAGAAGAGCAGTTCTAGCTATATCATTAGCATCAATAAGAATTTCAGGGCCTTCATCCTTACCTGTTCCTGATCTGCCATCAGATCTTCTTTCAACCATAGTATTCCCTGGATTTAAACAACTAACAGATATTCCATATTCTCTACCATCTAATGCTGCAGATTTTGTCAATCCTCTAACTGCATGTTTGCTCGTAGTATATGGAGATGAAAACATTCTTGGAGAATCACCAGCTATAGAACCTATGTTTATAATCTTTCCACCTTTGGATTTCATATACTTGAACCCTTCTCTAGTACACTTAAATGTTCCTGTAACATTTACAGAAATTACTTGTTCCCATTGATCATCTGAAACTTGATCAATAGGATTCCCTGCCATTACTCCACTATTATTTACAAGAATATCGACAGATCCATATCTATTGAATGCAAAGGAAAACAAATTTGCAACATCTTCTGTATTCGTGACATCTGTTTTATAATAATCGATTATTTCATTACCTGATTGCCTAATTTCATTCACAGCATTAATTAAATTTTCTTGGTTTCTTGATGCTATTATGACTTTAGCCCCCTCTAATGAAAATAATTTTGCAATGGCTTTTCCTATTCCTGTTCCACCACCAGTTACAATTGCTACTTTATCTTTTAAAATATTCATAAAATCTCCTTCTATTTTGTTTTGAATGAAGCAAAACTAGATATAAAAACTATAATACTAGAAATAATTAAAGTTGTTCGCCATCCATTGATAAATAAGGACAATATCTCATCCGAGGAGTTAGAATTTATTTCGCTTAGTTGAGCAGTGATAGGACCTGTAGTTAAAAATATAACTAAAATAGTTGCTGCAAAGCTTTGTCCAATAGTGGTTCCTACATTTCTAATTAAATTTAAATATGCACTTACAGAACCGTATTGATCTTTATTTATACTACTTAAAACAGCACTCATATTTGGAGCCATCCACATTCCTATTCCAAAACCATTTATAAACATCAATATCGTAAATATATTCAAATTAAAATTATTTGCTAAAAATGATAAAGATAAATTTGCTGATGCTGAGAAAATCATTCCTGTTACAGTAAAAATTTTATGACCAAATTTATCAGACAATCTCCCGGAAATAGAAGAGGCGATTACAGTACCTATTCCAGAATATAAAAGTATAGTTCCAACAGAAGTTTCGCTAAGGCCAATTATTTTTTGCAAAAAAATTGGATTTAAGAACATTAACACAGAAAAACCTACAAAACCTGTCATTCTAGAAATTGACCCCCAAAGATATGAAGGTTTCTTATAATTATAAAAATTTAAGATCGGCTGAGTTTGTTTTTTTTCATGCTTATAGAATAAAAATATTAGAGTCAGAAATACTATTATCATCAAAAAATGCAAAATTGAAAAGAATCCAAAAGAAATAGGATCATTTATTATAAATACAAACAAAGTCATTATAAAAATAAAATACACCATTCCTATTAGATCTAAAGAATGTCTATCAACTTCTAATTTTTCCATTTTGGGGACAAATAAGAAAGTCATAAGAACAGTAAAAATACCTAGAAATCCTATTATTCTATAAGCATATCTCCAACCGTAATTATCTAACATTAGCCCTCCTATAAAAGGAGTTATCATCATTCCAAGAGCAACAGAAGTTGTAATTATACTTAACCCTAAACCTTGATATTTTTTAGGAAATGTAACAGTTACGATAACAAACATCATTATAGAAGTCCCTGTCGTACCAATAGCTGAGATAGTCTTAAACAAAATCAGGATATAAACGTTAGTTGCAAAACTTGCAAAAATTATTCCTATTAAAGCCAGAATTAAAGAAAAAATATAAAATGTTTTTCTACTTATTAGATCTGCCATTCTTCCTATTGGCATAAGTAAGGCTGTCATAACAATAGATGCGGAAAGTATTATCCATGATGCTAATTTAAGGGATAAATCAAATTCATCAATTATAGCAGGCATAGCAATAATTGTTGTGTTGAAATCGAGAAGAAAAATATTTGCAGTAAAAACTACTGGAAAAACAATTAAAAATAATTTTTTATCCATTTAAATTCCTTTTGTAAAAAAGTTCATGTAAAGTGATTCCTGTAGCTACAGAAACATTCAATGAAGAAATTTCTCCTTTCATAGGAATAGACAAAATTTTATCGGAAACTTTAATTATTTTTTCCCCAACCCCATCATGTTCAGAACCCACAACTAGTGCGGTTGGTTTTTCTTTATCAATTTTGGAATCTCTAATATTTTCCCCATCCATATCTAAGGAGAAAATTTGAAAATTCATTTTCTTTAAATATTCTAAGGTTTTTAATATAGAGTTCACTATTGTAAATTCCATGTGTTCCAAAGCTCCAGCTGAAGCCCTAATAGCACCAGGAGAAATTTTTGCTGAATCTTTAGCTGGTACAACTAATCCATGTGCACCAAATATTTCAGCTGTTCTCGCAATAGCTCCCAAATTATGAGGATCTTGAACTCTATCAAGAAAAATCAATAAAGGAATTTCTTTTTTTCTATCTGCTGAAAATATCATCTCTTCAACTGAAGATTGATAATTGTCATCAAGATATAAAATTACTCCTTGGGATTTTTTTGTTGCCGATTTTTTTTCTATGGCCTTTTTGTCAATTGTATTAATTCTTATATTTTTTGAATTAGCAAGGGATATAATTTTCTCGATTTGGGTACCTTTATCATTAGAATCTGAAAGATCAATATATGCAACTCTTTTGTTTGACAATAAAGTTTCAATTACTGAATGCCTTCCTTCAATCTGTCTAAGGTTTGTTTTATTTCTTGAATATCTTGACAATTAGTACTTTTCAAATAAATTATGTCCTGAATTCTATTATAAAATGTATTCAAAAAACTACTAATATATGTATTTATTGATAAAAAAAGGTGAATTATGAAAACTATTAACTTAACTGCTTCTAGACATGCTGTTTTTTACAGCCCATTAATTGCTTTAGTAAGTCAAGGTTTTTTGGAAAATGAAGGATTAAAAGGCGAATATCATATTCCAAATCCAGGCATTAATGTTTACGAAAAAATATCAAACGGAGAAATTGATTTTGCACAATCTGCTGTTTCACAAAGCTGGAACTTCATAGAAAAGAATATCCCTTCTTCTATAAAACATTTTGCATTAATAAACTCTTTTGATGGCTTCTTTATAAACTCTAAAAATAAGGAGGAATTTGAATGGGAAGACTTGTACAAAGGTCCCTTTTATTATGTAAGAGGTGGACAACCAGAGGCAATGTTGAAATATGCATTAGATAAAAAAAATATAGACATAAATAAAATCAAATTAGTCTCAAAAAATCCTTTAAATACTAAAGAAATGTATGATTTATTTTCTCAAGGTAATTCTGGGTTTTTTCATGAACAAGGGAGCTATCCCCATCAATTACAATTAGATGGTCATGGCAAGATAGTTGCTTCAATCGGTGATATTATTGGGCCAGTAGCATTTTCCACCTTATGCGCAGAAGAAAAAACAATTAAATCAGATATAGGGAAAAAAATTTCAGATGCTTTTAAAAAGTCTAAAAAATGGGTTCAAAATTCAGATTCAATAGATGTAGCGAAAAGTGTTCATTCATACTTTAATGATTTTGAGCTAGATTCTGTCTCAAATGCTATAAAAGATTATCAAAAGTTAGGTACATGGGATTCAGATACAAAAATAAGTGACATTGAATATCAAAAAGCAATAGAAGTATTTCAATTTTCAAATCTTATAAGTAAAAACTACTCAAAAGATGATGTAGTTTTGTATTCAGAGGACTAAAAAATTGAAAAAGGAAAAGATTTTAATTACAGGTGGACTAGGATTCGTAGGTTCTAATTTAACAAATTTTTTCTCTGAATTAAATGAAGTATTAATTTTAGATATCGAAAATTCAAATCCATATCAAATTAAGACAAGTCCTAATGTTGAAATAGAAAATATAGATATTAGAAGTGAAAAAATTTCAAAAATCATTTCGCTATTTAAGCCTACCTCAATCATTCATTGCGCAGCACAAACTAGTGTCATAGATTCAATTAAAGACCCAGAAAAAACAAAAAGTATAAATATTGAAGGGACAAATAATCTTGTAAGTGAGATAAAAAAATTAGATGGTTGTTATTTTACTTTTATTTCGTCTGGAGGAGCAATTTATGGAGAACCTAAATATTTACCTGTTGATGAAAAGCATTCAGTTAACCCAATTTCAGAATATGGAAAATCCAAACTTGAAGGAGAAAAAATAGTTTCAAAATTACTTTATAAATCAAAAATAGAATATTCAATTTTAAGACCTTCAAACATATATGGACCAAAACAAAAAAGTCAAAACGTAATTCCTATTTTTATAAATAAAATGTTGAAGAATAATGAAATTATTATTTATGGAGATGGAAATTCAACAAGAGATTATATATACATTGATGATCTGGTTAATATAATAAATCTTTTTTGTACAAAAAAAATCAGTTCTAAAATTAACCTCTCTTCAAATTACGAAGTTAAAATAATCGATATATATAAAATACTTAAGGAAAAATTAAACTATAAATTAAATCCAATATTTAAAGAAAAAAGAAAAGGCGAAGTAGAAAATATTGTTCTTGATAATTCAGAATTAATAAGCATTACTAATTATAGTCAGTTCACTAATATTGTTGATGGAATAGAAAAAACTGTTAATTTTTAGATTCAGATTGCTTGATTATATCTTCCAATGCCACCCAAGATAACATTGCACACTTAATTCTTACGGGAAATTTTCTAACTCCTGATAATGCAGAAATATCACCTAATACGTCAAGCTCATTTTCACTAAGCTCTTCACTTTTTATCAATTTTCTGAAAAGATCCACCGTATTTTGCAAATCTTTAATATCAATATTATTGATTTTTTCAGCTAATAAAGATCCAGAAGCTTGAGATATGGCACAACCTCTACCGGTAACGGCTATAGAAACTTTATTTTCTTCTAAAACGTTTAATTGAATCTTAATTTCATCTCCGCAGAAAGGATTATTTTTTTCGACTTCAAAATCTGGGGTTTCTAATAATTCAGTATTTCTAGGATTATGATAATGATCCATCACAATTTCTTCATACATCTCATTTAATTCATCGTTTACCATATCTACAAAATCCCTTGGATATCTAATGAGGGAATAGAATTATCAATTGAATTTTCTAAATATTCTATTATTTCATCATCCTCAAATTCATCGATAATTTCTTGAGCAAAACCTCTAATCAACATTGACATTGCATCTTCGTTATTTATTCCTCTACTTTGAAGATAAAATAACATATTTTTATCCATATTACCTGCAGTAGCTCCATGACTACACTCAACATCATCAGCATATATTTCTAAACTAGGTTTAGTATCTACTTCACAGTCTTTTGATAGTAAGAAGTTTAGATCTTTTTGAAATGCCCTTGTTTTTTGCGCATCTTGCTTTACTAAAACTTTCCCACTAAAAACAGCTTTTGATTTACCTGCTAAAATTCCCTTAAACATTTGATCACTAGAACATTTTTCTACAGAATGAGTTATAGATATTTCATTTTCTTGAAGCTGATTTTTATTTGTTATGTACAATCCATGAAAATTACATTCAGAGTTTATTCCAACTAAATCACTATGAATATCATATCTTGAAACCAATCCTGATAGAGAAAAAGAAGTTGAGATAAATTTTGATTCTTCTTTTTGAAGAACTCTATCAAACTGAAAGAAAAATGAATTCCCTGAATCTATTTGCATTCTTTTATGAGAAACATTACTTCCTTTCTCTAAAAGATATTCAATCACTGGAACCACTAAATTATTCTTCTTGTCTGAAGATAGATTAAAGTAAGATTCAAGAATATTTGTTTGAGATTTAGAATTTACTTGAACAAACAATCTTGGGAAAGAAGATATATTATTTTTATTATTAGTTGTAACAAAAACAATATTTAAATTATTTTCTTTTTTAGAATCGTCTATAGAAATAAAGATAGGATCTAGCATAAAAGCAGAATTTAAAGCAATCATTTCATTTTCATCATTAGATGCTATTTCACCAAACTTTTCTGATAGAGTTTCTAGTGCGCTTAATTCATTAGATTTTTCTACAGTTATATTATCAGAATGGAAAGATTTTTCTGAATTATAAAAGCCATCAACTATATATATAGTTTGAAATTTTTTACTTGAAAAAACCTCTGGATTAGTTTTTAGATCTAAAGATTCTTTTTGAGGCAAAAAAAAGTTAGTTTTAGTCAAGTTATGGAAATTTGTATATTTCCACAATTCTGAAGTCTTAGGGTTAGGAGGAAGTCCATTTTTAGTAAAATTTTTCCAACCTAAATTATTAACTTTATTTACATTTTTGTTAGAAAAACCTGAAGGTCTAGTTATATCACTAATGTTGTTAAATTCAATGCCTTTCATTTTATTTACCAAGACCAGATATTATTTTTTCATAACCATTGGTTTCTATATCGAGGGCTAATTCTTTAGTTCCAGATTTTACGATCTCACCATTTACTAAAATATGGACATAATCAGGTTCAATATAGTTCAGAATTCTTTGATAATGAGTAACAATTATGAATGACCTTTCTTCAGACCTCATTAGATTAACTCCATCAGAAACAGCCTTTAAAGCATCTACATCAAGGCCTGAATCCGTTTCGTCTAAAATAGCTAATTTTGGTTCTAAAATTGAAAGTTGTAAAATTTCATTTTTTTTCTTCTCTCCTCCAGAAAAACCAAAGTTTAATGATCTTTTAGTTAGCTCTGTATCAATACCTATATCCTTAACTTTTTGATCATAAAACTTAGAGAATTCTCTTACAGAAAGTTTTTCTCTTTTAAAATATTCGTTTTTTGAATCCAATGAAGATTTCAACATTTGATATGACCTTACTCCAGGGATTTCAGCTGGATATTGAAAAGCCAAAAACATTCCTAAATGAGATCTTTCATCAGGAGGGAGATCATTTAAAAGTTCTTTCATAAAGTGTATTTCACCTTCAGTAATTTCATAATCAGGTTTACCAGCTAGTACATTAGCTAATGTACTTTTTCCTGAACCGTTTGGACCCATAATGGCATGAACTTCTCCAGGGTTGATTGATAAGTTTATACCTCTTAATATTAAGTCTTCACTATCCACAACTTGAGCTTTTAAGTTTTTGATTTCAAGCATTTTCTCTCCTAATTTATCCTACAGCACCTTCTAAGCTGACTTTTAATAATTGTGTTGCTTCCAAAGAAAATTCGAAAGGCAATTCTTTTATTACATCTTTACTCCAACCTGTGATAATCATATGATTTGCTTCTTCTTCGGACAATCCTCTAGACATAAGATAAAAAAGTTGATCTTCTGAAACTTTTGATGTAGAAGCTTCATGTTCAAGCCTAGCGGAAGAATTTCTTACTTCGATGTATGGGACTGTATGAGCACCACATTTATCTCCAATTAATAGAGAATCACATTGAGTGTGATTCATTGCACCTTCAGCAGTTGGCATAATTTTTATTTGACCTCGGTATGTATTTTGACCTTGCCCAGCAGAAATACCTTTAGAAACTACTGTAGATTTAGTATTTTTACCAATATGAATCATTTTAGTTCCAGTATCTGCTTGTTGGAAATTATTAGCCATAGCTACAGAATAAAATTCTCCTGTAGAGTTGTCTCCTTGAAGTATGACTGATGGGTACTTCCATGTTATTGCTGAACCAGTTTCAACCTGTGTCCAAGATATTTTAGAATTTTCTAATGCTTTTCCTCTTTTAGTAACAAAATTATAAACCCCACCTTCACCATCTTTTGTTCCAGGAAACCAGTTTTGAACAGTAGAATATTTAATTTCAGAATTTTTCATAGCTACTAGTTCAACCACAGCTGCATGCAATTGTGAAGTTTTCCTAAAAGGTGCTGTGCAGCCCTCTAAATATGATACATATGCGTCTTCATCAGCAATAATCAATGTTCTTTCAAATTGCCCAGATCCTTCTGTATTTATTCTAAAATAGGTCATTAATTCTATTGGACATCTTACTCCAGGAGGAATATAAGCAAAAGATCCATCACTAAAAACTGCTGAATTTAATGCTGAATAAAAATTATCCGAGTAAGGGACCACTGAACCTAAATATTTTTTTACTAAATCAGGGTGTTTCTTCACAGCTTCATTGAAGGAGCAAAAAATTATACCCATATCTTTCAATTGATCATCAAGTGTATTTGCAACTGAAACTGAATCAAAAACAGCGTCTACAGCCACCCCTGCCAATTTTTCTCTCTCATTTATAGGAATACCTAATTTTTCAAATGTTTCAAGCATCTCAGGATCAACATCATCAAGAGATTTTGGAGTTTCTGTCATAGATTTAGGAGCTGCGTAATAATAAATATCTTGAAAATCAATAGGTGGATACTTAACTTTCGCCCAATCCGGTTCTTTAGAATTTTCAAGTAATTTTTCCCAATGCCTGAATGCTTTCAATCTCCATTCAAGAAGCCATTTAGGCTCTTCTTTTTTTCTAGAAATCAATTTTACAATTGATTCATCTAGACCTTTTGGTGCTAGCTCAGTTTCAACATCAGTTGTAAAGCCCCATTTATATTCGTCCATTCCTGATAAATCTGTATCACGTGATATGCTATCGGGGGTAGGCATAAATTCTCCTAATAATTTATATTTATCTATATATTTAATATTATATCTTTTTATTCGACTAAGATAGAATATAAAAACACATTAATTTTGAGATTAGAAAATATGAACTATGAAGCAGTAATTGGTTTAGAAACGCATGTGCAACTAAATACAAACTCTAAGATGTTTAGTCTTTCAAGTGCTAAATATCAAAATCAAGACCCTAATACAATAGTAGATCCTACATCAATGGGATTACCTGGAGCTCTACCTGTTGTTAATAAAAAAGCTGTGGAAAGTGCCATTATGATTGGACTAGCACTTGATTGTAGTATTTCAAATAAAACAAAATTTGATAGAAAGCAGTATTTTTATCCAGACTTGATGAAAGGCTACCAAATTTCTCAATTTGATGAACCTATATGTTATGAAGGATTTGTAGAACTTTCATCAAATAAAAAAATAAGAATCAACAGAGTTCACATGGAAGAAGATGTTGCAAAATTGACTCATATAAATACCAGAGATTCTAATTACAGCTTACTAGATATTAATAGGTCAGGAACACCCTTAATGGAAATTGTTACAGAACCAGACTTAAGTTCTTCTAAAGAGGTAATTGAATATATAGAGAATTTGCAAAAAATTATAAGATATATTGGAGTTGGATCTGCAAACATGGAAGAAGGTTCTTTTAGATGTGATGCAAATATAAGTATAAGAGAAGAAGGATCTAAAGAATTAGGAACAAAAGTAGAAATCAAAAATATGAATCGTGTATCTGCAGTAGCAGATGCAGTTGATTATGAAATAAAAAGACAAATTAAATCTAAAGAAAATAATGAAATAATCATCCAAGAAACCAGAGGATGGTCAGATGAAAAATCTATAACAATTTCTCAAAGAACAAAAGAAGAGTCAAATGACTACAGGTATTTTCCTGAACCAGATATTCCTCCATTAGAAATTGACTCAGATTGGGTTAATCAAATTCAAAGCCTTTTGCCAGAATTACCTAAAACTAGGAAAGAAAAATATATTAATGAATATCAACTTAGCGATTATGATGCCGAATTATTAACAGGAGATATTAATTTTTCAAATTTCTTTGAAGCAACAATTGAATCTCATAATAAAAACAATGAATCTATAAAATATATCGCAAATCTTATGAATGGAGATTTTAGTAGACTGCTAAACTTAGAATCTACTAGTTATGAAAAATTGAAATTTAAACCAGAGGACCTATCTGAATTAGTAGAAATTTATTTTCAAAAAAAAATAAATAACAAAATTTTAAAAATAGTTTTAGAAGAAATGTGGAATACTGGATCTAAGCCTGATGATATTATTAATGAAAAAAATCTAGTAATTATATCTGATACAAACGAACTAGAAGATACAATAAGTAATATAATTGAAAGTAACCCTAAAGCTGTTGAGGACTTCAAAGCAGGAAAAGAGCAGTCTCAAAAGTTTTTATTAGGACAAGTGATGAAAGAAACTAAAGGTCAAGCAGACCCTAAAATTTCAAGCGAATTAATAAATAAAATTTTACAAACAAAAAAATAGAAATTGAGGAAATTTTGGATTTACTTTTTTCAGTATTGATGATGGTTTTTGCAGTAATAATAATTGCTATAATACTTTTGCAAACAAGAGGAAGCAGTGCAGGTTTATTTGGACAATCAGATGGATCATACCGGTCAAGAAGAGGAATAGAGCAAATACTATTTAGATTGACAATATTATTGATAATTTTGTTTGTTGGAGTAGCCGTATTAAATGTCAGATTCTAAATTTTTCTAAAAGTAGTTCCATCTTTTGAATCAAGAATTTCAATTCCTTTAGACAATAAATCATTTCTTATCTGATCAGCTTTATCATATTCTTTTTCTGCTCTTAATTTATTTCTCTTATTAATCAATTCTATAATTTCAGAATCATCTTGATTTCTGTCATTAAATTCAAAACCTAAAATACTTAATAGATCTCTGAGTAAAGATATACCTTCATTGATTTTTTTATTATTATCATTTGCTTTATTTATTTCATGAATTAAATCAAATATAATCGCTATAGCTTTAGGAGTTGCAAGATCGTCTTCCATTGCAATTAAAAATTTATTTTTATAATCCTTTACATCAAAACCGGACTCTCCACTTAATATAAGAGTTCTCTCAATTCTTTGTATAGATTTTTGAGCAATTTCTAATGAATTTTCATCTAACGAACTTGGTTGTCTATAATGACTTTGCAGAATCCATAATCGGATAGAATTTCCTGAATATTTTTCTAAAGCATCTATAACATCAAGAGAGTTTCCTAAAGATTTACTCATTTTTTCATCGCCAGAACGCTTTAACAAACCATTATGAACCCAAATTTTAGCAAAAGGCTTATTGCCTGTTGAAGATTCACTTTGAGCAATTTCATTTTCATGATGAGGAAACACTAAATCTAATCCTCCTCCATGAATATCAATTGAAGTACCAAGATGTTTTTTGACCATAGCAGAGCATTCTATATGCCATCCTGGTCTACCTGTCCCCCATGGACTATCCCAATGAGTTTCGTCTTTTTCAGCATGTTTCCAAAGAGCAAAATCACCGTGATTTTTTTTCTCAGGTTCGTTTTCTATTCTATTTCCTTCAATAAGATCTTCTAAATTTCTTCTTGAAAGCTTTCCATAATCTTTAGAAAATCCAACATCGAAGTATACACTTCCATTAAGTTCATAAGCTGCATTTTTTTCAATCAAATCTTTTATCAATTCAATTATTTCATTCATGTCTTCTGTAGCTCTAGGATGAACATCTGCTCTCCTTACACCTAATTTATCCATGTCTTCAAAAAAAGCTTTTATGTATTTTTCAGCTACTTCTTTAGGGGAAATATTTAATTCCTTTGATTTAGCAATTATTTTATCGTCTACATCTGTAAAATTTTGAACTCTTTTTACTTTGAAACCAGTGTATTCAAGGAATCTATGGAGAACATCAAAAGTTATAGTAGACAAAGCATGCCCTAAATGTGGTCTGTCATAAACAGTAACACCGCATACATACATTTTTATTTCTTTTTTTTCTATTTTTTCTTTTTGCTTAGTTAAAGTGTTATACAAATACATATTAATTTTTTTTCAAACTACAAATTGATTGAGATGCTATAGCTTTTTCTGAACCAATAATACCAATAAAATCAGTAGTAGTACTCTTTATATTTATAAGTTTTATATCAATTTTTAAGATTTTAGAAATAATAGACTTCATATTTTCAATATATTTCGACATTCTTGGCTTTTGAACAATTATCGTGTTATCTAAATTAACAATTCTGAATTTTTTTTCAGTAATTAAATCTGAAACTTTTTTTAACATTAATGTAGAGTCTATATCTTTTAAAGAATTATCAGTAGATGGAAAAAATTTTCCAATATCTCCTAATGATGCCGCCCCTAAAATGGAATCGATTATTGAATGTATTAGAACGTCCCCGTCAGAATGGCCTTTAAGCTTATATTGAAAATCTATATCTAAGCCTCCTAATCTAAGAGGAGAGCCTTTTTCAAGTTCATGTATATCAAATCCAGTGCCATAATAAATCAAATTATTTTCTATGTCATTCTTTGTAGTTATTTTTATATTGTTTATTTCGCCTGGAATTGTTTTTATATTTATCGAAGTATTATCAAGTAAGGAAGAATCATCTGTGTATATTTCAGAAGGATTAATATTCCTTATATTTTCAAAAAAAACTTTTTTATTAAAAAATTGTGGAGTTTGAACATTAATAAGTTTCGATCTGTCCAAAGTTTTAGTTACAAACTCATCTTCATTTATAACTTTTACAGTATCAGTAGGAGATAAGCCTGGAATAACAGCATCATATTTTTCTAATAAATCTAAACCTTTTAGATAAATTTTTTCTGTAGCATATGGTCTAGCAGCGTCATGAATAATCAAATAATCTATATGAATATTCTTATCATTGATATGATCTACAGCTTTTAAAAAAGATGCTGACCTAGTGTTTGAACCTTCTATGATTACAATTTTTTCTTCATAATCTTTACCTCTTATAAAATCTTTAAATTTTATAAAGTTATCCTTAGAAGAAACTATGAAAACTTTTTCAATAAATTTAATTGATAATATAGTTAATAAAGATTTTATTGCTATAGGAGTCCCATCAATTTCATAAAAAGTTTTATCCTGTTCAAATCTTTTTGATTTTCCAGCAGCAAGTAATATTGCTGAAACTTTTTTATCAGTTTTTTTCATAACTAACTATTATTATTTTTATTCCTTTTAATCATTATTTCATTTTCTTTCATAGTTAGTTTCAAAATATCTCCATTTTTTATCTCATTAGATATAATCATTTTTGAAATCTTGTTTTCAATTTGTTTTTGCAGCAATCGCCTTAAGGGCCTTGCTCCATAATATTTATCAAATCCCTGTTCAGCAATAAATTCCTTAACTTTTTTATTTATTTTCAATTGAACTTTTTTTTGTTTTAATTTATTCGACAAATCATCAAATACTTTATCAACAATCAATAACAAATCTTCTTTAGATAAAGATTCAAAAATAATTATTTCATCAATCCTATTTAAGAATTCTGGTCTAAAATGTGATTTCAATGATTCTGATACATTATTATGCTGTTCTTCATTTTTTTTATCAGAATCTTGCACAAAACCAATTGATTCTTTATTTATAAAATCACTACCTAAATTTGAAGTCATTATTATAATAGTATTGGTAAAATCAACAGTTCTTCCCTGCCCATCAGTTAACCTTCCATCATCCAAAACTTGAAGCAATACATTAAAAATATCATCATGAGCTTTCTCTATTTCATCAAATAAAACAACACTATATGGATTTCTTCTTACAGCTTCTGTTAATTGTCCAGCATCATCGTACCCAACATAGCCTGGAGGAGCTCCAATTAATCTTGCCATAGAATAACTTTCTCTATATTCAGACATATCCACTCGAACTATATTGTTTTCATCATCAAATAAAAATTCTGCTAATGATTTAGCAAGTTCAGTTTTTCCTACACCAGTTGGACCTAAAAATATAAATGATCCTATAGGTCTAGTTGGGTCTTGCAACCCTGCTCTGCTTCTTCTAATTGAATCTGAAATTCCTTGAACAGCTTTAGTTTGACCAATAACTCTTTTATGCAATTCTTGTTCAAGTTTTAATAATTTTTTTGATTCACTTTGAATTAAATTATCTATAGGTATACCTGTTTTTTCAGAAATAACTTTCGCTATATGCTTAGGTTCAACTATTTCAACTTGTTTTTCGCTAAACCCCCACTGTTCTCTTTGTAACCTTAAGTTTTCTTCTTTTTGGTATCTTTTTTCTACTATTTTTTCTGAATCTGATTTATTGCCCTCTTGAAAAAGTTTATTTTCTTCTTCTTTAAGCACATTGATTTCATTTTCAATTTCAGAAATCTGATCAGGGGTTAAGGGATTTTCAATTTTTACTCTTGATAGTGATTCATCCATTAAATCTATAGCTTTATCAGGCAAAAATCTATTTTTTATATATCTATCTGATAATGTCACAGCGGATTCTATCGCTTCATCTGAAATTTTCAATTCATGATGTTTTTCATATTTATATCTTAATCCTTGAAGCATTTTAATTGATGCCTCTTTTGTAGGTTCATTTATAAAGACAGGAGAAAATCTTCTTTCTAAAGCTTGGTCTGATTCAATATATTTTCTGTATTCATCTGGAGTAGTAGCTCCAATGGTTTGTAATTTACCTCTCGCAAGTGCGGGTTTCATCATATTTGAAGCATCTAATGCACCACCACCAGATCCAGCACCAACTACTGTGTGTATTTCATCTATAAATAAAATTATCTCTCCCTGAGAATCTTCCATTTCTTTTATAATTGTTTGCATTCTTTCTTCAAATTCACCTCTAACTCCAGTTCCAGCTAATAATTGCCCTAGCTGAAGAGATAAAACTTTTTTATCTTTTAAAAATGGGTGAACATTACCACCTATAATATTTAAAGCCAAGCCTTCAGCTATTGCAGTTTTACCAACACCTGCATCTCCAATAAGTACAGGATTATTTTTTGTTCTTCGTAGCAATATTTGCTGAACTTTTTTAATTTCAGAATCTCTTCCTATTATTGGATCAATTAAATTTTGCTTTGCTAGGCTCGTCAAATCAACAGAATATTTATCCAGAAATTCGTACTTAGATTTTTCTTTTATATCCTGATCTTCATTTGATTTTTGTTCAGAAAAATCAATATTTTCTTTTTTTGTCTTAAGTTCGGAATTTGGATTAGCTACCAAATATGCAAACTGTACATTATCAACGGTCAGTCTGTTACTCAAGAATAAATCAAACGTTATATTATTAGTTGTTCTATATTCTTGGAGAGATCTTCTATTTATCACTCTTGTGATTGGAGCTTTATTTGCTAGCTCAACTAATCCTAGTAAAACATGAATGATTTTTATTTTTTCACTCTGAGTTGCATTCGCAAGTTCTAAACAAATTGAGTAGAGCTTTTGCATAGGATTTTCATATCTAATTTCTTGAATAGGAAACTTATTGTCATTGAATCCTTTCATAAGTTCTGTTTCCCAATTTTTTAGAGAGGATTCTGTAACTAAATTGCTTAGAATATTAATTACTGAATCTGTTCTTAAAAGAGACAACATAAGATGATTTATAGTAAAAAATTCTTCTCTATATGCACTAGTTGCTAGATGTTCTGCTTGATCAAAAACTTCTAAAAGTTCTTTATCCATAATATCTCTAGACCAAATTTCTGTTGAAATCATAAACTCCTCCTGCTTATATTTTCAGGCAATTCTTTTACAGATCCCCTGCTTCTATATCTAATCAATTCAGACTCAAGAAAATTGTTTTTCTTCTCGAGTTCATTAATTTGTTTAAGTAAATCAGTAATTATTTCAATTCCAGCTCTATTAATACCAAATTTCTCAATCCAATCTTTAACTTTTTCTATTTTTTCAATATCTATAACGGAATAATACCTAGTGCCTCCTGGTGATCTAAAAGGTACAACTAGGTTCCACCTCTCATAATTTCTCAAGGTTTGCTGATGCAATCCTACAATTTTAGAAACAATCCCTATTGCATAAACTGGTTCTTCTCTAGAAAAGCTAATAATATTACCTCTACTCGTATAATAAAATTATAACATAATATATATATAATATGTAATTATAGACTAAGATTATCTTATAACTAACATATAAGATAATTAAATAGTTTTCGAAAACTTTATAGAGATATATAATTTAGAAACACATATAATTTATTCAAAATGAGAAAACCAGAATTACCTTTAAAATTTAATAAATATCAATCTTCTCTAAATAAATTCACTAAAGAATTTTATAAAAAGCTTAAAGATCCTTTGTATGGAACACACAGGTACTTTTTAGGCTGGATAGATGAAAATGGACACGATGATGACACTACAGGTAAAGCGTTCAGACCTTCAATTATGATGCTTATAAATGAAGCTTTAGGAGGGAAAGAAAAAAATATTTTACCGCTAGCAATGTCCATAGAATTATTCCATAATTTTTCATTAATACACGATGACATAGAGGATAGGGACGAAATCAGAAGAAATCGTAAAACTGTTTGGAAAATTTGGGGTGAAGATGTAGGAATTATTTCTGGAAGTTCAATGCATGCTTTAGCAAGTAAAGCTCTAGAAGAAATCAATTCCAAAGATGAACTTAAACTTATAGAGGTAAGAAAATTGATAAATAAAACATGCATAGCTGTTATAGAAGGACAATATTTAGACATAGATTTTGAAAGTAGAAAACAAATAAATGTCGAAGATTACTTACAAATGATAGAAAGGAAAACAGGGGCATTAATTAAGACATCTGTAATTTTGGGTTCAATTCTTGAATCAAATAATAAAATAACCACTGATATATTTTCAGAAATCGGGAATACATTTGGACATATGTTTCAAATAAAAGACGATGTACTAGGAATATGGGGAAATAGCGAATTTGGTAAGCCTATCGGGAGCGACATATTAAAGAAAAAGAAATCTTTTCCAATATTGCAGCTAATCCAAACTTGCGATTCCAATGATAAAGAATTAATAAATGAAATTTTTAATGAAGAAATAAATGAAAAAGAAAAACAGATAATATTGGACTTAATGAATAAATATAAAATCAAATCTTACTGTGATTCAATTTTGAATGACAAATACAATGATACGATATCATTAATTGAAAAATTAGATATTTCCGATAAATATAAAAGTATGCTTTTAGATACAAACTTTTTCTTAATGCATCGTACAAAATAATGAACTTAATAATTAGTAATAAATACTTCAAAAAGAAAGCCATAAACAATAATTTTTATTTTTACTCCATAGAAAAAAATGATGATTTTATTGATTTAAAAAAAACAATAGATGATTTAAAGCCAAAAAATATTATTTCTTTAGATTTCGCCCTCCAAACTATAAAGCATATAGAAAATGGAAGTATTATTGTAGCAAAAGAAACTATAAGCATGAATTCTAAACCAATCAATTGGTCTGTGCCCAGAGAAGACAGATGGTTCGATACTTCTGAAGAATTAAATAAATCAATTTGCGATATTCTAGAAAAATTAACATTTGAACATTATGTAGGCTCAGGCATTGAATTAGAAAATGCTCATAATATACATCATAGATCAAATGCTAAAAAATGGATAAATGATAATCTAAATGGAATTTTCATAGATAGCTATTCTTCAAGATTAAATGAATTTATGATAAAAAACTCACTTAACATATCAATAATCAGAATAATTAATTCAAGCTTTCCAATCACAAACAACTTAAATCCTACAATTTGGAATAAGTTTAATGAATTTTTAAGAGAATTATATTTTCATAAAATAAAAACAAAAAAAATCAAAAATGAAATATTTGAAAAAAAATTATTCTATGANTTTTCAAAAATCAGATAATATGAAAAATTTAATTTTCCTTCAATCTGGTAAAAAATTAAATTACAAAGAATCTATAAAGACATGCTATGAAATCATAAATAGGAATTATGAAAATTTTCCTATTTATATGTTTTTTATTAAAAAAAATCTTATGGATGACTTTGCAAGTATATATGCTTTTTCTAGAGGAATTGATTTTATAGGAGATGAACTTTCTAAAGAAAGCATTTTTGATGGATTAGAAATTTGGCAAAAAGAATTAGACCTTGCTTATAAAAACAGTGCTACAAATCCAGTTTTTATAGCNCTACAAAAAACAATAAAAAAATACAATTTACCTAAACTACCATTTGAAAAATTAATAAAAGCAAATTCTATAGATCAAACAAAACATAATTATAATTCATTAGAGGAACTTTATTATTATTGNGAACATTCTGCCAANCCTGTTGGAGAGATTGTATTAAATATTATGGGATATAGAGATAAAAACCTAGTAAATCTTTCTAATAATGTTTGCACAGCACTTCAAATTACTAATTTCATTCAAGATATACAAATAGATTTAAGTAAAGGGAGGACTTATATCCCAGGTGAATTTTTAAAAAAACACAAAGTTGATCTATCAAAACTGAATAACAAAAAGATTTTAGATAATGATACGTACAAGGAACAATTTGAAAATCTAATTACTGAACTAGTTAATATAAATAAAACGTTATATCAGGATGGGAAAAATCTTACATCCTACCTTAAAAAGAAAGATGCGACTATAATACAAATTTTTATAAGTTCTGGTGAAAGTATATTAAAAAAAATTAGTAAAAATAAATCAAATATACTTTTAAAAAAACCTAAAACTAATTCATTGGAAAAAATCATTATAATAATCAAATCTATTTTAAAATCTTATTTACACAAAAATTGAAAAACAAAAATCAAAAAATAGCAATAATTGGGGGAGGAATTTCAGGAATAGCTGCATCAGTATTTCTTATTGAAAAAGGTTATAAAGTAGATATTTTTGAAACAAAAAAAACTTTAGGGGGGAGAGCTGGATCAATAAAAAACAAAAATATTACTGTAGACATAGGACAGCACATATTTTTACCTTCATATAAAAATTTTCTAGAAGTCCTAGAAAAACTAAATGTTAAGCAATATTTATCTATAAAAAAGAAAATTAATATTCCAGTGCAAGANAACTCAAAAACTCACTATATTAAATCAAGCATTCCTTTATATCCACTAAATTTAATTTTTTCTGTTTTAAACTACAAAAACTTAAAATTCAATGAAAGATTAAAGATAATTTTAGGTTTATATAAATTATCAAAATCAAAAGATTATAATTCTAAAACTTCCTTCAAATCATGGTTAGAAAAAAATGGTCAAAATAATGACATGATAAAAAAGTTTTGGGAAATAATTTGTGTTCCGGCTTTTAATTCTAAACTTAACGAAATAACAATGAATCATGCGATAAATTTATTTCAGATTATGATTTTCAATTATAAAAAAAATATAGGAATTTGTTATTTCAAAAAACCTTTTAGCAAAATTCTAAATAAAAATTTTGAAAATTACATAAAGAAAAATGAATCAAACTTATATCTAGGAGAAAAAATAGAAAATATAAAATATTCTCAAAAAAAATATTCATTAATGAGCAAAAATAAAAATTATGTGTATGACAAAGTCATAATAGCGACTACTATTGGGGGGATAAAAAGTTTCGATTCACCCACTAATAATAAGACCCAAAATAATAATTTAAGAACTGATGGAATAATCAATATCTATTTTTGGTTTAATAAAAAGGTAACCAACGAAGATTTTATTAGTTTTACTAATTCAAAATTAGAATGGGTATTTTCTGATAATAAATTTAGAAAATCAAATAAAGAATATAGAATCGTAATTTCTCTAAGTGCAGTTGGGAATCTATTAAAGGTTACTAATCAAAAATTAATNCAAGAATATGAAAAAATATTAAGAAAAGAATTGAATATTTCTGAAAACATAAAAAACATAAGGTCTCTTGTAATAAGATCTCCAAAGGCAACACAAATATCTACAAAAAAAATCAATCTGAATCATAAAAGTAGAAATCTATATTATGTAGGAGATTGGACGATAAATAGTTTACCAAACACTATGGAAACAGCAGCATTGTCTTCGAAAAAACTAATTAACAATTATTTTAAATAATTGAACCTATAATATTTTCTTTTTTTATTGGGCCATTCTTTATTGAATCGCAAGATTTTCCTAATAAAAATATATTATCTGACAATAAAAAATATTCAATTGATCTAATTTTACATTCAATGTTTATTGAATCAGGAATAGAAATATTATCGATTTTTTTGGTATTAACAAAAATTGAATTGTCATACANATTTAATGTTTCATTGGGTAGCCCAACTACTCTTTTTATATGATTTAATGAGTGGATTTTGCAAAAATAAATAATTACATCGAATCTTTTTATTGAGGAAAAATCAGATATTTTTTTTACCAAATAATAGGAACCTTCATGAAAATTTGGTTCCATACTATTACTATTCATTTCAGTTATTTTGAAAATCATGTAGTTTTTTGGAAAAAATAGTATATTCAATAAATTTTTAACAAAAGGTATTATCAAACTTCNTAAATTTATCATAATATATATTCTACANCCACAAGAAAAAAATTAAACAAGGAGNAAAAATGTTAAATAATATTTTTGAAAAAGTATTCAATGTACATGAAGCAACTAGTCACTGTGATATCCCGTGTGGAATTTATGATCCACATGATGCACTACAGGCGGCTCAAACAGTGATCAGAATGACGGAATTGCTTGAAGAACTAGATTATTCAAAAGGACCATCTGCAAGTCTAGGTAATTCAATGGCTAGATATGTTGCTGCAAAAGAAGAGCACGCAAAAAAAGCAAAAGATGACATTTTGGTTATATGGACTGATTATTTCAAACCAGAACATTTAGAAAAATACCCTGATTTACATGAAAAAGTTTGGAATGCATGTAAGCTAGGATCTTTTGTAAAAGTTAATGTAGACCTTGGAAAAGCTAAAGAGTTTAAAGCAGCATTAGAAGAAATAGGGGATATTTTTTGGGAAACTAAAAAATAATTATTTTTTTAGGCAGGGTCAAATAGATTCTGCCTAAAGCTCTCTAATTAATAAAACTAGGGATAGTACCAACAAAGTAATTCCTAAAATTTTACGTAACTGATTATCATTAGCAATTGTTACAAATCTTGATCCACAATACATCCCAATTATTGTAGGAAAAACAATAGTTAATACTAGAAAATAATCAAATCCTCCTGAAAACGAATGTCCTGCATAAGCTGAAATACCTACTAAAATAGACAAAAATAGGTTTATACCNCCAGCTTTCTTAATATTCATCCTTAAGAAATATACAAAAGCAGGAACTCTTAGAACTCCTAAAGCCAAGCCTACAGTACCTCCGAAATAAGATATAAGAATACCCACAATAACTTCATATAAAGAATTTTTGTTTGAAGGCTTATCTTCAAACTCACTTATTTTGTAAAAAGTCATGACTAAGCCTGATACAACAAGACAAAAAATCATAATTATNAATAGATATAATTCAGGGATTTGAAATGCAAAATACCCACCTAAGAATGCGGCAATCATTGATGGTATAGCAATTCTAATAGATGCTTTTATAGGAACTCTGTTTTGTTTTATAGCGGGTATTAAACCGGCAAATGAACCAAAGATAACAGCAAGCAAATTTGTGGATGCTGCGATAATAGGTTCAATCCCTAAAATAATTATTATAGGCAATCTTACCGCTCCTAACGCTATTCCTAAAAACCCTCCTAAGAAGCCAATTAATAAACAAATAATAGATAAGATCAAATAAATATATAAAGAGTACTCCATTATTTATGCCACCAATTGTGGAACAACTGCTAAAAGAACACCAGCCACTGTAGCTGTTCCAATAACACCTGCTATATTAGGACCCATTGCATGCATCAGAATATAGTTATNTGGATCTTCTTTAAATGCTTCATTTTGAACTACTCTTGCTGCCATAGGTACTGCGGAAACTCCTGCAGCTCCAATCATTGGATTTATCGGTTTACTTAAGAACAAGTTCATCACTTTTGCAAGTAAAATCCCAGAAATAGTAGCAAATACAAAAGAGATTAATCCAAGAATAAAAATGGATATTGTTTCTACTTTCAAAAATACACTTGCAGGCATTGTTGCACCAACTGATAATCCTAGTAAGATTATAACTACATTCATTAACTCATTTTGAGCAGTTTTTGCCAATCTATCAACAACTCCTGATTCTCTCAAAATATTACCAAACATCATAATTGAAATAAGAGGAGAAGCATCTGGAACCAAAATACTAACTATTAAAATAGTCAGTATTGGAAAAATTATTTTAGTTCTCTTAGAAATCTTCTTTTCTGAATAATCCATTCTAATTCTACGTTCATTTTTTGTTGTAAAAAGTCTAATTAATGGAGGCTGAATTATAGGAACTAAAGCCATATAAGAATATGCCGCAACTGCAGTTGCACCCACAATATCACTCATATTATATAAAGGTAAAGAATTGCCCAATTCTCTCATTCTTGTTGAAATGAATATTGTAGTAGGACCATCAGCTCCCCCTATAATACCTATAGAAGCCGCCTCTAGAAGACCAAAATCAAAAAATGGAGTTAGGCTTATAAATAAAGCTCCTAACAAAGCTGCAAATACTCCAACTTGAGCAGCTGCACCCAAAAGTAANGTTTTAGGGTTAGATAGAACTGGTTCAAAATCAGTCAAAGCTCCCATCCCTAAAAATATTAATAACGGAAGAAGATCATTTGTCATACCAATATTTTGAAAAATTCTTAGAAACCCATCTGGTTCTCCATTGCCTCCAATTCTAATCAATTCTCCCATAGGAAGATTTGCTAGTAAAATTCCGGTTGATATAGGTACCAACAATAAAGGTTCTTTCTTTTTATAAATACCTACATAGTAAAGAAAAGCTGAAATAGTCCACATTATTATCATTTTGGGGTTAGAAATTAAATCATTGATTCCTTCAATTAATGGTTCTATGTAATCAATCATAAATATTTTCTCAAGATTTAATTTATTTCAACTAAAGGTTGATCATACTGAACATTATCATCAATTTTTACATGAACGGCACTTACTTTTCCGGATTTAGTGGAAGAGATGATATTTTCCATTTTCATTGATTCAATAACTAATAATGGAGTCCCAGATTCAACGCTTTCTCCTTCTGAAACTAAAACTTTTAAAACTTTACCTGGCATTAGTGCCTTAATTGAATTCCCCTCTANCTTAGAGTCTAAGGATTCAATCTTAGATTCTTGTTTTTTTTCAGAATTTGGAGTAGAAGTTTGCAAAGGTTTTGTTTTGGGAAGTTGAGGTATAGTAGGTTTTGAAATAGGCATTTGTGAATCAACATCTTTGTTTACCATCAGAATCTCACCATTGACCATCACCTCATAAGAACTATTATTTTCAGATAAGATTTCTACATCGAAATGTTGGCCATTAATATTTAATTTATATTTACTCAATTTATATCCTTCTAGATTTTCTATTCATCATTCTTGATCTATTAATAGTAATCCATGATGATTGGAACGAATTTATATTACTCATAATAGTTTTACTTTTGCTATTTTCATACATTGAAACAGCAACAGCAGCAGCAATTTCATTAGTTCGGATTTTACTCTTTTTAAATAATGAAACTGCAATGGCAGCAGCTACATCTATTAAATTATCTTCATTTTCATGATTAATAATCTTTCTTTTCTTTAATTCTTTTTGAAAAAACTTTTTTTCAAAAAAAGTTAGAATTTTTATTGATATCAAAAGTACTATTAAAACTAAAAATACTACGCTTGTACCTATCCAAAATAAATTAAATCCATCTAATATAGAATTATTCAAAATTTTCCTCGATTATGTCAAATTGCTCATTATCAGATATCGACATTATACTATTATTTTCTAAAATTTGAACGGAAATCAATCTACCATTTATTTCAAGTACTCTGTTTATGTAATTATAAATATTGATATTATCAAATTCCGTTCTCATTTCACGAAATTCAGATATAGAATCACTTAATGAAATCTCTGAAAATTTTATTCTAGAGGAAATCGGTTTTTGAGATAATTTTGACAATTCAAACCTAGGGATAACTCCTATTTTTTTATACCCTCCAGTAGTTTGAGAATCATTTAATAATATAATCGGTTGACCATCTGGAGGGAGTTGAACTGTACCAGGAGAAACTTCTGAAGAAATCTCATTTTGATCCTTAAATATACTTATTGGNTTTCCAATTAATCTAATCCCTTGTCGGCTAAATTGATCAGAAATTGTAAATTCATTATTTTCGAATAAGTTTTTAATTTTGTCAGACCTAGATTCTTCATTATAAATAATCTTAATTTTTTCATTATTAAATATTCTTTTTTCGAAAAAAGAGGTTTCTGAAACGAATAAATTTTGTTGTTTTGTTGGATTTAATTCTATTTCATCACCTGAGGAAATCTTAAAATTATTAGTTATATTTGAAGGTTGATGATATGAGTAAGAATCTAAAATTTTATCAATTTTGAATCCACCTGATACTGATAAATAAAAAATATTNCCTTTTTGAGGAATTGGAATATCTAATTTATCACCAGATTTTAACTTTATAGAAGAATTGGTTTTATAAATGAAGCTATTATTTACAGAAAAAAACTCAATTGGCCCTGTAATTGAAACTATAGATTCTATATAAAAAACACATGATAAACCTCCTAANGTTTCAATGCATGGTTCGTCAATGTCATTCCCTGTCAATCTATTAGCTAACTCGAAAGAAAAAGAATCTAGAGATCCTGATTTAGACACCCCAAATTTTTTTTGTCCATATCTACCTTTATCTTGAAAGCTAGAAAGTATTCCAGAATTTATAACTTTTATCATATTTTTACAAATCTCAAATTTGTTCCCGCCTCTAGTAATGCTGGAGGATTTAAATTTATGTCAAATAATTTTTTTTCAGTTTTTCCAATAATATTCCAACCACCTGGTGATGCAAAAGGATAAATTCCTGTTTGAATTCCTGCAATACCAACAGAGCCTGCTGGAACAGAAATCCTAGGAGTAGAAAGCCTTGGAAATGATATTTTTTTACTTAGTCCTCCTAAATAGGGAAAACCTGGCATGAATCCTATCATAAATATTCTGTATAAACTAGAAGTATGAATTTCTATGATCTTTTCTTCAGAAATTTTAAGTTTGTCAGACATCATACTTAAGTCAGGACCATTTTCACTTCCGTACTTTACTGGAACTTCTATAATTTTTTTCTCGTCAGAATCTGTTTTATATTTTTTTATAAAAGTTAACAGCTTTTTATTAATCAGAGATTTTAAATTTTCAAAATCNATTAATAAATTATCATAATCAATAATTATGCTATTAAAAGTTGGGTAAATATCTTCAATATAATCNTTGNATTTTAAATCTATTTCTAGAAGATGAACGATCTCATGAAGCATTTGATTAGTTTTTATATCAATTTCTTCACCAAGTTTAATCACTAAAGTTGAGTCACCATGAAAATTTATAACAAAAAAATTTTTCATAAAATAACATTCGACATAGAAGTAATGATTATATTGTTTTTTTGAAATGAATTATTTATACTTCTAGCAATTTCTACTGCCCCTTCAGTGTCACCATGTAAACAAATTGAATCGAAATCAATCTTAATCTTATCTCCTTCAAAAGTATCAACTTCTTTATCTTTAATCATCTTAAGCGTTCTATTTACTATTTTTTCTGAGTCTTCTATTACAGATCCATCAATTGATCTAGGACATAGAGTTCCATCTGACATAAATTCTCTATCAGCAAAAGTCTCTCTAGAAACCTTAACTCCTGAATCTAATGCTATTTTTTCCCATAACGATCCTGCCAAAACAACATGTATAAGTTTATCGCTAATAGATTTAATTGCATTGATTATAGCTTTTGCAGTAACTGAATCATTTACTGCCTTATTATACAAAGCCCCATGAGGTTTTACGTGTTCAATATTTTCTATGCCAACAAATCCAATAAGAGCACCAACCTGATATTTAATTAAGTTTTCTATTTCATCAGAAGACATAGACATTTCTCTTCTTCCAAAACCTGCTAAATCAGGATAAGATGGATGAGCACCTATAGCTACATTGTATTTTTTTGATAAATCAACAGTCTTTTTTATCCAATTATGATCTCCTGCATGAAATCCAGTAGCTATGTTTGCAGATGAAATATATTTTACTATCTCTTCATCATAGCCAAGNTTGTATGAACCAAAAGATTCTCCGATATCAGCATTTAAGTCAATTTTGTTCATATTAGGTTAAGTAGATTTTTTGTCCAGTAGAATAAGAGTCAAAAATAGCATCTGTAAATTTCATATACTTTACGCCATCTGTAAAGTTAGTATGGGTAATGATTTCTTCACCTCTGATTGCATTTATAAATTCTTCTTCTACTCTCCAAGCACCTTTCTCTTCATTAGGAACTTCTATTTCTTCTAATCTTTTTTGCCCTTGTTCTGCACCATAGAGTTTTAATGCAGGAGCTCCAGGATCATCAGTTGTCTCAGTTTTTACTACTAATGTTCCTCTAGTACCATGTATCCACATTTCAGACTCAGGAGCCATTCCTGAAACCATAGTAAATTGTAAATTAGCTGTTCCTCCACTAACCATTTCACAAAGTACGTCAAGATGATCAGGGACATCAGTGTAAGCATAGTTTCCATCATAATCTACTCTAGGATTCATAATAGTTTGAGCATTTGCTGTAATAGATTTTGCAGGACCTAGCCATCTCATAATGGCTTCATACCAAATACCCATTTGCATTATATTGTTTCCTGATAAGTCTCTATTATTTCTCCAATGAAATTCTTGATTCTCTTTAGGAAAGTCATTTCCTGCAGTAACCATTCCACGAAGATTTACTAAATCGCCTATATATCCTGATGAAATAAGCCTAATAATTGTCTTATCTATNGGTAAGGTGTGTGGNGCTGGAACAATTTGTGCAACTAAATTAGAATATGTTTGAGCGCAATCATACATTTCCATAGCTTCTTCTGCGTTCATACACATTCTAGCTTCGCATAATACATGTTTTCCAGATTGCAAAGCTTCAATAGTAAGTTTTTTGTGCATATATGGCCAAGTACCAATTACAACTGCATCAATCCCATTATCATATACCACTTCATGCCAATTATCATAATAATTCTTAATCTCAAATTGTGAAGCTACTGCACTAGATGACTTAATTGATCTATTAGCCACAGAAACAATTTCAACTCCATCTATTTTTTGAAGAAGAGGGATATGTTTCAAAACAGTATTTCCACCAGCCCCAACAATTCCAACTTTTATAGTATCGCTCATTTTTTCACCTATTATGTATTTTTTTATGTATAATTTTTTTTTAGAATTTCAGTAACATTATTTCAAATGTTAGAAAATCATATTAGAAACATATTATTTTATGGAACCAAAAGCTGTAAATAGATTAAGTGATGGCTTAGAAATTATTTGGCAAAAGGATATTTCTTGCATATATCCGTATAAGTATCTTAGACTTCAATGTGCCTGCGCTAATTGTGTGGAAGAATTAACTGGTAAAAAGCTATTGAAAGTAACTGAAGTNCCAGACGACATAATAGTAGTTGATTATCTTATAGTAGGAAAATATGCATTGCAACCATTATGGTCAGATGGACATGAAAGTGGAATATTTCCTTACAACAGTTTGTTATCTTACGCGATTAATGACGAAGCTGTTATTTGTGATTCCAAAACAGAACTAATTGAAGAAATAAAAAAATCAAATATCTAATAATTTTTTGACAGTTTCAAAAACATCATTACTATCTGGCATGAATTCATCTTCCAAGCCTTTACTATATGGAACTGGNGTGTGAGGAGCTGTTACTCTTTTGACTGGAGCATCTAAATAATCAAAAGCCTTATCTGATACAACCGCAGCAATTTCACTAGCAATACTAGCCCTTGGATTATCTTCATCAACTATTACGATCCTATTGGTTTTCTTTACAGAATCAATAACAATTTGTTCATCTAATGGAGATAAAGATAAAAGATCTATAACCTCTGCATTTACACCTATTTTTTCTAATTTTTCTGAAGCTTCTTTACAAACAATAGAAGTATAGCTCATTCCAACTAAAGTTATATCGCTTCCTTCTTTAGTGCACCTTCCTTTTCCTAGATCTATTTGATAATCTTCATCTGGTACAAATCCTGTCATATTAATCAATTTTTTATCATTTACAACAAATACAGGATCATCATCCCTTATAGCTGCAGATAGTAATCCTTTGACTGAATAAGGGTCTGAAGGAGTAACGACTTTTAATCCAGGAATATGGGCTAAGATTGAATAAAAAGCGCTAGAGTGTTGAGCTGCATGTCCAGTACCCCCCCCAGATCTTGCAAAAAGAGTAAGAGGGACTTTAGTTTGCCCTCCAAACATATATCTACTCTTAGCAGCATTTGATAACAATTGGTCAAATGCTACNGTAGTAAAATCAAAATACATTAGATCTACTACTGGTCTTAAACCAGTCAAAGCAGCTCCTATAGCTGCNCCTACAAACCCAGCTTCAGAAATTGGAGCATCCATTATTCTTTCTACACCAAAATCTTGAACAAGACCTTTTGTAGCAGCAAATGGTCCGCCCCAAGCATCTAATGGCTCTTTAGTTTTTTTATCAAATCCTCCTGAAATATCCTCTCCAATTATAAGCACATTTTCATCATGTTCAAGCTCTGATCTCAGCGTGTTATTAAAAGCATCTCTGTATCTCATTTCAGATCCCTTTACATCAAATCCAGGACCTAATCCATTTAGGTTATTTATAGTCATAATTTCCTCTTGAATAGTATTATCTTAATCCTTTTAAGTCATTTGAATAATTTACGTATACATCTTCGTATAATGTCTCAGTGGGNGGGAGTGGACTTGAAAGTCCAAACTCAACTGCATTTTCTATTTCTTTTTCTATATTTTTTTTCAATGTATTCAATTCTGTTTTAGTCATTAATTTTTGATCAAGGACTTTTTTTTCAAAGCTTTTAATACAATCTTTATTTTTCCAAACTTTTTCTTCAGCTTCTGTTCTATATTTTTCAGGCTGATCGGCATGAAAATGGCCATGGTATCTATATGTTTTCAACTCTAAAAGAGTAGGTCCTAAACCTTTTCTAGCTCTAGACACGGCTTCTTCAGCTGCTTCATATACTTGAAAAACATCCATTCCATCAACAATTACACCTGGAATNTTATATGATGCTGCTCTATCAGCTATGTCTTCAACTGAAACAGCATACCAAGAAGGGGTTGCTTCTGCATATTGGTTATTTTCGCAAGCAAAAATAACAGGTAATTTCCAAATAGAAGCTAAATTCATAGATTCATGCAAGACTCCTTGAGAGGAGGCTCCGTCACCGAANAATGCAACACCTATAGAATCTTTTTCTTTTCCTTGATATTTAGCAGTTAATGCAGCTCCGACTGCTAAAGGAATAGAAGCTCCTACNATAGCATTTGCTCCAAGCATTCCTTTAGAAAAATCAGCTATATGCATAGATCCACCTTTGCCTTTGCANTTTCCCGTATATTTCCCCATGATTTCTGCCATCATTTTATCTGTTTCAAGNCCTTTTGCTATGCAATGCCCATGTCCTCTATGAGTAGACCCTATCCAGTCTTTTTCTGTTAAATGAGCACATATTCCAGTGGGAACAGCTTCCTGTCCATCTGAAGGATGAGTGACTCCCATAGAATTGCCTTTATAAGTTTGTTCAAGCATAGATTCTTCAAAAAGTCTTATCCTACACATAGTCTCATAAATCCATATCAATTTGTCTTTATTAATCAAAACATCCCTTTCAAAAATATATAAATTTAAAATCCTTTAAAAGAATATTGCAATTAAATTAAAATATTTGCATAAAAATAAGGTCCCTTTTAAAGAAAAAAATAGTAGAATGATCTAAGATTAATGTAATTCAGAAAAAACATCAGGAGGGCTATTACTTTGGATCCGTTTGCACCCACAGCTGGAGAGTGGAGCGAAATAGCTAGAACAATAACGTTCTTAACGTTAGCACTAGTATCAGCTATTTTAACTGGTCCTATTTTATTAGTAGCACATGCAATTATCCCATCTGCTGTAGATTCAAAAACTATAAGCAATAAGTTTAATAAACTTAGACCAATACTTTATATTATTGGATTTATCGGATTAGCATCAATTATTACATTCTTCCTGTTGGCTTTTTTCAATATATATCCAGTGCTAGAAAGAATTTATCCAAGATTCTGGCAATAATATTGGAGAAAAAAAATTATAAAAAAAATTATAAATAGAATAAAAGAATTAGACAGAACCACTCCACTATGGGTAAAAGTTCTTATTCCTTTAGTAGGATTAGGTGGACTAACCACACTTGCAATATTTTCAATTTTGTTAGCAGGACTTTTCAACGCATGGCTAGGACAGCCACTACCTGTTCTTGGATTTGAACAAACATTTGATCAGCCTATTAATTTTCCTCATACAAAACATGCAGCTCCAGTATCTGAAGGTGGATTAGGCATGGATTGTACTTTTTGCCATAGAACNGTTGCTAAAGCATCTTCAGCTCATGTCCCTGCAGTGGAATTATGTGCAAGTTGTCATAGAGCAGTTGGAAGTTACGAAAGTGAAGATTTAAAAAAACTAAGAGAAGCTTCAGGTATTTTTGAAAATGCTGAAGATAAACAAGTTGTTGTTGATTCAGAAATGGCATCCCCTATTAACTGGCGAAGGGTTCATAGGCTTCCTGATCATGTAAGATTTGTACACTCAGCACACATTAATTATTTAACTAACCATCCTTCCGCAATTGGGAATGTCCCAGAACGTCTAGATTTAGAAGGAAAAGAGAGTGTGCCTGCATCTCAGGTATGTTCAACTTGTCATGGTGATGTGGCTAGCATGGAAAAGGTCTACCAGGTAGAACCTTTAAAGATGGGGCAATGTGTTAATTGCCATAGAAAAAATGGAGGACCTACTGATTGTGCAGCTTGCCATCATTAGTACTAAGAAGAGAAATATTTTGAGGAAATTATGAAAATAAACAGGAGAGAATTTTTATCACTAAGTGGAAAATCTGCAGCTGGTGCTGTAATTTTTGCTGCATGTTCAATTCCTGAAAAGGAACTAATTGTTCAAAGTCCTGTCGATATGCCTGAAGATCTCGTAAGAGGAATTGATTCTTGGTATGCAACTTCATGGTCTGAAGGAGCTTCAGGAGATGGAGTTTTAGTTAGAATTCTTGAAGGTAGAATAAAAAAACTAAAAGGAAATCCTGACCATCCTGTAAACAGAGGAGGAGCACGATCTAACTTAGATTTTGCACTTCAGCTTCACTACAACCCTGACAGATTGCATAAACCAAAATTAAGAAGATCTAAAGATGGGATCCTTGCAAATACAAATGTTGATGAAATGGACAAATATATTAAAGAAGCAACAGCTAAAGGAAAAAAGATTGTAGTAGTTACTAACCCTTCTAGAAGTTCAGAAGGGTGGATTTCTCAAAAATTTGCTGAAAGCAGAGGCGGTAGATATCTAACTTATGAAGCTTTAGACCAAACAAACCTTCACGAAGCATTATATGAACTATTTGAAACGAATGAAATTCCGCATTTTGATATAGCTCATGCAGATAACGTTTTATCTTTTGGTGCAGATTGGATAGAAAATTGGATTTCACCTGCNCAATTTGGGACTGCTTTCGGTGAATTACGTTCAGGTAATAGAGGCTTCTTTGGACACGTAGAACCTAGATTTTCTTTAACTTCTGCAAATTCTGACTTATGGATGTCTCCTTATCCAGGTACAGAAGCAGATATAGCCCTAGCTATAGCAAATGTAATAATCAAAGAAAAACTTGTTCCANACAACCAAATCAATGATTTTCTTAATAAACTTCCTAACGGTAGAATCGAATTTGGATACAACCCAGAAGATGTTGAAAAAAGAACAGGTGTTTCTAAAGAAAAAATCATAGAAGTTGCACACAAAATTTCTAAAGGAAATAGTATAGTTTTTGCAGGTGGGTCTACTTCAGCATACACAAATGGAAAGTTCAATACTTATGTAGTATATTCTCTAAATATCCTTCTTGGATCTGTAGGTAAAACTGGCGGAATAATAATAAACCCTGAAGTTGAAAAAGAATACATAGGTGGTTCCAATCAATCAAATAATCTAGAGCAGTGGCAGGAAGAATTAGCTCAATGGAGAGCAGGATACGTTGATACCGTAATAATCAAAGGAGTAGATTTGGCTTACTCAATGCCAAATTCTCTAGANGTTTTAGGGGCTCTGAAAAATGTTGAAACTGTTATATCTTTTGGGAACATGATGAATGAAACATTAGAAGCTTCAGATATTGTTGTACCAGATACAACTTTTTTTGAAGAATGGGGATCAGAAATCCCAAATCCTCTTCCTGGATACATGACTGTTTCTCTACAACAACCAGTTGTGGTTAAAGAAGGGCCTGGTGCTTCAGGAGCTATAAGTTATGTTGATACTTTGCTTGATATAGAGCCATCAATAAGTGGATCTAATAAGTCTTTAGTTAAGAAAATATTTGATAATGAATATAAAGAATCAAATAGTTCTGGTTCAGTTATTGCAAATGATAAAAATTCTTTTATGAACGGTGTTCAACAAAGAGGTGGATATTGGAATAAATCTATTACAGCTGATCAGAAAAAAATCAGATTAAAAAATGCTTTTGAATTTGAAAATAAAAATATGTTTTCAAACTCAGATACAAATTATGGAGAAGAATTTCATTTGATTCCATTCACAAATAATTTGGGAGATGGGAAATATGCAAATGTTCCTCTAGCTCAAGAAGCTTATGACGGTATAACTACTGCTGCATGGGAAACATGGGTAGAAATAAATGCTCATCAGGCAGAAGAAATGGGAATTAAAGAAGGTGATATTATTTATCTGAAATCTGATTCAGGAGAAATAAAATGCCTTGCCTATCCTCATCCTGCAGTACAACCCGGAACCCTTTGCGTTCCTACAGGACAAGGGACAGAAAAAGGTGGAAGGTATTCTGAGAATAGAGGATCAAACGTATTGAAGATTTTATCTGGATTAACAGATGAAAAATCTGGGTCTTTTGCATGGGCATCAACCAAAGTGTCATTAAAAAGAGCCGGTGGTAATAAAACAATGCCTAAATTCGAAGGTGATGTAACTGCATACCCAGTTGAACCCGGGATTCCTGTATTGGTTGTTAAACCTGGGCAAACAGCTCATGAAGCAGAGGAAGAGAATCATCATAAATATCAAGAATCTATAAATTTTAGAGAGAGTCATGGACATGGAGATGATCATGGTGATGGACATGGAGATGATCATGGTGAAGAAAAGCCTGAAAATAAAGAAAAAAGTTCTCATTAAAACAAAAGAGGAATAATTATGGTAGCTGAAAAAGATAGAAGTTGGGGAATGGTAATTGATACCGACAAATGTAATGGTTGCAGTGGATGCGTTACAGCTTGTCAAGTCGAAAATAATATTCCGCTAAACGATCAAAATAAATTTGAACGAGGAAGAGTAATGTCTTGGATCAGGATTGAAAGATACTGGGAAGGAGAATTNCCTAATGTAAAAGCAAGATTTATTCCTATAATGTGTCAGCATTGTGAAAATGCTCCATGTGAACCTGTTTGTCCCGTTTATGCCACCTATCATAATAATGAGGGATTAAATGTCCAAGTATATAACAGATGTGTTGGAACAAGATATTGTGCAAATGGTTGCCCATATATTGTTAGAATGTTCAACTATTGGGAACCTACATGGCCAGAAGAAATTAGAAACCATCTTAATCCAGACGTTACTATTAGAAGTAGAGGAATAATGGAAAAATGTAGCATGTGCATGCAAAGGATTAAGAGAGGTACAAGGAAATCTGGAGATCAATTGCAAGATGGAGAAATAAAAACAGCATGTCAAGAAGCATGTACTACAGGGGCGATAACTTTTGGCGATCTAAATGATCCTGAAAGCGAAGTTTCAATATTAGCAAAAAGTGACAGAAAATATTCTCTAATGCCTCAATTGAATACAAATCCCAATGTAGTATATTTGGCAACTGTAGACCCATATAAAGATAAAAATTTTGGAGAGAAAGCTAAAACCAATGAGCACTAACGAAGAACATTTCCATTGGCCTCCTAGTGATCCAAAAGTAGTAAAGGATGAGCTTATCTCTAGTACAAATAGAGGTGGAAAGTTTATAAAGAAAAGTATTTGGGTTCTTACACTATTAAGTATTTTAGGAATAGTTGGACTTTTAGGTAAATTATTTTTAGAAAGCGATGATCAAACACAATGGGGGTATATTGCTGCAGTTTTAGCATTTATATTGAGTACAACTTCAGGTGCTCCAATGGTAGCGGTTGCGCCATTGATAGCAAAAGCCAATTGGGCCAGACCCATATCAAGAATCGCTCATATTATTGGAGCGGTTGGAATTATTAATATTATAATAATGATTCCTTTACTTTGGGTACTACCTCCTCTTATGGTTGATGGTGCTAGAAGGAGATCTATTTGGTTTGAAGCTCCAAATTATAGTCCTCACTTTTGGGATACATTAAGTTTAATAATGTTAGCAATAGTTGGACTTGCTTTATTATATTCTTCTGCTTTACCTGATTTTGCTACTATAAGAGACAACTCAAACGGAGCAAAACAAAAAATAGCAAAATTTTTAGCTAGAGGATTTATTGGATCAACTGTACAGTGGAGTACTCTTAGAATGAGAATTGGAATGATGAGTACATTTTATTTCTTTACATTAATTTTTGTCCATACATTAATTTCAATCGATCTTAGTTTAAGTATGGTTCCTGGTTGGAGAGATGCAATTTATCCAATGGCTCATGCCATGGGAGGTATACAAGGGGGAATTGCTTCTGTAATTATAGTTGCATGGATTGTTAGAAAATATTTTGGTTACGAAAATTACATTACAATAAATCAATTTTGGGCTTTGGGTAGACTAATGTTTGCCGCAAGTCTAATGTGGATATACTTTTTCTACTCAGCATTTATTGTTTTCTGGTATGGTAAATCAATGTCAGATACAGCATGGTTAGATTTATTAATTAGAGGACCTATGATGTATGTATTTATATTAGGCATGCTATTTAGTTTTATTTTTCCATGGTGGTGGTTGATATGGAACAAAGTGAGAAACTCTGTAAATGGCCCTTTTTACGGTGCAATATTAGCTATTTTAGGAGTATTTTTTGAAAGAATAAGATTATATGTTCCAGCTTGGTCTGTTGACCCCTCACTTATCCATGATAAATGGTTGAAAGTAATACCTAAAACTTTATTTCCAGACATATGGGATATATTAGTTTTAGTAGGGGCTGTGAGTTCTGTATTTCTTATTGTGATAATCATCTCAAGGGTAGTACCTTTTATAGGAGTGTGGGAGATTCAACAGTTTAATTTATTGGCTAAGCCCGTGAAGTATATAAAAGCTCATGGTGTTAGGGTTGCAAAGCCAGATTAATAGAGGAGAATTATGCAGCAAAGAGATAATGAAAATAGATTAAGTCAAGAGTATACAAACTCTGTACTTTTAAACGGAACTTTACAAACACCTAGATGGTGGCCATATCTTGTATCAGTGTTAGGATTCTTTGTAATTATAGGATTTGTACTTTTTGGAATTCAAATAAAGTATGGACTTGGAGTTACAGGTCTTAATAGACCAATTTATTGGGGCCTATACATTACTACATTTGTTTTTTGGGTGGGTATATCTCATGCAGGAATTATGATTTCCGCTATACTTAGGCTAACTCAAGCAGAATGGAGAAGGCCCGTAACAAGAGCTGCGGAAATATTAACTATATTTTCCTTGGCTACTGCTCTAGTTTTCCCTCTTATTCACGCAGGAAGAACATGGAGAATAGTTTACTGGTTAATTCCATATGACGCATCTAGAGGGATATGGCCTAACATAAGATCACCTTTATTTATGGACCCAATAGCAATATCAACATATTTAACAGGTTCAACACTTTTCTTATTTGTAGCACTTCTTCCTGATTTAGCTGTATTGAGAGATAGAACTACAGGATTTAGAAAAGGATTCTACACAATTCTAGCATTAGGTTGGAGAGGAAATCCTAGACAATGGAAAATGCAAGTTGTTGGAGGAATTCTATTGTCAGCATTAATGCTCCCAATTTTCGTATCAGTTCATTCAATTGTTTCGTGGGACTTTGCAGTTACAACTGCAGTAGAAGGGTGGCATTCAACAATTTTTGCTCCTTATTTTGTTATAGGAGCTGTCCACTCTGGTGTATCAGCAGTAGTTACTATGATGGCATTAATGAGATGGGGGTGGGGATGGAATGAATTTATTAGACCTGAGCATTTTGATGCACTTGCAAGATTACTAACTGTGGTTGCAACTGCTTGGTTAGGATTCACATTTTTAGAACTTTTATTTGCTTTATATGGATTAGATGCACCTGAAATAGCTCTTAGAGAAATGCAAATATTTCAGTATCCATGGAATATGCTATTCTTAACCTTCTTGCTAACGGGATATATTTTGCCTGTTCCAATGTGGATTTTTAAAAGAATAAGAACAAATATTGCATTAATGTTTTGGAGTTCAATATTAGTAAATATAGGAATGTGGCTTGAAAGATTTTTGATCATTGTTCCAGGCCTAGCTAGAAGGACCCCTTTTGTATTTACATGGGAAGCATACTCACCGAGCTGGTTTGAATGGTACGTACTTTTTTGGTCATTTTGTTGGGTTACTTTATTAATGTTAATTTTTTCTAGGATTTTCCCATTAGTTCCTTTATTTGAACAAAAAGAAAGTGAAGTTTTTAGNGACGATATAAAAATAGGTCGCGCAACAGTTCCTACTATATTTAGAGAGGAAGAGGAGTAAAAAAATGAAAAGCTTATTAGGTTTATATATAGATCCAAATGATGCCGCAAACGCCATGGATGGACTAAAAGAAGGAGGCTTTGAAGTTGGGACATTTGATGTTCTAACAGGAACGCCTTATCCTGAAGGAGCATTTGGTGAGCATGTCCCCCAGCATAGGTTATTTAGGTTTCCAGCATTTGGTGCAATTATAGGATTCAGTTTATCTCTATTTTTAACCACTGCAACACAATTAGCATATCCATTAATCACTGGAGGAAAACCTATTCTTTCTATTTTTGCAATGTTAATCATTATGTATGAAATGACTATGTTATCAGCTGTGATTTTTAGTGTAATAGGAATAATCTTTGAATCAAGATTGCCAAACATAGCTCCAGGAGTTTATGATCCTAGGATTACTGAAGGGTATATAGGTGTAGTAATTTCTGTAGAGGATTCTGATTTTAGTAAAGCTAAAAAAATATTAGAAAAATCTGGTTCTGAAGAAATAAAAGAGGGT
Source organism: Chloroflexota bacterium (assembly GCA_002711965.1). Next base: position 51,496 of record PASM01000015.1, on the reverse strand, counting down.
TAAACTAGTAAAATTAATAATATGAAGATAAATAAAAAAATAATAATTCTTTTATCGTTATTAGTAGTAATGTTGACTTCTTGTGTTCAGCAAAATAACACTTATCCCGTAGAAATTTTCAGTGAAATGCATTACAACCAATCTAATAAATATCAAGAACCTCCTAGAGTACCTGCACATCCAGACAGTGTAACATTCTCTGAAGTTGGAAGTGATAAAAATTTAGATATGAACTTAGACTCATCTGAAGACTATGATGGGTCATACTTATATACTGTAAACTGTGCATTTTGTCANGGTGATAATGCTGATGGAAATGGACCTGCTGCTAGTAAAATTACAGATGAAGAAAATTATTGGTATAAAGTTACTGGTGAAAAGCATAAAAATCCAGCTAATTTATTAACTTCTCAACTATCTAAGGACAATGCTGTAGTATTTATAAAAGGTGGAGCAGGCCTTATGCCAGCTTACGAAAATATGCTTACTGAAGACGAAATTAAAGCAATCGTAAATTACATATGGGATGATTTACAATAATCTACCNAAAATAGGCTTAGTTATAATATTTGTTTTTTCTATTAATGCATGTTTTGCATCCCAAAATAATTCGGAAGATAGTCTATACATAAAATTAGAAAAAGAAATAATGTGCCCTGTTTGTGACGGTCAAACATTAGACCAATCTCAATCATTAATTGCAAACAATATGAAAGATACAATAAAGAAGAAAATAGAAGAAGGNTACACTGAAGAACAGATTAAGACTTATTTTATTAATAGATATGGAGAATCTGTACTAGCTTATCCTAAAATGACTGGTTTTAACTCATTTGCTTATATAATTCCCGCTATTGCTGTACTACTTTCAATTGTGGTTTTAGGTTTATATATAAAAAGAGATAAAATCAAATGAATACTTTTGGATTCTACATTCTTATACTAGGATTTATACTATCTCTATATTCATCTATTCTGTTTTTCTTAGGATTCTACAAAGAACATAAAATTACAATAAAAAGTGCAACAAGAAGTTATTACCTTTCAATAATAATGATTTTTATATCTTGTATTTCACTGATATCACTATTTTTATCAAATGACTTCTCTAATATTTATGTATTTAATCATTCAAGTTTAGACATGAATAGGGCTTTAACTTTTGTTGCTTTTTATGCTGGAAATGCAGGCTCTTTATTATATATTTTGTTGGTTCACGCTATTCTAAGTGGTTNTTTGTTATTTTTTTCTTCAAAAAAAATAAAACCAAGTTTAGCTTATTCGTGTGGAATTCTTTCCTTAATAAGTTCCTTTTATATTTTTGTATTACTTTTTTTTGCAAATCCTTTTGAAGTTTCTCAATTAAATCACACAGATGGGAAAGGAATAAATCCTCTTTTGAGACACCCTGGTATGTATATCCACCCTCCATTACTTATGTCAGGATTNGCATCAATATCAATCCCTTTTGTTATTTCACAAGGAGCTTTGTTTGATTCTAAAAAAGAAAATAATTGGTTTGGATTATTGAGAATATGGAGTTTAATTTCTTGGGCATTATTAGGTGCAGGATTATTAATAGGAGCATGGTGGGCTTATACTATTCTTGGATGGGGAGGTTATTGGAGTTGGGATCCTATAGAAAATGTAGGTCTAATGCCNTGGCTGGTATTAACAGCTTTAATTCATTCAATAATGGTAGAAGAACGAAGAGGGATGTTTAGACTGTGGAATATTATTCTTGTTTCATTAACATTCGTTCTAGCATTATTAGGAACTTTTATAAATCGTGGTGGACCTGTCGTTTCAGTACATTCATTTGCAGCTTCGACCCTAGGTTTCTTATTTCTAGGATTCATGATAGTGATGACTTCATACAGTCTTTTTACTATTATTTACAAGTACAAAAATATTAAAGAAAGTAAAAATAAAATTGAATCTTATTTATCAAGAGAATCGTCATTTTTATTAAATAATGTACTACTTGTTCTTACCTCTTTAATTATATTATGGGGAGTTTTATTTCCTGTTGTATCTATCCTATTTACAGGAACAGAGATAAGTGTTTCTGCCCCATATTTTAACAAAACAGCAGGACCTATTTTATTAGCGATTATTCTATTAATGGGAATAGGACCAATTCTATCTTGGAGAAAAACTAGCTTCAAAGCAACAATATCCAGAATTTTGCCATCTATAATACTTACATTAATATTTTTCATTTATTTAATAATAATAGGAATAAATAAATTCTTTCCTATTATTTCTTTATGCTCAATATTCTTTGTTCTAACNATTATATTTAAGGAGTGGATAGGAGGCACCCGATCAAGAATGACTAACTCAATGAACCCATTGACTGCATTCATTAAAACGATAATTTCAAACAGGGGAAGAAATGGTGGTTACATTGTTCATCTTGCTATTTTAGCTTTAGCTTTTGGTGTAGTTGGGACAAAATTTTATGACCAAAGAGTTGATACAAATATTAGTATTTCAGAAGAAATAGCTTTTAAGAACTACAATATATATTTTGAAAATATAGACCAAGAATTAACAAATGGAAATTCTGTTACAAAAGCTAAGTTTTCAATTTATGATGAGCATAAAAAATTTATTGGAAAAATAGAAGCAATGCATTCATATTACCCCAACTATAATCAGATAAGTGTTAGGTCTGGCATATTGAGTAATCCAATAGAAGACTTATACATCATTCCAAAAGATTTTATAGATGAAACTAATATGACAGTGAGAATAGCAGTTAACCCTTTAGCATGGTGGATTTGGGCTTCAGGTCCTATACTATTAATAGGCACAGTTATTACACTTTGGCCATCTAGACAAAGGAAAGATTAATTATGGAAATAATACTCTCAGTAATTTTTTTAATCATAACTATTCTATCTACTGTTTTAATATTAAAGCCATTTATAGATAAAAATGAAAAATAAAATATTAAGTAAAATTTCAATTCCAATTCTTTATGTAATTTTATTTATATTTTTTACTTCAGGTAATCTATTAAACGCAGAATCTGAAGTTAAAATAGAAGATATTCTATTAAGTGAATATAATATGTCTATTTTGTCAGTTGACCAAAATGATCAGTCTCTATCAATAATTACAGCTGTCAAAATTACCAATGAAAATCAGAATACTTTTGTTCCAAATTTTTCAGAAGTCGCAAAGACTGGTATGAATTTTATAAGATTTAGCTTACCTGAAGGTTTTTATGATCTGTATGTAGAGACAGATTTACCAAGTGGAAACTTAATAGAGATGCCTCAAGGATTTGCTCTTACCTCAGAAATACCTTCTGGNAACTTTAATCTGATTTTTAGCTATTATGTAAAATACAAATCTTCTCAATTTAATTTTCCTTTACATTTTCCACACGGTACTGAATCTTTCAAAATTATTATTCCCGAAGGATCCGGAATAATAAAAGGAGAAAAAATTTCATTTGATAAAAAAATTCAAATTTCATCTAAACAATTTGATGAATACATAGGTAAAAAATATTCAAATGGAGAATACTTAAATCTTGAAATGGTCAATATCCCATCTAGTTTCTTAAAGAAACTTTCGAATTCCTTAAATTTTCAAATAATTAACTTAATTGTAATAATAGTTATGTTGAATATAATAGTTGCTTTTTTTGGCCTCAGATATATAAAAAATAAAAGAAATAAAAATGTATAAACTAAATATTAGAAACATCTCAATATCAATAACTATTTTATTTTTCTTATTGTTTTTTGTATTTTTGATTCTTGGAACTTTAAGCGAAAAAGCTCCAAAAATAAACAGAGGGGTAAATACTATTATGGGAGAAGTTGGAATCTCTGCACCCGAAGGAACAAAATTTGCATTAAAAAACTTAAAAGGAGAGACAGTAAATTTAGAAGATTTCAAAGGGAAACCTGTTGTAATAGACTTTTGGTCATCATGGTGTGGACCATGCATCAAAGAGGCTGGAGTTTTAGCTGATGGATACAAGGAATGGAATTTTAGAGGAGTAGAATTTGTAGGCATTGCAATATGGGATGACAAAAATAGTATTGAGAATTTTATTCAAAATAATGATATTCAGTATGAAATATTGATTGATAAAGAGGGATTCACTGCCGTAAACTTTGGAGTAATAGCTGTTCCAGAAAAATTTTTTGTAAAAAGCGATGGAAGCTTTGCATTTAAAATAAACGGACCATTAGATATGAAATCTTTGGATAAATATATTTCTAGACTTTTAGAAGAGGAAAAAAAATAAATGGGTTTTAATTCTTTTGAATCTGGGCATAAATTTGGACCATACGAAATTTTGCTAGATGAAAAAATATCAAGTCTATACTCTAAAGCTGTAACTAATAGAGACATAAATAGTCATACTCCATTTGCAATAGTTTCTATGTCTTTTGGAAAACTNCTAGCTGATGTGGAACTAGAAGAAGGGGCTATCCATTTAAATCAATCAATTCATTGGGAACACCAGTTTAATGAAAATCAAAAAATATATGCTATTCCTAAAATAGAATCTAAAACAGAAAGAAGAAATAATATTTTTATAAAAATTAAGATTACTTATTCTNATGAGTCCAAAAATAAATTAGGAGAATCAATAAGTACAATCTTAATAACAGATGAAGGAGAATAAAATTTCAGATTATTTAGAAATAAAAATAACTCAGCAAATGATTGACGATTATGCAAAAGCATCAAAGGATTTTAATCCCATACATATTGATGAAGAATTTGCATCAAAGTCAATATTCAAGTCTAGGATAGCTCATGGGATGCTTACTTTATCATTGATTATGGAGCATTTATATGAAGTTTATTCGGAAAAAATGCTTCAAAACACTATTTTTGAAGCAAGATTAAAAAATCCGGTATATTCTGAAGAAAAGATAAAAATTTACTTAGAAGAAAAATCGAAAGAAAAAATTAATATTATTTGTAAAAAAGATAATGGTGATGAAGCTGTTTCTGCTTCATTGTTATTCAAATAGGAGATTAAAACATGGANAAATTTGAAGGAGTTATTGCATTAGATGCTATGGGTGGAGATTATGGCCCGCAAGTAACTGTACCAGCAGCAATAAGTGCTATAAAAGATTTTGGAATAAAAGTAATTTTAGTNGGTGATCCTGACGAAGTTGGGAAGGAACTTTCTAAATTTCCAAAAGAAATAACAGAAAAAATGAAAGTGATTCCATCTGAAGGTGTAGTTAATGAGGGAGAAAGTCCTGTAAGTGCATACAGAAATAAACCTAAAGCATCGATCTTTATTTCCGCAGGTTTAGTAAAAAAAGGCTATGCAGATGGAGTTGTAAGCATGGGATCTTCTGGTGCAACATTGGCAGCAGCTTCTATTTTATTTGGAACTATGGAAGGAATTGAAAGAGGTTCTATAGGTGGTCCAATTATTGGTTATTCACCTGAAATGGTTCTTTTAGATTTAGGATCAAATGTTGATACAAAGGCTCCCCAATTAGCAGATTTTGCTGCAATAGGTGATCAAGTATCACAATTGATGTTCAATAAAGAAAACCCAAAAATTGCTTTATTGTCAGTAGGCTCAGAAGAAGGAAAAGGAAATTTACTAGTCAAAGAAACGTTTCAATTACTATCAAAAAGTTCATTGAATTTTGTTGGAAACATAGAACCAGAAGATCTCTTTGAACAAAAAGTAGATGTAGTTATATGCGATGGATTTGTTGGAAATATTCTTTTAAAAACTACAGAAAGCTTAGGAAGAAAAATTTCTAAAGAAATTTTAGATAAAACTGGAAATAAAGAAATATCAGATGAAATATTAAATAAAACAAATGTCTTATCCGAATCATATGGAGGGGGCCCAATTTTTGGAATAAATGGAATTGCAATCATAGGTCATGGATCATCAAAAGTTTCAACAATAGTAAACGCAATTAATACTGCAAAGCTAACTATAGAAAATGATTGGGTTGAAAAACAACAAAAAGCAATTAAAAAAATTAGATCAGAAATTAAGGATTAAGTTATGGAAGATATACCAAGAGTGGCATTAATAACAGGTGCATCAAGAGGCATTGGAAGAGCAATTGCACTAAGACTAGCTGAATCTGGACATAAAGTAGCAATAAACTACAACTCTCATAAAGAAGATGCTGAAAACGTCCTCAAAGAAATTGAATCACTAGGATCTGAAGGAATTATAGTCAAAGGAAATGTATCAAAAATAAATGAAGTAGAAGATATGATAAAGGCTGTAGAACAAAAGTTAGGAAACATTGAAATTTTATATAACAATGCTGGTATTATATCGGACTCTTTACTAATGAGAATGAAGCTAGAAGACTTTGATAGAGTAATAGATACCAATCTTAAAGGAACTTTTTATTGCACAAAATTATGTATAAACAACATGATAAAAAATAGATGGGGAAGNGTAATAAATATTTCTTCTGTAGTAGGAATAAGAGGAAATATAGGGCAATCAAATTATTCTGCATCAAAAGCAGGTATACATTCCTTCACAAAATCAATTGCAAAGGAAGTTGCAACTAGAAATATCACTGTTAATGTAATCGCTCCTGGATATGTTTCAACCGCAACTACAGATGTACTCTCAGAAAAAGTTAAAAATGAAGTTATGTCATGGATTCCAATGCAAAGATTTGGAGAACCTGATGAGATTGCTCCTATAGCTGCTTTTTTATCCAAAGAAGAAGCAAGATATATCACTGGAGAAATAATTAGAGTAGATGGNGGAATGGCAATATGATTTTTAAAAATAAAACCTTACTTCTGACAGGTGGCTCTAGAGGATTAGGGAAAAAAATATGTTATGAGTTCGCAAAAAGAGGCGCTAATATCATTTTTACGTATGTAAGAAGCTCTACTGAAGCTAAAAAATCAATAAAAGAACTAGAAAAATTTGGTGTAAATGTTATATCTAAAAAGCTAAATCTAAACTCTAATGAGGATATCAACAGATTTAGTAATGAAATAAAAAAATTAAATATTAAACTTGATTTCTTAATAAATAATGCAGCATCAGGAGTAATGAAAAATTCATTAGAAACTACTGAAAAACATTGGGATTGGACAATGCAAATAAATGCAAAAGGGCCATGGATCTTATCAAAAAACCTATCAGATATTATGAATAAAAATTCTAGAATAATTAATATATCTTCACCAGGATCTTCTAAGGTACTAAAAAATTATTTTTCTATAGGGGTTTCAAAAGCAGCATTAGAATCCATCACAAGATACATGGCTTTTGATTTAGCAAAAAAAGACATAACAGTAAACTCTATTTCAGCAACTATGTTAGAAACAGATGCCATAAAGCATTTTCCTAATCAATCTGATATAAGCAAAATACTAGAAAGAAAAAATCCTACTCAAAAAAAACTTTTAACAGAACATATAGCCAAAGCTGCAGTTATGTTATGTAATGAAGAGTCAGAAATGATAATAGGACAAAATATATTAGTTGATGGAGGAGATACTTTATTACTCAGCTAAATTTTTATAATTTCTTCAGTTAGTAAATAAGAAAACCTTTTCTTAATTAAAGAAAGACCTAAAAATCCATCAGCTTTCTTATGAATACTTAAAACATTACCTATATTTTTTGAATCTATAATAATTTTTGAATTGATTTCCAACTCAGATTTTGTAGAAAAAGGAACCAGTTCCCTACTTACTTTTTTATAGTTATGAAGTCTCGCAATAACTTCTTGTCCTACATAGCAACCCTTATCAAAAGAAATTATATCTAAAAGTCCTAACTCAAGAGGGTTAGCCTTAATCATTGATTCTTTAATACCTATATATCTCATTTGAATATCTAAGGTATTTTTTTCGTCAATTGATATGTGTTTATAATCAGTTTTATTAAATTTTTTAAACTCATCATCAGATGAAAACAGTTCATATCTCATAAATTCTTTATATTCATACNTACTAATTAAACTAAAGTTTTCTAAATCTATAGAATTTTCTGATTTTTTAGAATAAATTACAATCTTATTTAAATTACCATTATGTTTTATCTCTACATCATCAATAATTATATATTTTTTCATATATTCGATAGACCTATCNGTTTTGATGTCTGAAACAAAAATTATTTTTTTTTTCATTAATCACTTTATAGGTTAATATATCTATTANTGAACCTTTGTTATCTGTAATAGCGGTTCGGGAAGAATTGATTTTAAAAATATTATTTGTAGACATNCTATCTAAAAAAGAAATAGCATCATCACCAATCATAGAAAAGGAATTATAATTTTGGTCAATAAAAATTGAAGAATTATACTTATCAATATTTATATATTTCATCTATACAGAAAAAGAATCTCCACAACCACAAGAAGATGTTGCGTTTGGATTCTTGAATTCAAAGCCCTTTCCATTTAATCCATCTGAATAATCTAAATAAGTTCCAGCCAAGTAAACATATGCTTTTTTAGGTATGTAAACTTCNAGGCCATTTTGAGAAATAACTTTATCTGAATCATCAGGGCCTTCTACAATTTCCAAAACATACTGCAAACCAGAGCAACCGCCACCCTTAACTGCAACTTTCAATCCAAATTTATCNCTTGATTCATTATGGGCAAATTCCTTCACTTTTTCACAAGCTTTTTCAGAAATTTTTATTGTATTGATTGGTATGTTTGTTTCCATTTTGTTTTTAAGAAATGCTTTTATATATAAATAATTTATAATTTATTTGAAATTTAAATGTACTATTTATTATATAAATAATTAATAAAAAATAAAAGANTTGGCTAAATTATATACAAGAAATGGTGATAAAGGAGAAACTTTTTTACTTTTTGGTGAAAAGGTTTCAAAAAATGATATCAGGGTTGAATGCTATGGTGCTATTGACGAATGTATGTCCAACTTAGGAGTAGCAAAGGCAATTCTAAATGATAAAAACCAACAAGAAGTCGAAAATTCAATACTGGATATTCAAAGAAAATTATTTATTATTTCAAGTGAAATTGCTTGTCCTAAAAATAAATATGCTGAGATGAAAAAGAAGTATCGATATATATCTGAAGATATGATCAAAGAAGTTGAAGACAGTATAGATTATTTTCAAAAAAATACACCTGAAATTAATTTTTTTGTTCTACCTGGATCAAGTCAAACCTCCTCTTATATTGATATTTCAAGAACAATTTGTAGAAAAGCTGAACGGTTATGCGTGAAAGTTAAAGAAAATAATCTACTCAATAATGAATTAAACCTTATTCTTCTAAATAGGCTAAGCGATTTACTCTTTATACTAGCAAGATACATAGACAAAGATAATGAATATATTAAAGCTACGGAATAATTAATGCCAAATATTTCAATCCTTGACACAAAATCAGCAAATTTTCATAGTGTAAAAAAAGCAGTAGATTTATTTGAGAGAGATAATGTTATAACTTCTTCAAGAGATCAGGTTTTGAAAAGTAAAGCACTAATTATCCCGGGAGTTAGTTCCACAGACACTGTTTTAAAGAATATATATAAATCTAAACTAGATGAAACTATATTAGAATTTTATGGACTAGGAAGGCCCATTTTATGCATATGCGTTGGTATGCAGATATTATTTGATAGTTCTGAAGAAGGCAGCTTGCCGGGATTAGGTATTATTGAAGGTAAAGTTATCAAAATNCCTGAGTTTGATAAGAAAAAAAATAAATATAAAATCCCACATATGGGATGGAATCAAGTAGAAAATTCAAAAAATTCTAATCTTTTTTCAAATATTGAAAATAAAAGTGATTTTTACTTTGTGCATTCATTTCAATGTATACCAAATGATCCAAACATAATTTCAGGAAAAACCAACTATTCTAATGAAATAGTAGCTTCTATTGAAAAAAATAATTTATATGCTGTACAATTTCACCCAGAAAAAAGCTCAAATAGAGGTTTAAAAATTTATGAAAATTTTATCAATTTAACAAGAAAGAATTAGAATGAAAATATTTCCAGCAATTGATATCNGAAATGGCAAATGTGTCCGATTAATAAAAGGTGATTATGATAACGAAGTAGTATTTAATGAGGACCCATATAAAGTCGCTAAAAATTTTGAAGATATTGGAAGTAAATATGTTCATATAATTGACTTAGATGGTGCTAAAGATGGAATTTCTACAGTCAAAGATAACATAACAAAAATAATCAATAACACAAACCTAAAGATTCAAGTTGGAGGAGGAATTAGGACTTTTGAAAAAGCTGAATCTTTTTTAAACCTAGGAGTAAGTAAAATCATTTTTGGAACTGCTGCTTTAGAAAATAAATCAGACGTATTAGAGGCAATAAAAAAATATAATTCTCAGATAATTGTAAGTATTGACGCATTAAATGGAAAAGTGAAAACAAAAGGTTGGTTGCAAGATGCAGGAATTGATGTAAAAGACCTTGTAATTGAATTGCAAGATAACGGTTGTAAAAACTTTATTTATACTGACATTGAAAAAGATGGTACTTTAACGCACCCTAATTTTAAGTATATTTCAGATTTAAGAAAAATTTGTGAATCAGAATTGTATATAGCTGGAGGCATTTCAGATATAAATGATATTTCAAAATTAAAAAACCTAGGAATTGATGGAGCCATTTTAGGTATGTCGATTTATACTGGTAAAATTGACCTTAATAAGCTACTAAATCAATAAAAAACTATGCTAAGTAAAAGAATAATACCTTGTTTGGATATAGATGGTGGGAGAGTTGTAAAAGGAACAAATTTTGTTAATATAAGAGATGCAGGTGATCCTTCAGAATTAGCAGAATTTTATAATAAAGAAGGTGCGGATGAGCTAGTATTTCTTGATATAACTGCAACACACGAAGATAGAAAAACACTTATAGATGTTGTAAGAAAAGTTTCTTCTCAAGTTTTTATACCTCTTACTGTTGGTGGNGGGATAAGAGCAATAAAAGATATGAAAATAATGCTAGAGGCTGGCGCTGATAAGGTTTCCATTAATTCATCAGCTATAAGTAATCCAANATTAATTACAGAATGTTCTAATGAATTTGGATCTCAGTGTGTAGTTAGTGCTATAGATGTAAAAAAAATAGGTNATAAATGGATTGTTTTTACACATGGAGGAAGAAATATTACGGATATAGATGTAATGGAATGGGTACAAATTGTAGAAGAAAATGGGGCTGGAGAAGTATTATTAACCAGCATGGATAGAGATGGATCTTATGATGGATATGATTTAGAGCTTTTATCTAAAATCAATGAAAAAATTTCAATCCCTTTAATTGCTTCCGGAGGAGCAGGTAAATTAGAACATTTAGTTGAAGCTTTATCTGTTGGAAATGCNGATGCTGTTTTAGCAGCAAGTATTTTTCATTATGGAGAATTTTCTATAAAACAAGCAAAAGATTTTCTAAATAATAATAAAATTCAGGTGAGATTATGATAAAAAAAGATACTCCATCAATAATTATATTTGATTGCTTTGAAACAATTGTTGAAAACGATAGAACAAGCTGGATAGATTTATTTAAGCTTTTTGTTAAAGAGAATGATTGGAATGTAGATCCTAAAATACTTTGGGATACTTGGAAAAGTGATGAAGTATTATTTAGAAAAGTCAGAACAAACCTAGAGGATTTAAATCTAAATCCAGATTTTAAAACCTATGAAGAAGCATGGGCAGATTGTTTTGAAAAAGTATTATCTAGACTAAAGCTTAAAGGCGACCCTAAGATTTTAGCAAATAAATGCGTAATTAATATGGGAAAAAATAAACCATATAAAGATAGTTCTGATTACTTAAATAAACTTTCTAATCATTGCAAATTAGGAGTAATTTCAAATGCAGATAATGATTTTTTAAACCCTGTTTTAAGTAAAATAGAATTTGATTTTGATTATATATTGTCATCTGAATCTGCAAAATTATATAAACCTGATCCAAGAATTTTTTTGAAATTCATAAAGGAAAATAATTTAGACCCTAAAGATTGTTGGTATGTTGGGGATAAAGAGTATGATGATGTTTTAGGTTCTAGTTCAGTTGGAATGANACCATTTCTAATAGATCGATCAGTATATAATGAAATAAAAGAAGAAAAAAATATGATTAGAATTTCAAACTTAATTCAACTTTATGAAATTTTAATCAATGAATGATATGNATCCTGATTTTAAAAAAAATAATTTACTTCCTGCAATCATCCAAAATTCTTCATCAAAAAAGGTATTAATGTTGGGGTGGATGAACCAAGAATCATATGATAAAACTCTAGAAACAAAAAAAGTATGGTTTTATTCCCGAACAAGAAAAAANCTTTGGGAGAAAGGCGANTCTAGTAAAAATTACTTAGAGGTAGACCAAATAAAACTAGATTGTGACAACGATTCAATTCTTATTTTTGCTAAACCTGCAGGTCCAACTTGTCACACCTTAAAAGAGTCTTGTTTTGATAAATCTATAGAAGATTCTGAAAATAATGATTTCAGCATAGAATACTTGGAAAAATTAATTCAAACAAGAAAAATTGAAAAACCTAAAAATTCATACACTACAGAACTTTTCGATGAAGGAATAAAGAAAATCAGTAAAAAACTAGGAGAGGAAGCTTCAGAAGTTATAATAGCTTCTCTAGCCGAAAAAAGAAGTGATTTAGTTTATGAGTCTGCAGACTTAATGTATCATCTTTTAGTACTGTTAGCTAATGAAGAAATATCTTTTGATGAAGTTGTAGATGAATTATCTAATCGACACAAAAAATAATTTTAATCAGAATCATCTAGCCTTATTGACTCATTTATTGCAGCGATTGCAACCTCAACCATATCCTCATCTGGCTCTGCTGTAGTCAATTTTTGCATTAGTATATTCGGATAAGAAAGTAATCTAGAAAGATAATTTTCCGATGTAACGCTTGAAAATCTTATCANTTCATATGATATACCAGCTATAATTGGGAACAAAAATAATCTAGAAGAATATAAAAGAAAAATAGGTTCTCGCGGTATAAAAACATGAAGTATTATTGAAACTAAAATTACCGTCATAATAAAACTTGTTCCACACCGAGGATGTTCTTTGTTATATTTTTGAATTTTAACTATACTATTGGAATTTAATTCTTGATTATCTTCGTAAGCTGCAATTGTTTTGTGCTCTGCCCCATGATATGCAAAAACTCTTTTAATATCTTTATTTAAACCAATAAGGTAAACATATCCAATAAAAAATACTAATCTAACTAAACCTTCAATAATATTATTAATTACAAAATTATCTTCAACAAAGACGATTCTATCCGATAAAAATAAAGGTAATAATAAAAAAATAGAAAGTACAAATAATAGAAAAAAAGTACTAAAAAGATATGAAAAAAACTTCTCTAAATTAGAAAGATCATTATCTTCATTTTGTTCAACTATTTCAGAAGATTTAGAAAGAGCTCTGAATCCAATAACCATCATTTCTACTAGAATAAGTAGCCCTCTTACAAATGGGATTTTTTTAAAAGATGAATTTGTAAATGAAGGTAATTTAATTTGATTTATAATTATATCTTGATTCTTATTTCGGACCGCAACAACACAGTTTTTAATTCCCCGTATCATTACCCCTTCAATAACAGCTTGTCCACCATAAAAATGCTTTTTCATTGCTTATGAGATTATTGAAGATTATATCTTCTCTTCATTCGATCAACTCTACCTTCGGTGTCAACTATTCTTTGTTCACCAGTCCAAGCAGGATGACAACTACTGCATATTTCTACAGAAATTTTTTCTCTGGTAGACAGAGTTTTCCACGCAACAGATCCACATGCACAAATAACTTCTGTTTCATATATGTTTGGATGAGTATCTTTCTTCAATTTTTCACCTTTTCATCGGTATAAACATTTAATCGTCTTTTACCTTTGGATGCCCAATCAAAAGAAACAATCCCATCAATTTTTGAAAATAAAGTATGATCCCTTCCAAGTCCTACGTTCTCTCCAGGTAAAAACTTAGTTCCTCGCTGTCTTACTATAATTGATCCAGCTGTAACAAATTTACCACCAAAGGTTTTTACACCTAATCTTTTTCCGGCACTATCTCTGCCGTTTCTACTAGTTCCTCCACCTTTTTTATGTGCCACTAGATTTACTCCTTGCCTTCTTGATTGAAATACTTTCTATAACTACATTTGTAATTTGTTGTCTGTGTCCAGTTTTAACTCTATGCCTTGTTTTGTTTTTATATCTAAGTGAAATAACTTTTTTTGCTTTTGATTGTTCTTCTATTTTTGCTTTTACGACAGCCCCTTTAACTATAGGCTCNCCTATATTTATTTTTCCTTTTAAGGAAGTCATTAAAACATCCTCAAAAAGCACGCTATCACCGGAATTTCCTTCAAGCTTTTCTACTGTTAGAGAATCTCCTTCTCTAACTCTATATTGTTTTCCACCAGTTTTTATAATTGCATAGTCCATAATTTCACCTTATCAAAGGAAGTACAAAACTTAATTGTACACAAAAAAAGTAAAATTTTCTTTGCTTTATTCATCAATATAAGTAGGGATTAAAATTCTTTTATTTATTGAATAGTCAATAATATTACTATCAACATGTATTTTTTCTGAATTTTTCAATTTTATTTTGTCNTTGGTTTCGGACATCCATCCTAAATAATCATGATAAATCATATTGTTTTCTAATGAACACCAAGGGGCAAGATATAAATTCTTTAACTCAGATTGCACGTATTTAAAGTCATGGTTTTCTTTAGAATCTGGTTGAGAAAAATTTTCTATATAAGAATCAATCATTTTTTCTTGTGANAATTCATTTAATATATAAGTTTGCCCCTCAGAAACATGATCTTTATTATTTATTATTTCAATTCCTTTTTTAACAAATGTTCTTATATCTCCATGAGGAACTATTTCAATACCAGGAATATTTCTTAGGTCTCTAAAGGCACCAACAGAACTACAAATAGCAGGAGTACCATTTACAACTGATTCAAGAGGCACCAAACCAAAAGATTCAATAAAGTCACCAGGGCATAAAGTTAAGTCTCCAGAAGAGTAAAATTCTCCCATTTTTTCAAATGGGATCCAATCATTAANAATCAATTGACCATTATTAGAAATAAATTCTTTATAAGAATCTTCATTTTTAAAATCTGAATTTTTTTTGTCCTTATTTAAAGATTCATTAAATCTAGATGACTTTAAAATAACTTTTTTCCAATTTTTTGTTTTTGCAAACTCATTTGCAATCTGGATAGCTATATTGAAACCTTTTCTAGGATCTGGTCTGTGAGGAAATAAAAGAATTAAATTTTCATCCAATGGTTTCTTAAAATTACTATTATTAAATGTAGAAATTGAATTTGGAATAATTGAATAATTATTAGATTCAAATTTTTTNCTATCTATAGAAGAGTGAATTGTATTCAATAAATATTTTGAAGGAACAATGATTTTATTAGAAATAAAAGAAAATACTGAAGATAAGGACTCTTGATAAACTAAATCATGAATTCCACTTATAATTTTATTCCCTAAAAAATAATCTCGCAAAAACCATCCATCACCATGAAGATATATTCTATCTGCCCATTCAGAAATCCTTGATAATGTTCTACTTAATTCTTGTAGTTCGAACAATGGGACCTCAAAAGGAGAAGGAAAATTNCCTGAAAGATTCAATATTTTCTCTATCTTTACATCTCCTATAAATATATTCTCAGAAATATTTGAATCAATTGGAGAAAAAACTCTTACATTTGTATTGTTTTTTCTTAACCCTAAAATAATGTCATTTAATACTTTTTGAGAACCACCAAGTACAAATTCTCCGTAAAGTGGAGCAAGAGATAGACATGCAATTTTCATAAGCTATTTTCAAATTTACCTTTGTACCATACCAAAGGNGGCTTATCTTTAAATTCTAATTTCTTAACCTCAAGAAAATATACAAAATGATCACCTATTTTTATAGAATTATTTTTTTTACACATAAAGTAACAAAGACTATCTTTTATGTAAAAAACATCTTTTTTATGGTAAAAAAAATCGTTATCAGAACTATGTGCCTTTGAAAAATAATTTGCAATATCTGATTGATCCTTAGAAAGTAAAGATACTGAAATAAACTCACTAGTTTCAAGGTTTTTAAGTATGGATCTCTCAATTCCAACTGAAACCATTATTATTGGAGGATCTAAAGAAATACTCATCACTGAACTAGCTGTCATTCCATGAATAATATCATTTTGATTTTTTACAGCTAAAACAGANACCCCTGTTGGGAAAAAACTCCAAGATTTTCTAAAATCCATCTCATCAATCATTTATTTTTCTTCAGTGTTTTCTGTTTCTTCAGTGTTTTCTGTTTCCTCGGTGTTTTCTGTTTCCTCGGTGTTTTCTAATTCTTCAGTGTTTTCTGTATTTTTAGCCAGTTCTTCCAAGTCAACTTCTTCTCTTGCTTTTCTCCTGTCTTCTAAAACTCGAATTCCACTAATTGCATCACCAGGCCCCGGATCAACTATCTTTACTCCCTGAGCTACTCTACCTGTTCTTCTGATTTCTCCTAATCTAGTTCTCAAAACTTGAGCTTTATCAGTTAGCAAAAANAGCTTACCTTCAGAATCTTCTACTAATTCCTCGCTTACAATAGCTGCTGCTGCAACTTTACCTGTATTGGAAGTCACTTTCAAAGTTAATAGTCCTGATCCTCCCCTATTTTGTGATCTATAATGCCTAAATGCACTTAACTTGCCTTTACCTCTTCTACCAACAATCAGTAAGTATCCATCATCATTTACTACATCACTATAAACAACTACATCTTGTGAAGTCTTCATCCTAATCCCTCTAATTCCACCTGCTCCTCTTTGAGTAGGCCTAATTTGAGAAGAAGGGAATCTTATTGAAAGGCCTTCTCTCGTTACTATGACTACATCCTCATTCTCATCTGCTAATGTCACAGAAACTAATTCATCTTTTCCTAACTTAAATGTATTTAAGCCCGCTTTATTCATATTTCTAAGTAGAGGCAAATGCATCCTCTTAACTTTTCCAGTTTTAGTTACCATAATAAGATAAGTATTCTCTAGTAANCTTGAAACAGTCATCATAGCAGTAACTTTTTCACTAGGGCCAAGATTAATTATATTTGCTATTGGAGTACCTCTTGATGTTCTTGATTGATCTGCAGACAATTCAAAAACTCTTAGAGAAAAAACTCTACCTTTATCAGTAAAAAACAATAAGGTATCATGAGTATCAGCAACTTGTATATACGGAACTATATCACCATCTTTTGTCATTCTTTGACCTTTAACACCTTTTCCACCTCTATGTTGCGCCCTGTAAGTGCTTGACAGAATCCTTTTTACATAACCCCCNTTAGACAAAGTAATAACTACTTCTTGGTGAGGCTCCATATCTTCTCTTTTCCACTCTCTTAAATCTGTTTCATTGATAAGAGTTCTTCTGTCTTCTCCATATTTTCTTTTCAATTGAAGGGTTTCTGTTTTTATAACACTTAATATCCTAGATTGGTTTGACAGCAAATCTTCTAAATCTGCAACTATTTCTGTTAATTCTTTATATTCGTTTTCAATTTTTTCTATTTCTAGTGCAGCAAGCCTTCTTAGCTGCATATCTAAAATTGCCTGAGATTGTATTTCTGTTAAATCAAATTCTGTCATCAATGAGTTTCTTGCAGCTTCNACATCTTCTGATGCTCTTATCAATTCAATTACCCTATCAAGATTCTGAATAGCAATTCTCAAACCTTCTAGAACATGCAACCTAGCCTTAGCTCTTCTAAGATCATATTCAGCTCTTCTTCTAATAACCTCTTCTCTAAAAGNAACATAATGGTTAATAGTTTGCTTTAGATTTAAAATTTGAGGAGTTCCATCTACAAGAGCTATCATATTTACTGAAAAAGAAGATCTGAGCTGGGTTTGTTTATATAGATTATTCAAAATCAAGCTAGAAGAAGCNCCCCTTCTCAACTCTAGGACTACCCTCATTCCTTTTCTATCTGATTCATCCCTTACTTCTGATACACCTTCTAATTTTTTGGTCTTTATCATTTCTGCTATCTTCATTATCAAAGACGCTTTATTTACTTGATATGGAATTTCAGTAAAAACAAGCCTTTGCCTATCTTGTTTTTTTACATCTTCTATCATGTGCTTTGCCTGAACCATAATTCTTCCTCTTCCAGTTGCAAATGCATCTCTAATTCCTGATAAACCCCAAATTTCAGCTCCAGTTGGAAAATCTGGACCTTTTACAACTTTCATAAGATCATCTACGTTTGCCTGAGGGTCATCTATGACCATTGCAATCCCATCACATATTTCACTTAAATTATGAGGAGCGATATTAGTTGCCATACCAACAGCAATACCTGAAGCTCCATTAACCAACAAATTTGGCATAATAGCAGGCAAAACNGACGGCTCTTTTAATGATTGATCAAAATTATCCACCCAATCAACTGTGTCTTTTTCAATATCCCCCAATAAAGATTCTGTTATAGGAGAAAGTTTGCATTCGGTATATCTCATAGCAGCAGCAGGATCACCATCAACACTACCGTAGTTTCCTTGCCCATCAACCAATGTATACCTCATTGAAAAAGGCTGAGCCATTCTTACNTGAGCAGCATAAACAGAACTGTCTCCATGTGGATGATATTTACCTAATACTTCTCCAACCAATCGTGCGCTTTTTTTNTATGAAGAACCAGGCCTCATNCCTTGATCATGCATTGCATAAAGAACTCTTCTTTGAACTGGCTTCAAGCCATCTCTTACGTCCGGAAGGGCTCTTGAAACTATTACACTCATAGCATAGTCCAAATATGAACTTTTCATCTCATCTTGTATGTTTACATCTCGGATGTCACCTAAGNTGTCAGAAACCATATCTACCTCAGTTATTTGTATATATATAAACTATAGTTTCCCACGCGCGCGCGCAAGCGCGCGAGGATATAGTTAGTAGATTTAATTTTATTTATTCGCTACATTTATCCAAAAAAACATTCAGAATATTTTCAAAACCTCTTGGAATTTCTTGNGATAAAATATCAAACCTTAATCCAAATTGCCATTTTTCGCCTGGTTTTTCAAATCCTAATATTTCACCTTTATCTGAAATTATTGATGAAAAAAAAGTTTCAGATAAATCTTTACTATAAATTGTTTTTATTAACTCTAAATCCCCTTTTACCCATCCAGATCCTCCTACGATATGAGAAAGTTTGGCTCCTGGACTAAGGAAAATTTGAGAAGCAGAATCTTTAGTTTCAACACTTTGATTCCCTCCAAAAAATAAATTCAAAGCATCAAATCCATCTTGAATACCAATAATAGGTAAATTTAAAATATTAGATTTATGAATTATATTTTTTTGATCAAAGTTTAATTTTCTTGAAACGATAATTANTCCTTTAAAATCATCTTTTGATTCGTAAACAAATTCTAAATCTTCATTATAAATATTTTTTATTTTTTCAGAAAAAATATTTCCAGAATCTTCAATTATCGCGATTTTCAAAATGGAATGCCCCAAACTCCCAACCAACTTTTTGTTGAGCTTTCAATTTTTAATTTATTTTTTCTCAAGAATTGAGCTAATTTATTCTCTAAATCTTTATTTCTAGATTTCGGATTTTGGGAAATCGGTATAAATGGATAAAAACTTTTTGTATCTGTTCTATAAATCAAATTAACTATTGATTTTTCATTTTCTTGAATGAAATATTCAAGTTTTATTACTAAGGCTAAAATATTTGGAAGAGAACCTTTGGAGTGAAGAGCATTCAAAGTCGTGTAGCAAGAGGACATCAAATCATAAATATTTTTATCTTCTAAAATCAACCAATGCATATCAGAACTATCTTCAACTACTTCAACATTAGTTTCTGTAGATGAATCTCCTTCATTCAAAATACNCTTAATATTAATCCTAATATTTTTTGTAAATTCATTATTATTATGAGTTGATACCAGAAGTCCTGATTTACTTGATATTTTTAAATGATTATTTTCTTGGGAATTCAAACTCAAAAGTATTTGAAAATTTTTCCACAAATCCTCTAGAAAATTATTTTTCTGAAATAACTTAAACAAAATTTCCTCTTAAAAAATTAGACTTTTATCATTTATCATTATAAAGAATATACTAGTAATATATACATTATGGATAAAAAATTAGAGACCCAAATAAAAAATACTCTACTTGAATGCGTAGAAGACTCATTAAATCTTATTAGAGAATCATCAAAAGAAGTATTTAATATTGAGGATAAGAATGATGTAGTAGGAGACAACCCAGTCACACAAATAGACTTAAATTCTCAAAATTTAATCGTAAATAAAATTAAATCAAGTTTTCCAAATCACGCAATATTAGGTGAGGAAGGAGAAGAAGAAAAAAAAGTAAAATCAAATTTTTTATGGATTATTGACCCTATAGATGGTACAAAGAATTTTATTAATCAGATTCCTTTTTTTTGTGTATCTATAGCAATTATGTATAAAGATGAGATTATAGGTGGAGCTGTTGGATTACCATGGGATAAAAATTCAGTGATATATGCATTTAAAGGAAAAGGTATAACATCAAATTTTTCACAAAAGAACACACAAAAACTTCAAGGATATCCGGTACCTGGCATTCTTTCCTTTGCACCAACATATTTTAACTTATCTTATGTGATAAAAAATGAATTTTACAAAAAATCAGGAGAATTAAGAAACCTTGGATCTGCAGCTGCAGAAATAGCATTAGTAGCCAACGGAAATGCCCAATTGGCATTATCAGGATATGCTTTTTGCTGGGATTTTGCAGCAGCTTGGATATTGATAAAGGAATCTAAAAAAAGCATATTTTTTGGAAATATGAATAAAAATATTTGGCAAGATATTAACCCATGGAAAAAATATTTTGCAAATGGATTTTATGATCTTGAAAAATTAAAAAAATGGAGAGGAAAATTCTTTGCCTCTAATAAAGAAATAGAAACCTTCATACTAAAAAACACTAAACCAAATGGGAGACAAAATAAAAATATAATTAGAAGGTTCAAAAAGTACTTATTCTTACGATGAATTCTAAATCAAAGGATAAGGGACATTGACGTAAGGATCTAGTTCTGGAATTATTTTTTTTCTATGTATTAATTTTGACCTTTCAATTAAACTCTCAACTTCTTCTTCAGATATCAACTTTGATAATTTCATAAAAAGTTCTTTTTGATTTTCAAGGTCTTGAATCAAAAGTTTTATCTCTGAAAGTATCCTTTCAGGAATTTCCATCTTGTTATACTCAAACATCACTGTTCTTAGCCTAGTAAAAGGATTAAATGTTAATGCTTGATCAATTGCCCAAATTTTATTTTTGTCGTCTAAAATAATAGACCCTGCTTTNCTGTCAGTATTCAAAATTATTGAATCAAAAATCATTACTAACTTCAGNTGTTCATGAAAATCNTTAAATANATTAAAATAGTTATTTTTAGGATCATGATCTATAAATTTTTGAAAGCTTCCCTCTCCAAAAGGCCCTTCTTTAATTACNAGAGGAGGGAGGTTAGGCCAACCTAAAAACTTTGATATTTCATATGCTGCAAGTTCTCTTGATGATAAATTCCCTACAAAAAAGTCTCTAAGAGGTCTTTCCCCTCTAATAGGTTTATAAATCGATAACATTTTTTCATCATTATCACCCAACAATTCACATAAAAAAACTTTATTTGAACCATTTTTAATTTCTCTTATAGATTTTACAGAAAAATCAAACAATTTCTTTTCTATATCTAAATTACACAATTTTTATATTCTCAATATGCCCATTTAACTTTATGCAAAAATGACCGTCTTGATTAATTGGATTTGAGCAAAGAGAACAAATAGGTCTGCCTTGAGAGATTATTTTTAGGCTTTTGTCTGCAAAAGATTGAGCAAATTTATTTTGATAAGAGAAAGTGGCAGCTANTCCTTTATCATCATCATCCACACCAACGAAATAAAAATCAAAACTATTTGAAGATTCAATAAATTCAAGTGCAAAATCAATCATTTTATAATTTTTGAATTCATCATTTTCAGAACTATTTAGATTTTCTGATTGAGTAAAAGATTTATATTTTGTAATATTTTGAGAAATTAATGCCAATTGCTCTTTTTCTACCCATAAATTAAATTTATTATCAGTACATTGAATTTCAATAGAAAAAGTTCTTTTCCCTGGTTTACCAAAAGTCTTTGGTACAAGGCTTAAACATTCTCCAAAATTTAAATATTTATCTTTATCTTTCAAAATATTCTCTAAAGTTTTAATTATTATTTTAACTAATTTATATTAGATTATTCACTAAATAATAGATATATTAGAATTGATAGAAAAAAAAAACTATAGCTCAAGATGGAAAAACAACAAAAAATTGAAATTTATGACACTACTCTTCGTGATGGAACGCAACAGAGTGGAATTAATCTTTCCTTAGAAGAAAAAATACTCATAACTAAAAAATTAGATGAGCTGGGAGTTGATTTTATTGAGGGTGGATTTGCAGGTTCAAATCCAAAAGATGAAGAGTATTTTAGAAGAATAAAAAATATAAAATTAAAAAACTCAAAAATAGTATCTTTCGGTCAGACAAGAAAGCCAAGTTCAAAAGTTGANAATGATCCATTTATAAAAGCAATTTTATCCGCAGATACAGAATTTGTAACAATAGTCGGAAAATCGAGTGCATATCAAACNGAAAAAATCATCAAAACTTCTTTAGAAGAAAACATCAATATGATTGCAGATTCAATTGAATATCTGAAAAAAAACAATAAAGAAGTATTTTTTGATGCTGAACATTTTTTTGATGGTTATAAGGACAATCCTGAATATTCCCTTTTGTGCCTAAAAACAGCAATAAATGCTGGTGCCAAAAGGATAATTCTATGCGATACAAACGGAGGGACTTTACCAAGCGAAATATATCAAATCACAAAAGTAATTCTTAATGAATTTAAACAAGAAAAATTATTTGGAATACATACACATAATGATACTGATACTGCTGTTGCATCTACAATTTCTGCAGTTGAAGCTGGTATTTTTCAAGTACAAGGATGCATTAATGGATATGGAGAACGAACTGGNAATGCTAATTTGATAAGTGTTATAGCTAATTTAAATTTAAAAATGAATAAAAAAACATTATTAAATGATGAAAATTTAAACCAATTAACTAATGTTTCAAATTTCGTTTCTGAAGTTGCGAATAAACGNCCCTTTCCTTTCCAGCCTTTCGTTGGNAAAAATGCTTTTACTCATAAAGGTGGTATGCATGCAGCTGGTTATTTAATTGATCCGCAATCATTTCAGCATATAGAGCCAACAGATGTAGGTAATGAGTCATCAATATCTATTTCTGAGCTTTCAGGTAAAAAAAGTGTTATGACAAGAATTGAAAATTTAGGGCTTGAAAAAATTTTAGATAATAGTGATGCAGAAAAAATCATAAAAATAATTAAAGAAAAAGAATCGACCGGTTATGCATATGAACTTGCAGGGTCTTCCTTGGATTTACTTATTCACAGAAATTTACCGAACTATGAAGCTAAATTTGAGTTGGTAGACTTCATGGTTATTATTGAAAATAAACGAAGAGGATCACTAGGAACAGGCTGGAGAAAAAATGATCAGGAACATCCAATGCTATCTGAAGCTACTATAAAAATAAAAACCAAGAACAAAATTGTTCACACTGCTGCAGAAGGAAATGGACCAGTTGATGCACTAGANAAAGCAACAAGAAAGGGTCTAATTGATACTTTCCCAGAAATTCACAAAATAAGACTTACAGATTATATAGTAAGAGTTGTGGAAGAAGGAACTGGTACTGGAGCAGTTGTTAGAGTGATAATAGAATCATCCGATGATAAAGATGTTTGGACTACAGTTGGAGCTTCATCCAACATAATAGAAGCTAGTTGGCTGGCTTTATCAGATTCAATAGAGTGGTTTTTGATTAAGAATTCTCTGTAGGGCTAATATATGCTTCACCATCATGCTCTATTATAACCTCTTCAACTGATTTATCTTCTGATATATTGAAAGCTCTAATTATTGGTCTTGTTTTTTCCACAAGAGAAATTAGTACATAGATAGGTTGAGTCCATCCAGATTCTACAGCGTTTGAAACATCTGTTGGCGAAGGATAAGCCTGAGAAAGAGTGTGAGAATGGTAAATAGCAATAACATCTAATTTATTCTCATCAGCATACTTTTCAGCAGAAATTTGATCTAAAGGGTCAACAGAATATCTCTTTACGGGACTTTCATGNATATTTTTACAGTTAAAAATACTCTCTACTTCATTTTCTTTACCCATCAAATATCCACAACATTCTTTTGGATCTTCAATTAATGAGTGTTCTATAAGCTTTGATATTATAAGTCTTGGTATTATTATTTTCATAATTACAGTATAAATTATTTTTTTATGAACAATATTTCTAAAAGCATTATCAATTTCAGACAAAATAACCAAAAAATAAAAATAACAGAAAAAGAAAAAAGAAATTTAAGTATTTCAGATGGTTATTCTATTCAAAATGAAATATATGATCATTATTCTAAAGTCGAAGATTTTACAGCATGGAAAATAGGATGTACAAGTAAGGTTATGCAAGAATACCTAAATATACCTTCGCCTTGCTTAGGTAGAGTAATGAAAAAAAATATATATAAAGGAACCACAAAATTAAATTTTAGTGAATTTATCAGACCCGGAGTTGAGTGTGAAATAGCTGTAATTCTATCNAAAGATTTTGATATAAATATGAATCAAAATATTGAAAAAATTATTGATAGAGTTGTTCCTTCAATTGAAATAGTAGATGACAGATGGCTAGATTATACAAAAGAAGAAACATCAATTTTAATAGCTGATGACTTTTTTGCTTCTTCAGTTGTTTATGGACATGGTATTGAAATAGGATCAATAAATAATCTTAGAGAAATTAAAGGTTACATGTCATTAAATAATAAAATTATAGGAGAAGGGAAAGGATCTGATATTTTAGAAGACCCCATAAACGCTTTGAAATGGTTTTTAGATTTTAATTTTAGTAATAATAATTATCCTAAACCAGGAGANCTCATTACCCTAGGGTCTATAGTACAAACTTATTGGGTGAAAAAAAATGACAGAATAAAAATAGATATAGAGAAAATAGGAAATATTGAAGTTCAATTTAATTAGGAGAAGAGAATAAAAATGAAAATAACTAATTTAGAAATATTTATCACAAATCCAGGTGAAATTAGTGTTGATGAAAGTTTTTCTAAATCAATAAAATTTTTCGGGAAAAATCTAATTTTTGTAAAAATAGAAACTGATATTGGTATTACAGGTTGGGGTGAGTGCTACTCACAATCTGATAGAGATACACAAATTACTTCTCATGTAGAAAAAATGAAGAAATATCTTATTGATTATGATCCATTAAATATAAGAAACTTTATTTTAGGTGCTCAAAGGGATTTTTCAAATAAAAGACCATCTATGGATTTTTGGTGTGCAGTTAGTGGGATAGAGATTGCAATGTGGGATATTGTAGGNAAATATTACGAACAACCTGTNTACAATTTGCTTGGTGGAAAAATAAGAGAAAAAATAAAAGTTTATGCTAATGGATGGGCCACAAGTTTAGAAGAAGAAGATTTATCTAAAAATGCATTAGATATGGTAAATAGAAGAGGTTTCAAAGCATTAAAATTTGATCCTTTTACTGGACCATGGGAAGACTGGCCAGAAAATGACATTCTATTTGAAGCTTCAAAAAGAGTAGGGGTTGTTAGAGAATCAGTTGGCCCTGAAATTGANATTTTAATAGAAGTTCATAGAAGATTATCCGTTTCTAAAGCACAAATTTTCACTAAAGAGATTGAAAAATATAACCCTTTTTGGATCGAAGAACCATGTATTTCAGAAAATTTAGACGGAATAAAAGAGGTAAAAGATATAACTACTGTACCTATAGTAACCGGTGAAGCTTTATATTCAAGAAATATGTTTAAGGATGTTTGTAAAAACCGAGCTGTAGATATTATTAATCCAGATATTTGTAACACGGGAGGAATTCTAGAATTGACATTAATTGCTTCTATGGCTGAAACTTTTTCTATAGGAGTTTCTCCTCATGGTTGGAATTCCACTGGAGTAGGAGCCTCAGCTGCCTTAAATGTCTCATCTGTAATAAATAATTTTATAATTTATGAATATATGGTACATGTAGAGGAATTTTCAAAAAAAATAACTAATAATCATCCAGTAGTAGAAAACAGCTATATTGAATTAAATAATCTACCAGGGTTAGGAACATCAATTAAAGAAGAAGAACTTACATTTAAGGAAAATAATATAAAAAGAGATTTTGGTAATTTAGACTAGAGTTTTTTAATTGTCTGTTTTTTAAATTTATTTATTTCATCCCAATTCCATAATTGAGGTATGGTATCTCCATTAGCCCAAAGATCTAACTGATCAAAATAATTTTCAGAGCCAGGATTTCCNGAAGAACCTAATGGAACTATCCATCTACTATTTTCCCAATTACTTGGATCATGAGCATATCTATTAACCGACGCAGCTACTACATTATAATTTTTATCGTAAGATCCAGCTAAAGGAGTAGCTTCATCTCCACTGGCAGAAGCTTTTTTAGGATTTAAAATATGACNATAATTTTCAAAAACAGAACTTAATGGATGTTGGTGGTTTGTTTGATGAAGATTACCCCATTTCCATCCTTTTATATCTTCTCCAAATTTTGATTTCAAAAAATCAATTGCCTTTTTGAAAGAATTTATTACTANGTTTTGCCAATTTTCACTTTTATTTAATAAGAAACTTTCATTATTTCCAATATGATCATTTATCAAAGGAACTAAAAATCTTCTCACATGAGAAACAGCACCATAATTTTTCCATTTTATAGTCTCTTCTGCAAGGTTTCCGTAATTAATTTTTATTATTTCTTCAATTATTTTTTCTTTAGTGACTGTATATATAGATGCTGCTAAACTATCCTTATCCATTAGAAAATCCCAACTAAAAAGTAGATCAATTGCTTCTTTTTCTGTTTTTGATAAAGAATCTTCTGATAATTTTAAATCTTTGAAATATAAAACGATTTTCTCTGCAGGAATTGAAAATTTTTGATTATGCATTTCAAGCATATTTTCAATTTTGAGATTTTTAGAATTATTTTCTATATATTTAGCTAGTACTTTCGCTCTATATTCAGGAGCAAAAGCAATAGACATAAAATATGGATAATCATGATCTACAACTTGTTGATTACAAGTTACTACCCATCCCTCTATAGGATTTCTTGATTTAGGCAATTCATCTCTTGGGATCTCTTTATTTACTAAATATTTATCATCCCATCCTTTTGCTATCCCCCATTCATGTTGCTTGTCTCTTACAGGAACTGCACCAGCAAATTTGTAACCAAAGTTCTTGTTGGTATCTGCATATGGGTAATTATTAGTCCTATCAGTCCATTTATCAAAAGCTTTTTCTAAATCATCAGCAGATTCTGATTTCATCGCTTCGTACGCTGAATCAATCCAATGAGTACCTTCATCTAAACCTCCAGGGTCACAAAGTGAAAGTACATATTGATCGCTTGGATCCCCATAAATGACATTTCCATTTGTGGTTTTNATTACATCTATTTCTATTTTTTTCTCATTTCTTGGAAAAATTTCTTTCTTGAAAAACTCAGTATCAATCCATTCATTGTTATAAAATTGCTGAATTTTATTTTCTGAATATCTTAATTTTTCAATAAATATATCTTGAGTATCAGCNCCTCCATGAGTCATTCCCCAAGCAACGTTTTTATTATGTGAAAAATGCATAAAACCAGGGTATCCAGGAATAGTATGTCCCATGCCTTCAAAAGTATCACATTTCAAATGTACTTGATAGTAAACATTAGGAGTATCTAAAGTTCTATGAGAATCACCTCCAACTAGTGGAAATCCAGAATAAGATTTTTCTCCAGATATTGACCATCCATTAGATTCTCCATCAATTGCTCCTATAGATTTAAAATTTTCAGCAGCTTCAGATAATTCTTCTATAGCATTTTTAACCTGACCAGAGTAAGTACTTCCAGGAGGTAAGGTTAATAGTGCTCCAGGGAAGTATCCAGGTATTAATTTAGCTGCTTTTTCTGCACCTATTTCATTAGATAGCTGTGAATAAAAAAGCTTACCATTAAAGGACCCCTCAGCAGCATTTCTGATTTTATAAATTAATATTGAATGCCAGTCTTCCCATTTATCAGGCTTTTTTCCTAAAAGATTATATTCTATTGGTAATACAGATGTTTCAGAAATATAAAAGTTTACTCCTTTTGTAAAAGAATCAATCATATTTTTTGCACTATTAGATGCTTTTTTTAAATCTGATTTTGCAACTCTTTCAAAGTCTCGTTTTAGATTTAACTTATCGTTAGCTATCGCTTTTTTACCTAAATATTCTGAAGATCTTCCAAGACATCTCAATCGATCCAAATCCATCTGAAATAATCTATCTTGAGCAATTGTAAATCCTTGTGCAAAAAACAAATCACTTTCGTTTTTTGCAGATATATGAGGGATTCCCCATTCATCTCTGTAAATCTCAACGTCATCACTAATTACCTTCGAATTGAAAGTAGAATTTAGATCAGGCAAAAAATCTTTAGGATTTAGCATATTTTTATTTAGGTCCGCTTGAAATAATTCCTGCAACTAAATCACCCATTTGACTAGTTGACAGCTTGTGATCTTGCTCTCCAGCAATATCTACAGTCCTATATCCCTCTGTAATTATTTTATTAATAGCTAATTCAATTTCGTCTGCTTCTTCATGAAGTCCAAAAGACCATCTCAACATTAATGCTGCAGATAAAAATGAAGCAACAGGGTTAGCAACATTATGTCCTGCTATGTCAGGGGCAGAACCATGAATTGGTTCATAAAGAGCAGGTCTACCTCTTCTTCCTCTTCTTTTTCCAGGAGGAGGAGGTGAGGATGCTAAACTAGCAGATGGAAGCATTCCCATCGATCCTGTTATTACTGAGGCTTCATCTGAAAGGATGTCTCCAATACTATTTTCTGCAACAATCACATCAAATTCTGAAGGATTAGTAATAATTTTCATAGCAGCGTTGTCAGCCAACATATGAATCAATTCTACTTCAGGATAATCTCTTGATACTTCGTTTGCTATTTCTCTCCATAACCTTCCAGTTTCAAGAACATTCATTTTATCAAGTGAATGTAATCTTTTTCTCCTTGATTTAGCAAGTTCAAACGCCACTCTAACAACTCTTGCAATTTCTTTCTCTGAATAAGCCAATGTATCAACAGCTCTTCTACCTCTTGTACTGGCGCTTCTTCTTTTTGGTCTACCAAAATATAAACCACCTGTTAATTCTCTAACAATAACAAAATCTACATTTTCAAGATATTCTGGCTTAAGAGGGCTTGAATGAAGGAGTTCTGGATAAACTTTAACTGGTCTCATATTTGCGTATAAACCTAGTCTTTTTCTTAATGCTAGGATTGCATCTTCTGGCCTAACATCAGCGCTTGGATTATCCCATTTAGGGCCTCCTACAGCTCCAAAAAGAATAGCATCTGAGCCTAATGCTAAGTTCATTGATTCTGGAGGAAGAGGGTTATTGAATTTATCTATTGCAGCTCCACCAACCAAAGCATGTATAAATTCAAAATTATGATCAAATTTTCTACAGATAGCCTCTAAGACTTTCATAGATTCTGTAGTAACTTCTTTTCCTACNCCGTCNCCNGCTAAAACACAAACTCTTGCTTCCATANTNCCTCCGAAAATTTTTCACTAACTTCTATTCTATCAATAATTATATGAATTTTGAATTTAATGAGATTTTTTTATTTTTTTGACTCATATTTTGATATATCTGTTTCGTGCTGAAGAGTTATACCAATATCATCTAATCCTTTTAGAATTGAATCTTTTCTAAAAGGATCAAATTCAAATTCTGCTGAAAAATCTAAATTATCTTTCAAGCTTTGATTTTCTAAATTAACACTTAATTTATAACTTGGAATTCTATGAGCATTAGTCATTATTTTATCCACTTCTTCACTTGATAAAACGACTGTAATAATACCGTTTTGCATACAGTTGTTTCTAAAAATATCTGCAAAACTTGTAGAAATAATAACTTTAAATCCATACTCTGAAAGTGCCCATGGTGCATGTTCTCTACTAGAACCTGAACCAAAATTTGGACCAGTTACTAGAATTGATGCTCCATCAAATTTTGGATCATTTAAAATAAAATCGGGGTTTGGGACGCCATCTTCCAAATATCTCCAATCATAAAATGCGAATTTACCAAATCCCGTTCTTTCAATTCGCTTAAGAAATTGTTTAGGTATGATCTGATCAGTATCTACATTAACTCTATCTAAAGGTGCTACCAAACCTGTATGTTCAACAAATTTTTCCATAATTTTCTCCTATCTCTATTGTAAAGGATCTACAGTAATAGACCCAACTTTAATATTTTTTATTTCTTGTAATTTATATATTTCTGCTACCAAAACAATAGAAAAAAAACAAAATATTATTATTACTATTGAAGAGTAATTCATTAACTTTGTAGCGGTTATTAAATCGTCTATATTATTAAGCTCATATCCCCAAAATCTAGTAATGATAGAAGGATTAAAAAATAAGATTGATAAATAACTTATAAACCATATCTTAAATTTATTTGTAAATATAAAAAAGAGTCTATTTGATTTTTCTATCAAACTGCCTTTATATATTTCAATAAAGGTCTTATACAATCTATAGGATAAAAACAAGAAAGATAAAAAAACAATAGAGAAAGACACATTAAAATCTTTGGAAATAAACTTAGATATAAAAACTGCCAAGAAATACAAAAAAACTGAAAAATAAATCCAAATAATTGATTTTTCTGGAGATACTGATGTTTCGTATCTCAAAGTTTTTATATTTCTTAAGGANCTATGAAAAAAAGTTCCTAGAGGGAAAAAAAGCAAAAACATTAGCAAAAATTGAAAAATATATAAAATTTGAGACCTAGATTGTGTCTCATTCATCTCATTAACATAGGATATAGGTTTATCGCATTCTCCTTCAAGTAACTTGTTCGGATCCCAAGAATCGCAATTAGATAATTGTTCTTTTTTGGAAAAGTCTATTACTTGATCAAAATTAGAGATATTTGAAGGCGGTATAGATGAAATGCCTTGATATTTCCAACTTTTATAAATTCTTTCATTATTTCTTTCTATAAAAAACATTCCTAGCCCTAAAATAACTGAAAGCAAAAGTAATAAAGTTATTATTCTCAGAGGATTTATATTCGATTCAAATTTATATGCTGTAAAAAAAGTTTTTCTAGCATCATCTAATTTTTTTTGATTCCCAAATATTCTAGATAGCAAACTAGTTTTTTGAAGTGGATCAATTTTTGAATCTGAATAATTAGAAAAAGATTTAGGTTTACCAAATTTTTTTTGTTTTTCTTTAGACAAAAGAGAACATCCTACCAGTTTCTCACATCAACAAAGTGACCTTCAATAGCTGCTGCTGCTGCCATTTCAGGGCTTACTAAATGTGTTCTTCCACCTTTTCCTTGTCTACCTTCAAAGTTTCTATTTGATGTAGATGCACATCTCTCTCCTGGAGCAATGATATCAGGGTTCATACCTAAGCACATAGAACAACCAGATTCTCTCCATTCAAAACCTGCTGACTTAAAAATTTCATCTAAGCCTTCTTTTTCAGCCTGAATTTTAGTTAATGTNGATCCTGGCATTACTTGAGCTCTTACATTACCGTTAACTTTTTTCCCATCAATAATCTCAGCAGCATTTCTCAAATCAGTTATTCTGGCATTTGTACATGATCCAATAAATACTCTATCTAATTGAATATCCTCAATTTTAGTTCCTGGTTTTAGACCCATATANTCTAATGCATTTGCACAAGACTGAGAGTCAAGAGAAATATCAAAGTCTTCTGGAGANGGTATTTTTGCAGAAATAGGTAAAACCTGAGATGGATTAGTACCCCATGAAACAAATGGTTCCAAATCATCACAACTAACCTCTACATATGAGTCAAATTCTGCATCTTTATCAGATCTTAATTGCTCCCATTCGATAATTGCTTTTTCCCAGTCATTTCCTTTAGGAACCCTATTTCTTCCTTTCATCCAATCAAATGTTGTTTGATCAGGTGCAATCATACCTGCTCTTGCTCCTCCCTCGATTGACATATTACATATAGTCATTCGGCCTTCCATATTTAGATTCCTTATAGGTTCTCCAGTGTACTCCATAACATATCCTGTACCCCCTGCAGTTCCTATTTGTCCAATAAGTTTTAGCACCATATCTTTTGCTGTAACACCTTTTGACAAACTNCCTGTAAATTCAACCTTCATAGTCTTAGGCTTTCTTTGTCTTAAAGTCTGAGTGGCCAAAACATGTTCCACCTCAGATGTTCCGATTCCAAAAGCTAATGCTCCAAATGCACCATGAGTTGATGTATGTGAATCTCCACAAACAATTGTCATTCCGGGTTGGGTATATCCTTGTTCAGGCCCAATAACGTGAACAATACCTTGCTCTTTATCCCAAACATCGAAAAGAGTTATTCCGTTTGATTTACAATTTTCTCGTATAGTTTCAACTTGTTTTCTTGCTATTTCATCCTTTATTTCTTCAGTTCTAGTATCGTCAGTTGTAATATTATGATCAACAGTTGCAATAGTAAGTTCAGGCCTACGAACTTTCCTATTATTAATTCTTAAACTTTCAAANGCTTGGGGGGATGTTACTTCGTGAACTAAATGCAGATCAATATACAAAATCTCAGGTTGATCCTTAGGTTCAGCAACTATATGTTTTTGCCAAATCTTTTCAAACATTGTTAGATTATTAGACATTTAACTCTCCTCTTAAATCTCTTATATTTCTATTATTTTTATGATAAATTCACAGATTCAATAATCAGATATCTGTTTATTGCATTAACATAAGCTTTTGCGCTTGCAAGTATTATATCTGTGTCAGATCCTTGACCTGTGTAAATTGTTTCATCTTTTTCAATTCTTATTGTAACCTCACCTAAAGCATCTATTCCTTCTGTTACTGAAGAGACAGAAAATTCAGTNAGGCTTACATCCATTTTAGTTATATCATCTATAGAATTACAAACAGCATCCACAGGGCCAGTTCCTGTCTTTGANCTTTTTACA
Organism: Chloroflexota bacterium; assembly: GCA_002711965.1. The sequence continues at coordinate 18,119 of PASM01000015.1, read as the reverse complement.
ATTTTTCCATCTGGTAATTCTAAAGTAATATTTGCAACAGGATCTCTTTTGTTACCACAAATAACATCTAGATCTATTACCTTAAAGTTTTCAGTAGTATCAAGCTCTCTGTGAAATTCACTCATTAATGACTCTAAATCTTTATCGGTTATTTCTCTTTTTTGATCAGCTAAGCTTTTAAAGTTGTTAAATACTTCTAGCAATTCTTCATCACTTACTTTGTAACCCAAATATTCTAGTCTTGATTTCAATCCAGCTCTACCAGATACTTTAGTAAGTACAATTGCATCACCTTTCCATCCTACTTCTTCAGGATGCATAATTTCAAAGGTTGTTCTTTCTTTTAAGAANGCATCTTGATGAATACCTGATGAATGCCTAAAAGCATTCTGACCAGTTATAGCTTTGTTAAATTGAATAGGGAATCCAAATATATTCGAAATAAGACGACTTGAAGGTCCTATCTCAGAAGTATTTATATCTGTTGAAACTTTGTAATGATCTGGCCTAGTTTTAACCGCCATTATNACCTCTTCTAAAGCTGCNTTACCAGCTCTTTCACCCAAGCCATTAACACATCCTTCAATTTGCCTTGCTCCATTTTCTAGTGCAGACAAACTATTGGCTACAGCCATTCCTAAGTCATTATGACAATGAACACTCACTATCGCTTTATCTATATTAGATACATTATTAAANACACCTGAAATCAATTTTCCAAATTCTTCTGGATTTGAATATCCTACTGTATCTGGAATATTTACTGTTGTAGCACCAGCATCAATAGCTTTTTCAAGCATCACATACAAATATTCTGGATCTGACCTAGAAGCATCCATAGGTGAAAATTCTACATCATCAACAGAATCTCTAGCTTGTTTGACAGCATCAATAGCCATAGACATTATCGATTCTCTATCTTTNTTCATTTGATGCATCAAGTGAATATCAGAAGTGGATAAAAATGTATGAATTCTTGGTTTAAGTCCATCTTTTACACAATCAATTGCTGATTGAATATCTCCTTTAACTGCTCGTGCTAAAGTACAAATAGTTGGACCTTCGACTTCTAAAGCTATTTGCCTAACAGCTGAAAAATCACCAGGAGAACTAGCTGCGAATCCAGCTTCAATTACATCCACATTTAGTTTTTGTAACTGAGATGCAATTCTAAATTTATCCTGTGAAGTTAAAGAGGCTCCTGCTGATTGTTCCCCGTCTCTTAGGGTTGTATCAAATACAATAAGTTTATCTGTCTGTTTTTTTTCTACCATACTATATGCTCTCTTATAATTATTAAGTCGTTGATTCCAACCATGGCATCATAGATCTCAACTCTTTACCTATTTTTTCAACTGGATGACTTAAGTCCGCTTCTCTTAGATCATTATATTTATGTAGACCTTCATCATTTTCAGCAATCCATTCTCTAGCAAATCTTCCACTTTGGATATCATCCAAAACTTTTTTCATNGCATCTTTTACTGAATCATCAATTATTCTAGGTCCTACAGTGTAATCTCCGTATTCTGCTGTAGTAGAAACAGAATATCTCATACCTTCTAATCCACCTTGGTATATCAAGTCTACAATTAGTTTAAGTTCATGTAATACTTCAAAATAAGCTGATTCCGGTTGATAACCAGCCTCAGTTAATACTTCAAAACCAGCCTTAATCAAAGCTGTAACTCCACCACATAATACAGCCTGTTCTCCAAATAAGTCAGTTTCTGTTTCTTCTTTAAATGTTGTCTCTAAAATACCTGCTCTTCCACCACCAATACCTTTTCCGTAAGCTAATCCAATTTTATGAGCATTTCCTGAAAAATCTTTATCAACTGCGATAAGACATGGAACTCCTAAATCTCTTTCAAAAACAGCCCTAACTCTATGGCCAGGCGCTTTAGGTGCAATCATGATTACATCCACATTATCTGGAGGTTTTACTTCATCATATAAAATTGCAAATCCGTGAGCAAAAAGCAAAATATCATTTTCATCCAAATTATCTTTTATATCCTCGTTATATACTTTTTTCATTGAAGGATCAGGGATACACAAACTAATGAGTTGAGATTTTTTTACTGCATCAGATATACTAAAAACTTCAAATCCATCATGTTCAGCTTGTTCTTTAGATTTGGATCCTTCATACAAACCAATGATTACATTAAATCCTGAGTCCTTAAGATTTTGCGCATGAGCATGCCCTTGAGAACCATAACCAATAACAGAAATTGTTTTGTCTCTTAGTATTTGATCATCAATATCTTTATCATAATATAATTTTGCCATTTTTCTCCTTCTTTCTATTTTTATACTGAGCCTGATGCATCTTTATCAGCTATATAAATATCTGAATTATCTGATTCACCAAACTCTCCATCATTTATGCCAATTTTTGTAGCTCCTCTTAATGTTGCTATTCTACCTGTCCTCATGACTTCTATAACGCCAAATTGGTCTAATAGTTCAATAAAAGAATCTATTTTTGATTTACCTCCAGCTAGCTCAAAAGTAATGTTACTAATTCCTACATCAACAACATTTACTCTGAATACCTTAGATAATTCTAAAATTTCTACTCTTTGAGATTCATTACACTTAACTTTTATAAGTGCTAACTCTCTCCACACAATATTTTTTTCACTTATATCAGAAGCTTCAACAACATCTATAAGTTTATTTAATTGGGAAGAAATGTTCTTAACTGAATTTTCTGNACCGCCAACAACAAAAGTCATTCTAGAAAAGGCCTTTTGCTCAGAATGGCCAACAGCCAAACTTTCAATATTTACACCTCTTCTTCTGAAAAGACCTGAAATTCTCGCAAGAACACCAGGTTTATCATGAACAAGCGCTACTATTGTTCTTCTGTGAATACCTTCAGTCATTTATTTTTTTTCCTCCTCAATAAGCTGATCTACACTTCCGCCTGCAGGAATCATAGGGAAAACATAATCTACTTTTTCAATTACAAAATCAACAACAACTGGACCATCATGATTATTAGCTTCATTTATTGCTTTTTCCAAATCATTTTGATTTTCTACTCTAATTCCCTTAATACCATAAGCCTCTGCAAGCTTTACAAAGTCAGGATTCCCTGTGTAAGTTTCATGCATATTTTGTCCATTGTAAAACATATCTTGCCATTGAGTAATCATACCTAAATGGTTATTATTCAAAATAGCATATTTAATTGGAAGATTATTCTCAGCCACTGTCGCTAATTCTCCNACAGTCATTTGAAATCCTCCATCTCCACAAATAGACCAAACTGTCTTATCAGGAGCTCCAATTTGAGCTCCTATAGCACTTGGTATTTCATACCCCATAGTTCCTAAACCTCCGGAAGAAAGCCAAATACTATTTTTTTTGAAATTATAATGCTGGGCAGCCCACATTTGATGCTGTCCAACACCTGTACATACTACAGCATTACCATCAGTAAGGTCNGATAGTGTCTTAATNACTTGTTGTCCAAGTAAACTTTCAGATTCTGGGATCATTAAAGATGGATGTTCAGATTTAAAATGTTCTACTTCTTTCAACCATTCAGTATGAGTTTGAGAATCAACCTTAGGATTTAGTAATTCTAAAACCTCATTAATATCCCCTAAAATAGGAGCATCTATTTTTACAGTTTTATTTATCTCTGCTGGGTCAATATCAATATGAATCTTCTTTGAATTTTTCCCAAATCTTTTTGCATTACCTACAATTCTGTCATCAAACCTTGATCCTATAGCAATAATCAAATCTGCCTCATCAAGAGCTATTGAAGCATATGCCATTCCGTGCATTCCTGGAAACCCTGTAGAAAGAATATGATCCTCTGGAAAAGCAGAAATACCCAATAATGTTGTCACAACNGGAATCTGTGCTTTTTCAGCTAAATCAAGTAGCTTCTTTTGAGCCTTAGAAATTATCACTCCATGACCTGCTAAAATAATAGGTTTTTTAGCTTCATTTATAAGCTTTACTGAATTTTCTATTTGATTTTGATCAATTTTTAAATAAGGATTATAACCTGGAAGATTTATTTTAGAATCTTTTGAAAAATCATACTCAGCCAACTCATCAAATACATCTTTAGGAATATCAATTAGTACCGGACCAGGCCTTCCTGTTCTGGCTATATGAAATGCTTCATGAATAACAGAACCAATTTCAGATGCTTTCATTACTAAGTAATTATGTTTTGTNACTGGTAAAGTAGCTCCTGTTATATCAGTTTCTTGGAAAGCATCAGTTCCTATTGCTGGCCTTCCAACCTGTCCTGTTATTGCTACAAGNGGAACTGAATCCATCATTGCAGTTGCCATACCTGTTATAAGATTTGTAGCACCTGGACCAGAAGTAGCAAATGCAACTCCTACTCTACCTGTAGTTCTTGAATAACCATCTGCAGCATGACAAGCACCTTGTTCATGCCTTGTAAGAATATGCTTTATTTCAGGAAATTTATTTAAGGTTCCATAGAGAGGCAATATAGCTCCACCTGGTATCCCAAAAACAGTATCGACTCCCTCTTTTATAAGAGCTTTACATACTATTTCACTACCTTTTATTAAATTTTCTTTCATTTTTTTCTCCATATTTACAAAAAAAAACTCGCCCTTTCAATAAGGACGAGATAACCCCGCGGTACCACCTTTATTGCATAATAATTTATGCCACTTCTTTTTCCTGTTTCGTAGAAATACGTTTTCACTTACTTGATTTCAGAGAAACCACTTCTAGGCGAGTTCATTAATTATTCTTATTGATTTTCAGCAAACATCAACTCTCTAAGAAAAATAATTAACTACTACTCCTATTCATCGTGTTGATTTCTATTATATAACTATATAGACTAAATAGCTATTAAACTCCTTTTTTTATGGAAATTATAAAAACCAAAGATATTAAAAATCCAGAAATTTCTGAACTCTATAATTTTTTTTATAAATTACCAACCCATGGATTTTTAGATTTTTCAAAAGATAAAAAGAATTTTGAAAAAGAGATAGATGAGTTAATAAAAGATAAAAAATATAGATTNGCAATTGAGTACGAGAATAACAAAATAACAAACTATTTTCTTATTAAAAACGAAAACTCATTAAAAAGATCTATAGTTATGACNTATGACTTAAAAAAAATCAAGAATAATATCAATACTATTAAGGATTTCACAAAATCAAACAAACTAGAAATTGGNATCAGAAATTCTGAAAAAAATCAGATTNAGGAGAANTATTTTTTTGATTACATAAGAACTTATAATTTNATGAAATTAAAAAGAAACAAATCATTTGGAAAAATAAATAGTGATTTATCTATATTTGAGTCTGTAAATTATAAAAATTATTATAAAGAACTAGTAACAATTCAAAATGACTGCTTTGCAGACCAATATGGTTACGAAGCTAATAATTTGAATGATTTTAAACTAGAAATACAAAATTTAGAAAAAAGAAAAATTAATTCTTTTTTTGAAATTTCTAAAAATATTAAGAACACATGGTTAGGATATGCTTGGACACAATTAAATCTCGAAAATCATGAAGGGAGATTATCAATGTGCGGAGTAAAAAAAGAATTTAGAAGCAAAGGAATAGCAAAACCATTAATAATTTCTTCATTAAATAATTTAATAAAAAATAATTGTGAATTGATATATCTAGAAGTTGATAATGAAAATGAACCTGCAAAGAAAATCTATAAAAGTTTAGGTTTTAATAAATACAGTGAACTTGATTGGTTCAATATTAAATACTGATTTTTTTATACAAATCTTCTAAAACATTTTGCCATTCGAATTTTTTTAANTTTTTATGATCATTNTCAGTAATAATAAATTTATCAATATTTTCAAAAAACTTTATAATATTTTTTGAAAGTTCTCGGCTAGACAACATATCAAGCACTATTCCATTCCTCATATGATTTACAAAATCTTGCATTCTACCGGTTTTTGATACTATCACTGGTGTTTCAGAAGATAGCGCCTCAAGGCATACTATTCCAAACGTTTCAGATCTTGAAGGGATTATAACTAAGCTAGAAGATTTATAGTAGTCCCTTAATTTATTTTGGGGAACTGAGCCGAACCAGTAAATTTTTTCTGAAATTTTTTTTTCATTTAAATCTTTTTCTAAATCTTTTTGTTTATCAGAGCCTAAATCNCCTCCAACTATTCCAAGTCTTATAGATTCATTTTGNCTTGAAAGAATCTTTATACTATCTATTGCTATATCTAGCCCTTTTAAGTAATCATTNCTCCCAACAAAAAGAATTAATTTTTCATTAGAATTCAGTTTTACAGTTCTATTTTTAGAATTTTCTTTATCTTGATAGAAATATTTTCTATCAAAACCAGGAGTTGAATTTATTATTTTTTCTTCAGGAAGTAAATATTTATTTACCAATGTATCTCTTTCAACCTTAGAAAAAGATAATGTAAAATCAAAAAATTTAAAAATAGATTTTTCTATTTCAATTCTTTTTTGATCGATTTTATAATTTTCATAATGTACTTTTTTCAAATATTCTAAAGTATGAGATATATTAATTTTCAATAAACTTTTTTTATTAAAATATTTTTTTGAAAAATTTCCGGAAGTATAATAATTACTAATCAATACATCTGTTTGATCTGATATGTTTTTCAGAAACAAGTTTTTTTCACTTAAATCAATATGAATCAACTTAAAATCTTTATAATCAGTTTCAAAATCACAGTTTTCATGTTTCTTAGAAATTAAAAAAACTTTTTGTTGCTTTTTAAGTAAAAATTCAAGAAGATTTTTGACATAAATATTAAGACCTCCTGANTTACCTAGACCTATTTTTTGGCCTGGACAAGAGTGGATAGATACAATAGTAAAAACTTTAGTCATTTTTTGAGATTTCAAAAGTATAGAGAATTTTGTCTACTGCACCTAAATCGTACTTNTATCTCTCATTTCCTCTCATGAAATCAAACACGGTTAATTTATTCTCTATTGATCTTTTTATTGCAAATGCATGATTTAATAATCCAGAAGAAAAATTATTATAAGATGGATCAAAGCCTGAATTATACAAAAATCTACTATTTTGATGTAAAAATGAAATAGAACAAGCTGCTGTTTTATTATCTATTTTTAAATAAGAATATGCTAGAGAGTTTTCTTCTAACATCTTAATAATTAATTCTGTGAAAAATTGCTCCATTTTGGGAGTCATAAATAGATTTTTTTCATCTGAACTAATTTTATGGAGCCTAAAAAATTCTCCTAATATCTCATCTTTATATTCCAATGTGCTTAAGTCTCCAGATGAGAAATCAGAATTTTGTTCAAGCCTTCTAATTTTTCTTCTTAATTCATGTCTCTTTTTTTTGGGTAAAAGTGCTAAATATTCGTCCCAAGAATTTGGTAAGGATAAGTAAGGAGAAACATCTTCNTGTTGAGAATTTATACTATAATTATCTAGAATTTTTTCATTTGTAAGAAATTTAAAGGTTGGAGAATCATCAGATATAGAATTTAGAATCAATTTATTTATATCTAAATTAAAGATTTGATTTATTAGATCTTCAAAATCATTTCTTGTATATTCCATATGTAAGATATTGTTGTAGTCAACAATGTCCTTATCACCAATGATACTTGCTTCAGAATTTCTATATTTTATAGGAATGAAAAAATTAGAATTTTTTATGTATGCAAAATCATATCCTTCTGAAAAATGATTTAGCCATATTTCTTTCCAGATTTGTAAATCATAAGGAGATTTATGTAGACAANTTCTCTCAAAATCATTCCACGTTTGATTTAATTTTATATTATTCAAGAATATTCTCCATTAAAAAAATCTACTAAAAAAGCTTTTAGACTTTCCCGAAATTATAGCATCAGATATATCTTCAATTTTAGAAGAAGTCTTAATTATTTCTGACTTTAAATATTTTTGAGCAACCTCTGGATCCTTAAGCCCATTACCGGTTAAAATAAATACTATTTTTTTCCCAATATAATCACTATTTGAATCTGAATATTTTAAAAATCCTGCTAGAGATGACGCAGAAGCGGGTTCACAAAAAATACCTTCTTCTTTGGCAAGNAAAGACTGGGCTTCAATAATATTCTTATCTGATACTTTTAAGAATTCACCTTTGGTTTGAGAAATAGCTTCTTTAGCAAGAGTTGAGCTGGCAGGATTACCAATTCTTATAGCACTAGCAATTGTTTGAGGAGATTTGATTATTTTTTTATCAACCAAAGGAGCTGAGTTTTCAGCTTGAACTCCGATTAATCTTGGATAGTCTAAGATTTTATTTTCAGCCTTGTACATTTTATAACCTTTAAAATATGAGCTAATATTTCCTGCATTACCAACAGGCATAAACTGAAAATCAGGACTTGAACCAAGTTCATCTACTATCTCAAATGCACCTGTCATTTGTCCTTCTAATCTAAAAGGGTTTATAGAATTTACAATTTCTAAATTTAATGAATCAGATATCTCTCTAACAGCATCTAATGCTTGATCAAAATTGCCATTTATTGATATAACTTTTGCACCATATGCCATTGCTTGCAATAGCTTCCCTAGAGCTATTTTCCCTGATGGAATAATCACAATTGTCTCAAGGTTATATCTTGCTCCATAAGCTGCAGCAGAGGCAGATGTATTTCCAGTAGAAGCACATATGATTTTAGTTTTATTTTTTTCGATGGCTTTTGAAACAGCCATAAACATTCCTCTATCTTTAAAAGAGGAAGAGGGGTTACATCCTTCTAATTTAAAAAACATCTCGCATTTGTATTTTTCTGAAAGATTGTTTGATTTTACTAANGGGGTAAATCCTTCTCCTAAAGTCACTTCTGGAGTTTTAGATGTAATAGGTAAAAATTTTTTATAATGATTAAATAAACTGTTGCTCATAGCTTCATAATATAAGAATAATATAAGTATATATTATTTTATTGAGATGGAGGTTGATAAACATTTTGCTCTGTTTCTTCAGTTTCAAGATCTAAAAATTCTGANTTTGAAGCAAGTAATACTTTTGTATTAATCCAGTTATAAATATCACTATTAATATCCATCCATAAATTGTATTCTTCATTGAATGAATTAATAAAATTTTCAAATTCCGTATCCGCAAGTTGTTCAAAGTATTTTTCTTCAATTTCTCTAGCATCAGAAAAATCATTTATATAGTAAAAAGCAAAAACTTTGTCTTGAGAGTTTTTATATGGAGTTGTTATAAAAGTATTTGGAGTAGGGATGGATTCTTTTCCTTCATTGAAGTAAACCAATCTATCTATTTTTTCATCGACACCNCGAGGCATCCATCCAATATTACCCTTAGTTCGTAATACTTCTTTATCTTCTGAAAATTCTAATGCTATATTTTCTATGGATGAGCCCATAGTAAGTTTACGTTCAATAGAGTTAATTACAGAAACATCTGGAGATTCAAAAATAATTTCATATAGTTCTACATGGGGTTGAATTCGAGACATATCTCTTGCAACTAAGTTTCTTAATTTTTCTCTAAAAATAGTCCGCTTAATATAGTTTTTATATTCATCATCAGACAATCCAGTTTTATTTAAAAATTGTCTATAAGATTCACTTACGTTTGCTTTATATTCTTTTGAATTTTCCACAGAAATAAATCCCATTAAAACTTCTATTCTTCTATCAACCTCATCTGAAGTTACAGATATTCCAAACCGGGGAGCTACTTGATATGCCAACTCTCCCTCTAAAATAACCCTTAATGCTTCAAAAAGAGAATTCCCTATTTCAAACTCCATCCCTAAGTCTTCCGTTATTCTTTGGTTAAACCTTATAAACTTAACAACATCCCCTCTTGTATAGGTAACATCTCCAACTTTAATTGCATCTTTCATTGGTGGAATTATATATGTNACTGAATAGAAAAAAGCCAAAATTAAGAATAAAAATATAAATACAGAAAATCCTAGATAAAAAAAAGGTCTAAATATAAAAGATTTATTTTTATTATCAGCTAATAACTCAAATCTTGATTTACCTTTATTCGAGGTAATACTTCTTCTACCAAGCTCAAAGGAGTCTTCTACCTCAGAATTTTTAAATAATTGTGTGTTATCTTCATTAGCCATTAGAACAAATTTCTGTTGATAAAATTTCTAGAAACTTAAGAATCTTCAGATTTTTTTTCAGTTGTTTCTACTGTAGCTTCTTCAGTTGTTTCTGCTGTAGCTTCTTCAGTTGTTTCTGCTGTAGCTTCTTCAGTTGTCTCTGCTGTAGCTTCTTCAGTTGTTTCTGCTGTAGCTTCTTCAGTTGTCTCTGCTGTAGCTTCTTCAGTTGTCTCTGCTGTAGCTTCTTCAGTTTTTTCTGCTGTAGCTTCTTCAACTGAGCTTCTAACAATTTCATGTTCATGAGAGATAGGAAGTAAAGCCATGTGCCTAGCTCTTTTTATAGCTGTTGTTAAACTTCTATGATCTTTTGCCGAGTTACCAGTCCTGTAAGAACTTGTAATCTTCGCTCTATCTGAAATATAAGAAATTAAAACATCAACATCTTTATAATCAACAGGTAAACCTTTTATAACCTTAGAAATAGGTTTTTTTCTAGCTCTAAAGTCGAAGGAAAAATTATTTCTTCTAGTATTTTGTCTATTTGTAGTCATTTTATTCCTTTTCTACCATGGTAATTCTTCAGCATCATCTGTCTCATTTTNAGGAGAAGTCTGTGCCTGATTCATTCCAATATCATTCGGTTGATTATTTTCTGCTGGAGGATTACTCATATTTTGAGTGAAGTTTCCAGCGCCTTCAGAGGATTCAGCATTTCTATCCAAAAAAATAACCCTAAAAGCTGTAACCTCATTTGATTGTCTTTGAGAACCATCATTNGCAGTATAAGTACTTGATTTAAATCTTCCTTCTACAAAACATCTAGAACCTTTTTGAAGAAATTGATTTACTGATTCTGCAGTTTTATTCCAACAGGCAATTCTAAACCATTCTGTTTCTTGAATCTGCTCTCCATCAGAGCCATTTCTGTAGGAATTTACAGCTAAGCTAAAGTTTACAACCATTGAACCATTTGGGGTGTACCTCATCTCTGGATCAGATCCACAATTTCCTATAAGTAATATTTGATTTAGACTCAACTTATCTCCTTATTTAGAACTAACTTTGTAGGGTTTGAATTTTTCTTTTGAAGTTATTAAATGACGTATTACATTTTCATTTTCTTTAAGAATGTTTTCTAATTGAGCAATTACCACTGGTTCTGCCTCTAATTCAGCTAGAAAATATGTTCCTTCTTCAAAATTATTGATTATGTAAGACAATTTTCTTTTAGCCCAAATTTCTGCTTTGATCACCTTACTTTTCTTAGGTAATGATATAGATTTAGTTACATTTGATAAAGATTCTTCAGCAGCTTGGTCATCTAAGATGCCACCTATAATCCACATTAATTCATATCTTTTCAAAATTTTCCCTTTTTCAATTGGTTTTCTGATGTATAAAATTATAACATTGATTTCTTCATAAATGCTCTAAATATAAATGATTTATTTATGGAAGTGGCAATTTATGCATAATTTTACTTACCTGATCTTTTATAGTAGAGCTATTTTTATCTGATGTTGTAAGAGTTTCATATATAAGATCTCCAATTTCCAATAAATCATTTTGAGATATTCCTCTAGTTGTAATTGCAGGAGTTCCTATTCTTATTCCAGATGTGATTTTTGGAGGTTCTGGATCAAACGGGATCGCATTTTTATTTACTATAATTCCAACTGAATTTAATTTTTCNTCAGCTTCNGCACCATTAAGATTTACCGATCTAGTATCTATCAACATTAGGTGATTATCGGTCTGATCTGAAACAATTCTTAAGTTCTTCTNCTTAAAAAAATCACACAATAATTTTGCATTACTAATTATNTCTTTTGAATATTGAATAAATTCNTCAGTGGAAGCTTCCTTAAATGCTACAGCTTTTGCTAGTACATTATTCATAATAGGCCCACCCTGTACAGCAGGAAAAATTCCTCTATCATATTTTTTAGAAAGAGAATCACTAATAATTGCAATCCCTCCTCTTGGGCCTCTAAGAGTCTTATGGGTTGTAGATGTAATTATATCTGCTATGTTTACTGGTGAAGGATGCTGTTTTGAAACTATCAAACCTGCTATATGAGCAATATCTGCCATCAAAAGTGCATTTACTGATTCAGCTATTTTTTTGAACTTTGGAAAATCAATAATTCTCGAATAGGCAGAAAAACCACAAATTATAATTTTAGGCTTAATTTCTTCTGCGGTTTTTTGAAGTGATTCGAAATCTATCATTTCAGTTTCTTTATCCAAAAAATAATTATGAATTTCGTATATTTTTCCAGAAAAATTTACATTATGACCATGCGATAAATGTCCCCCGTGATCTAAGGACAAACTTAGGATTTTATCTCCAGGATTTAGTAAAGCAATATAAGCTGCCATGTTAGCTTGTGAACCAGAATGAGGCTGAACATTNATATGATTACTTTGAAAGATTTTTTTCCCTCTTTCAATAGCTAAATTTTCAGCTTGATCTGCAAATTCACATCCAGCATAATATCTTTGCCCTGGATAACCTTCTGCATATTTATTAGTTAATATTGATGAAGTATATTTTCTAACTGAACTTGAAGCATAATTTTCAGATGCTATAAATACTGCTGAATCTCTTTGNCGTTTTTGTTCATTTTCTAAAATATTGTCAATTTCAAGATCAATAGTGTTCATTTCATATTCCCTAAGTTTATATTTCTACATATATTCTATATTGATTTTTTTTCTAATAGAATGAAATAATTGAATGATATAAAAAAGATTATTGATGAAAAATGAATGAATTCTTAGAAATACCTAAAACTGCAATGGTAGTATTTGCGCATCCTGATGATGCAGAAATTGGAACAGGAGCAACTGTTGCAAAATGGGTTTCTCATGGAACTGAGGTAGTTTATGTCCTTGGAACTACAGGCTCAAGTGGATCNAATGACGTAGAGATGACTAGTAAAAAAATAGTTGGCATCAGATCTAATGAACAAATAGAAGCTGCAAAAGTCATAGGNGTTAAGGAAATAGTATCTTTNAACTATATTGATGGAGAACTAGAATCAAATAGATCTTTATTATCTGATTTAGTNTATAACATTAGAAAATTTAGACCNGAAATTATATTTACTCACGATCCATTTAGAATGAAAAACTTTTTGCATAGAGACCATAGAAATTTAGGATTTTCTGTTATGGATGCTATTTATCCATATGCAAGAGATCATCTACATTTTCCTGAACAAATAGATAAAAATATCCAACCATATAAAGTGAAAAAATTATTATTTTGGGGCAGTGATGAACCCAATATTTGTGTAAATGTCACATCTTTTGAACAAAAAAAAGTTGAATCATTATCCAANCATGAAAGNCAGTTNCCTGGCTTGAGTCTAGGGTCAGAGTATGGGAAAAATATAATAAAAAGATTACAGGAATCGGCTAAAAGCATGAGCTTTGAGTATGGAGAATCTTTTAGAATGATAGAAGCAAGATCTTAATGATTGACATAAATAATAAAAAGTTTAATTTCTATGACCCAATAAAATTAATTGAAATGGAAAAAATATCTGAAAAATTCTTTTCGGATATTATTTATATACTTTCAGAGAAATATATTCCAAATAGAGAAAAAAATAAAATAAAAAACCAGTTTTCAAACCTAATCTTAAACTACTCAAATAAAAATTCAGAAAAAGCTAATCCTCAAAAGAAATTTTCAAGTTTTGAAAATATTTTGAATGAAGATCTAATCATAAGACTAGAAAAAAAATCATCTGAAGTAACACTTCTTAAATCAAATTTTATACTGATAGATATCAACAACAATAAAAATTTAAATTTTACTGAGGAAATATTAAATAAAATTTTGGAAAAAAGAATGATACCTATAATTTCTCATCCCGAGAGGTTTGAAATTTTTGAAAAAAATAATCTTAAAAGATTGAAAAGTAAAGGTGTTCTATTTCAATTATCTTTAGGTTCATTTTCATCATATTTTGGAGAAACCTCTATGATTAAATCTAAAGATTTTTTAGAAACTGGCATTTATGATTTTGTTGCGTCAGATACCAATAACTATCATCAATATAACGATGATATTTTTGAAGATCAAATAAATGAAATTTCAAAAATAGTTGGTTCAAGCAAATTGAACCAAATGCTTTATGATAATCCTAAAAATGTTATTGATGAAAAAACTTCAAACGATTATCAATTATTACATACTAAAGGAAGTTAGCCATTTAGAATAATCNGATTTCTTTTTAACTGAATCATTACCTATGACAATTGAAAAATATAGNTCTTGTAATTTCTTAGTTATTTCACCAATAGAACCTGTTCCTATTTTTCTACTATCTAGTGTCCCTACTGATGTAACATGAGCCGCAGTTCCTGTAAGAAAAACTTCGTCTGCCAAATATAATTCTGACCTATGAATTTTTCTTTCTGTGACTTTCAATCCTAATTCTTTTTCTGCAATTTCAATTATTGAATCTCTTGTAATCCCTAATAAGCAATTATCTGTTTCTGTAGGAGTTATGATTTCATCATTTTTAATCATAAATAAATTCTCTCCACTTCCTTCTGATACAGTACCGTCAAAGTTTAGAAGAATTGCTTCGTCAAAGTTAGCTGAAACTGCTTCTGTTTTCGCAAGTATACTTGTTGTATATAGACCTGAAAGCTTTACTCCAGTTGGCATCATTGTATCTTCAGGCCTTCTCCATGAACTTGTTTGGCAATTAATAGGTTTATCGTTATCAATATAAGCACCAAAAGGAATAACTATTATACTTAAATCGTCCTCAAGCTCATGTAATTTTAAATTCGCTACTAATTCATGAGATTTATAAGCTAAAGGTCTTATATAAACATCCTGCTTATATCCATTAGATTTTACAAGATCAACAGTAATTTCAGAAAGTTNTTCTGCAGTATATGGAAGGTTCATACGAAGAATTTTTGCTCCTCGTAAAAGTCTTTCANAATGTTCTTTTAACCTGAAAATTACCATATTGTTATTATNAGAATTCCAGTTACCTCTAATTCCTTCAAATGCAGCAGTTCCATAATGCAATGCGTGAGTCATAACTCCAACTTTTGCATCTTTTAATAAAATTTTGTTCCCTTGATGAAATGCCATTCCTTCAACTGTCATAGTCATAACTCCAGTAATAATTTATTTTCTCTTTTTTTTAAATTCTTCATATAGTTTATACGTAAGCTCATTAAATGGGTAATATTTTCCTGGAGAGCCNGGATTTTTGATCAGTTCATTTTTTACTAATTCTTCTATTTCAACTCTCTCTTCCATTATNTTCAAGCATTCATCAAAGATTATATTTGGCAAAACAACAACTCCATCAATATCTCCTAAAATATAATCTCCAGGTCTAACAAGAATTCCTCCACAATTTATGGGTTGATTTACATAATATGGAAGCATGATTCCAGGTCCTTGTTTTGAGGTAAAAGAATGAGCATATATTGGAAAATTATATTTTTCCATTGCATCAGAATCTCTTACCGAACCATCNGTTACTAACCCAGCTATATTTTTTTGAGCTAGTCTAAGAAATTTTATATCTCCTCCAATCGATTCCCAAGGTCCTACAGAAGATGCTACTAGAACTGAATCTTCTGAACATAATTCAAATGCTTGATACTCTGGAGAATTTATTTCTTTAGGTAAATCTTCTAATAAATCTTCTCTATAAAAAACAAATCCAAGTGTAACAGCTTTACCCACCATTTTCTCTTTTTCAATTAATAATCTAGGCCCCTCTATCATTGATTGATTCCAACCTAAAACAGTCATAGCGTCAATGACATTCTGAGAACTAAACCTTTTCAATTTATCAATTTTAGAAATCATGGGTTATCCTCTCTTAAAGTTTTCCAATGAAGACACCAAAANAGAACTATGAGGTAAATAAATATCATGTTTCTTTGCTAGATTTACAACATGACCTAAAATACTGTCAATCTCCAAGGGTTTTTTATTTTTCAAATCATTAAACATAGAAGAAGTCATTTCATCGGCTTCTTCTTTTAGCCCTATAATAATTTGATCAATATCCACGGAACTCAATTCTATACCTTCAGCAATACCAATGCTTAATATTTCTTTCATAGTTTCTCTTAAAATTTTTTCTCCATAAAAAGAATCAATTAATTCTCTAAAAGACATTCTGAATGAAGTCATTATAGTTCCAAATGCACCTACTATAATCATTTTTTCCCATAATGTAGACAAAATATTTTCAGAGATTTTAAAACTTAAGAATTTAGAATCAAATTTTTTATGAATATCTAATAATCTATTAGATTTGGAGTTATCTAATTCTCCAAATTCTACCAATGCAGATGATCCCTGCTGAAGAATTACTCCTGGAGATTCAATTTCAGCTTCTATAAAAGTTGCAGCAGGAATAATATTTTTTTTATCAACAAATTTTGCAATTTCATTATGGCTATTTACTCCATTTTGAATAGTAATTATCAATGTATTAACATCAGATATCTTACCTAACATTGGAAGAGTTTCGTTGTTTGAATATAACTTTGGTGTATAAAATATCAGATCAAAAGAATTAATATTGTTAACATTGTCTGTCGCATTTATATCTAAATTATAGTTACCCCAATTAGACTTAATTGATAATCCGTTAGAAGATATTTGATTATAATGATCTCCTCTACAAATTAAAGTTACATCAAATCCTTTGTTTTTTAATACGGCTCCATAGTAACTTCCTACAGAACCTGCTCCTAACACTGCAATTTTCATGAGAATCTATCTTATAATCTATTTTGGTAATTAATATAAATTAGTAACAAACTAATTATTTTGTAAAATGATACTATGAGAAAAAATAATAGAAAACATGATGAGGCTAGGAATTTATCAATAGTTCCAAATTATCAAAAAAATTCCATTGGTTCAGTCCTAATAAAATTTGAAGATACCCAAGTTATATGCTCAACTAATATTTCAAATAATCTTCCCAGATGGCTAATGAACAAAAATCAAGGTTGGGTAACTGCAGAATACAATATGCTTCCAAACTCATCCTCTGAAAGAATTTCTAGAGATAGAGGGAATAAACTTAGTGGTAGAACACAAGAAATCCAAAGACTTATTGGAAGATCCTTAAGACAAGCTATAGATTTAACGATGATTCCTGGAGTTATTGTTACTATTGATTGCGATGTATTAAATGCTGATGGAGGCACAAGAACTGCATCAATAACAGGTTCATACATTTCCACATATATTGCTTTAAAAAACTACTATAATACTAATCCATCAAAATTTTTCAAAAATCAAATCGCTGCAATCAGTTTAGGAAAGGTAGATGGAGAAATTTATCTAGACTTAGACTATTCTGAAGATTCTATAGCAGATTTTGATATGAATCTAATTCTTAACTCAAAATTAGAAATAATCGAAATTCAGGGTACTTCAGAAAATGAATTGCTTAGCTTTGAAGAATTAAATCAACTTATTCAAATAGGTTCAAATGGTATAAAAAATATACTAGATAAACAAAATGAAATAATAAAAAGCATAGACCTTAATTAGATAACTCAGAGGATAAAATGTACAAAATCAAATCGGTTTTAGGAAGAGAAATATTAGATTCCAGAGGCAATCCAACTGTCGGAGTGGAAGTTACACTTGAAGATGGTAAGGTGGGTCTATCATCCGTTCCATCCGGAGCGAGTACAGGTTCAAGAGAAGCACTAGAGCTAAGAGATAATGATTCAAGTAGATTCATGGGTAAAGGAGTATTAAAAGCAGTAGAAAATATTAATAATAAAATATCCAAGGCTTTAATTTCAAAAGATGTTCGAAATCAAATAGAAATAGATAACACAATGATTGATATTGATGGAACTGAGGAGAAAAAAAATATTGGTGCTAACGCAATTTTAGGTGTTTCACTAGCGACAATTCATGCTGCTTCAAAATCAAATAATAAATTATTATTTCAATATTTAAATCAAGATAACAATTTTATT
>PASM01000014.1 GCA_002711965.1 Chloroflexota bacterium | reverse complement strand
CTTAGGAGATCCTTTCTCTTCCTTTGCCTCAGCCTTAGGAGATTCTTTCTCTTCCTTTACTTCAGCCTTAGGAGATTCTTTCTCTTCCTTTTTGGATTGCCTCATTGAAGCTTCTGCTTGAGCTTTATTTCTAGCTTCTTGTTCTAGTTTTTCTAGTTCAGCTTCTTCAGCTAATTGATCTTCTTGCCTTTTTCTATTTATCTCCTGGCCAGAAATAATAGATTCAGTAACAAGGTCAGTAATTATTTGTATAGATCTCAAACCATCATCGTTTGCAGGAATTGGATAATCTATTTCATCAGGATTAGAATTTGTATCAACCATCCCAACAACAGGAATTCCTAATTTTGTAGCTTCAGCTACGGCTATTTGTTCTCTATGAATATCAACAACAAATAATACTGTAGGCAATCCATTCATTTCTTTAATTCCAGAAAAGAATTTATTCAATCGGCCTCTTTCAGCATCCAGTTTTTGAGATTCTCTTTTTGTTTGAGAAATCACTTCACCTTTTGCAAATGATTCTTCTAATTCAACTAACCTATCAAGTCTTTTTTCAATAGTCTTGAAGTTAGTCATTAAACCTCCAAGCCATCTTTGATTTATATAGAATGAATCAGATCTTTCAGCATTTGATTTAATTATGGATTGAGCATGTTTTTTTGTTCCTACAAACAAACATTTACCACCTTTTGATATTGTGTCTTCCATAAAAGTTAATGCATCGTCTAATTTTTCTAAGGTTTTAGATAAATCGATAATATGTGATCCATTTCTTTTAGTAAATATATATTTAGTCATCTTAGGATTCCATCGTCTAGAAGGATGTCCAAAGTGAGAGCCCGCGTCAAATAGATCTTGGATCGTCACTGAAATTTTATTTTTTGTAGTCAAATCTTTTCCTTATGGTTTATTTAATATTAAAAATTGGTCCAGTAGACTATTATAACAATTATTGTTCTAATTTCACACTTATTTACTTAAATAATTGTCGAATGAAAAATTATATCTTGAATTCACTCATCCAGTATAAAATTAAATAGGATCCACTTATTATTAGAATAATTGATGTTGCTAGATTATAAATCTTAAAAAATAATTTAATTTTTTCTAAAAAAGATTTCAAAAATAATAATGCTAATGAAACAATTATTAATGAAAACCAAGCGCCCATAGAAAATAGAATAAAATCCTTAATCAATAAATTTAATGAGGAAGTGTTAGAAAAACTAAACACAATTGACATGAAAATTGGCAGTGAACAAGACAATGAAGTAAGTCCATAAGAAATTCCATAATAGAAATAAAATCTTAAACTTTTTTCGTTTGAAGAACCTATTGTGTTTGACAAATTACTTAATCTAGAAAAATAAATCATTCCACCAGACAAAACATAAAAACCATATCCCAATAAAATTATTGAAATCAAAATTCCTACATAAGAAAAAATAGATTTCAAACTATAAAATCCACCTGAAATCATAAGTCCAAATATAAAAAAAACAATAATAAATCCAATTGTGACAGTTGTAGAAATAATAGTAGATTCATAAATAGTTTTGTGCACAGATTGAGTTTTTTGAGTATTGCTATCCTTCATAAAATAAGACAAATAAACGGATAGAAGCGCAAAGCCGCATGGATTAAAAACTGCAACTAACCCGGCGCTAAATGCAATACCAGATCTCAAAATTGAAGAAAGATTAATAAAGACATTGCTAGTAGAAGCTGAAGCTTCAAAACCCAATGATAAAACTTTAGTTATTTTTTCAGAATCTAAAATAAAGCCTAGAGATAGCAATATTAATAAGTAAAACAAAAATATAGCAGTATAAGTTTTAGAGATTTGTTTAATAATCAATTATTCCTTTTTATAATTTCCCAAAAATCTGGGAAATTATTTTTTTTTCAAGTTTAGATTTTTAGTTTTTAATTTATTTAAACTATTATTATTTTAGGTCCAAAAAAAAACTGTGTCACTCTTGAAACATATACTATATGTACAACCTTGAAAATATAAAAACAACTGAACAAGAAGTTGAAATTTTGGAGCTTTTATCAAATGGCCTTAGGGCTTTAGATATCGCTCAAAGAATGAATCTAGCTGAACAAACTATAAAAAATAAAGTTCAAGTAATCTGTATTAAGCTAGATTCATCTAATCGTACACAAGCAGTTGCAAAAGCTATAAGACTTGGAATAATCTAAGCAGCCTCAACAGGATTTTCTAGAACTCCAACATTTTCTATTTCAATTCTTACTGTGTCTCCAGGGTTTATAGGAGGAGTTTTCCCAGAGGTACCTGTCCAAAGCATATCTCCTGGAAGCAGGGTTGCGTATTTACTAATAAAGCTAATCGCTTTAGCAGTAGAAAATATCATTTCTGAAGAATGGCAACTTTGTCCTTCTACTCCATTCACATAACCTTTAATTCCAACATTTTGTGGATCAATACCTGTAATAATATATGGACCAAGAGGACCAAAAGTATCTGCAGATTTAGCTCTCCACCATTGATTATCGGCGTCATCACCACCCTGCCATTCCCTTGCAGAGACATCATTTCCACATGTGTATCCAAAAACATAATCTAGAGCATCTTTTTCTGAAACATCTTTTGTCACTTTACCTATTATGGCTACTAATTCAGATTCGCATGCCACAAGTCCAGCTTCTGGATGAATTTTTATAGCATCACCAGGTCCAATTAAGGCTGTAGATGTTTTATAAAAAGGTTCAGGCCTAGTTGGAGCATCTCTTTCGGCTAAGTGTGACCCATAATTCAATGCTAAGCATAAACTTTTAGAAGGATTGGGGTTTGGACATAATATTTTTACATCAGATTCATTAAATGAATTCCCTGTTTTATTATATGATCCCATTATTGGGTTTGAGTCTATTTCTAATATCTCTCCATCTTCTACAATTCCATAAGAAATATTTCCGGAATTTTCAAATCTTGCAAACTTCATTTTTTTCTCCATTAATTGATTTAAATCTTTCTTTTACAAATGTTGTTATAAGTGTAATCTACAAATGTATAAGGTCAAGAAAAAAGAAATAATTTTATGAATAAATCATTTATCACTGTTAAGAACTTATCAAAAAGCTTTAATGAAAAATCAATAATAAAAAATCTCTCTTTTAGCATCAATAAAGGAGATTTAGTCAAAATTTCAGGAAGTAATGGTGCGGGTAAATCTACATTATTAAAAATTATTGCTAGAATTTATAATCAGGATTCAGGAGAGATAATAATTGATGGAAAAGATATAAATAAATCATCATTATCAAAAAGTATGATTTCTTATATATCATCAGATTTTGTTTTCTACAAAGACCTAACAGTTAAGAAAAATATTATCTTTTACTTCAATTTAATAGGAGAAAAAAATAGTAAAGAATTATATGAAAAAAATAAAGATTTTCTAAAGTTATGTGAATTTGAAGATTTCTATCCAGAAATCTTATCTAATGGACAAAAAAAGAAAATGAATTTATTTCGTACACTTATCCCAATTTATGAAGTTTACCTAATTGACGAACCTGAAAATGGCTTGGACAGTGAATCAAAAAATGAATTAGATAAAAAATTAGATTCTTTAGCTAATAAAAGTACTATGATTTACACTTCTCATAATAGTAATTCATTATCAATTTATAAACAAACCACCAAAGAAATACTTCTATGAAAAATTTATCAAAAATGTTTTTGATTATAAAGTTAATAGTCTTAAAGGATTTGTACGAAGAATTAAAATCTAGAGAAATTTTTATTTCAATTATTTCTTATTCAATACTAGTCCTAGTAGTTGTGGCAACAACATCTAGTATAAATAATTCCATAGATTTTTTTGCAACAATTTTTTGGATATCATTAAGCTTTTCTATAATTTTAGGTATTAATAAATCTATGGCAAAAGAATTTGAGAACAAAGGGATAGAATTCTTAATTACATCTCCCATAGACAAAGAAGTCATAATTATCGCAAAATTTGTTTCAAACTTGATTTTTATAACTTTTTCTAGTTTTTTCATACTTTTATTCAACAATATTATTCTGAATTATGATCTATTCGAACTATCATTTTTTTTACTTGTGATAAGCATAAACATCGGCTTTAGTATTATAGGAACAATCACATATCTACTTTTTTCAAAAGTTAGAGGTAAAGAAATTCTTTCTCCAATGTTATTTATTCCTCTGATAACACCTTTATTAATGGGAGGTTCAGTACTCACAAATCAAATAATTGAAAATGATATAAAAAATATCAGCTGGTTTGGTCTAATTATTGCGTATGATTTATTATTTTTTCTTATAGGTTTGATGATTTCAAATATTATTTTTGAGGAGTAAAATGTTAAATAATAATATTTTAAAAACTAATTGTAGCCTCTTTTGGGTTACAATTAAAAATATATAAAAAATCAAATGATTAAATTCATATTTACATCGATTACAGCTATAATATTTTTCATAACTCTTTGGATGATTTTTTGGTGGATGCCTATAGATATATCTCAAGGACCCGTTGCTAAAACAGTTTTTATTCATGTCCCATTGGCTTGGTGCTCAATGTTAGCAATAATAGCTGTAGCTATATCTTCAATTATTTACTTACTTAGAAAAAATTTATTTTGGGATGAAGTGGCACAAGCTACAGCTGAAATAGGACTAATATTTGGAATAGTTGCTTTGGTAAGTGGAATTATATGGGCAAAGCCAATATGGGGAGTTTGGTGGACCGGAGAAGCAAAATTAACTACAACTCTAATATTAATATTAATTTATATTGCTTATATTCTATTTAGATCACTATATAAAAATAGCCTACAAATGAAAAAAATAGCTGCTATCATAGCCGTCATAGGTGCTATTGACAGCCCAATAATATATTTTGCTGCTAATTTATGGCAAGAAGCTCATCCGGTCACAGTAATAGGACCTCTAGCAGATGAAGAGTCATCATTTGGAGCGGATTATGGAATCACTCTTCTAATATCTGTAATTGCATTTACATTTTTATTTCTTTTACTAACAAATATTAGATACAAAACTATAAAAATAGAAAATAACCTTAAGGAAAATTTATCATGAAAAAAACTATTTTATTTCTTTTATTAATTTCGTCATTTTTAAATATAGGGACTTTACATGCTCAAGATAATGATCAGTTAGTAAATGGATTTATAAAAGACGTTAGTAAGCAAAATACAAATATTAATTTACATTTAGTAGATAATTTTGGAAATGATTTTAATCTTGAAATTACTCCTGATACAGAAATAGGAATTGAAACACAATCTGGAGAGCGTTGGGTTGGTAATATTTCAAAGGACCAAGATTATGTATTAAGTCTTTTAGAAGAAGCACAGCATAGCTTAGAGCCGATGACTGCAAAGTATTCTGGTAGCATAATAACTTCACTTGTTAGCTACGAATCTTCTAATATTAAGAACAATTTAGGTTATCTTGCAGGAAGCTTTATCTTTCTAGCAATACTATTTTTTGGATATATATTTATAATTAATAATAAGTTAAAAATATTATCTGCCAAAAATAGTAATTGATGCAAAAAAATTCAGAAGATCGGGTTGTAGAACTCAAAAATAAAAAAATAACATTTTTTTCAATTATTGTTATTGTAATAGTTTTACTATTATATTTTGGTTTTCAAGCATTTTCAGAAGCAACTTATAAATATTATTCTGTTTCTGAAATTTATAGTTCAAACACTATGAATAACCCTTCAAAAATTGGATTAAAAGCTGTTTTAGTCCAAAACACATATGTAAGATCTGCTGATGGTTTATCTGCAAATTTCAAAGTAAAAGATAAGGAAAACATTTCAGACAATGATTCTAATACTAAAATACAATTAGATGTAGAGTACTCAGGAGAAATTGGAAGTGTTTTTTTCAACGAATATTCTGAGCTAATAATGATAGGCAATTTTGATAAAAATGGAACATTTATCGCAACAAATTTATCAGTTAGATGCCCTTCAAAATACATGACCGAAGAGGATCTAGCCTCTTAGATAGAGTAACTACTTAAAATATCCTCAACTTTTTTAGATTTTTCTTTAATTAATTTGTCTTGTAGATCATTAATAGTTGGTGGCTCTTTTTTATAAATAAGACCTAGAGGAACTCCTCCTTTATTTATCAATGCAACAGCAGCATCGTAATCAGAAGGGTCATGATCATCCTCTACTATAAAAGCAGTACCAGGAATGTTATCTTTTTTGCTACCACGTAAAATATCATAAGTGTTGTTATATGTAGTACAAGGTGACTGAACATGTATTATTGATAAACCAGGATGTTTCATTCCTTCAAATATAAACTCTGCTAAAACTTTAGGTTTACTGGAATAATGAGAAGCTATATAACTTACACCATATGACAGATAAAGTTCTAATGGTTTCATTTGAGCATCCAACTTTCCGAATGGAGTTGAAGTTGTTATTTGTCCTGTAGTAGAAGTAGGTGAGTTTTGACCTTTAGTTAGACCATAAACTCCATTATCCATTATTATGCATGTCATATTAGGATTTCTAGACGCTGTAGGTGGAATATGCTCTGCTCCAATTGATAAAAAATCTCCATCACCTGCAACAACAATTGTATTTAAGTCAGGCCTAGATGTAGATACACCAAAAGCAATGGGCAATGTCCTTCCGTGAATTCCATGAATCCCAAAAGGCTGTTCCCCATCTAACATGTGAACCATATTTCCTGAACATCCAATTCCAGCAATAATTACATTTGATGTTCTTGGGATTTCAAACTCCTCAGTGTACGTTCCAATTGCTTGTTCCAAAGCTCTTTTTACTCCAAAATCTCCACAACCTGGACACCATTTAAAATCATACTCTGGATTTCTTTCGCTCAAAACTATACCTCTGTTTCTTTTATTTTTTCTAATATTTTATCTGAAAGATAAGTTGGTTTAAAGGGGAGTCCGGTATATTGGGTAACAGAAACAGCATTAATTCCATCCATTCTCAAAATCGAAGACCATTGACCTTGGAAGTTTAATTCTGGAACAATAACTAATTTTTTTTGCTTCAGTTGATCTAATATCTCTTGTGGCAAAGGATTTAGTGCCATAGAGTATAGCCAAGTTAGCTTCTCACCTTTATCAGAAAGTTTATCAAATGCTTCTCTAGCAACACCTTTAGTTGCTCCCCATGGCATTATGGCTATTTCAGATTCTGGATTTTCAATCTCAAATGGAGAATCATTTAGTAAGGTTAATTTTGCAAATCTTCTTTCGGTTAGTCTTACATGGTGCTTCGGAAGATGGGTAGTATCTCCTATTTCATCATGTTCAGATCCATTAGCTACATATGCAACTTCTCCACCAGGTATTGGCATAGGAGAAAGTTCTCCATTCCAATCTTGGTACCTTTTATAACCATTAGAACCTGTGTCCGAATTTCTTCTTTCATCAATCACTTTTGTTATATCTGGTTTTTTAATATTTTCTGTTCTTTCTGCTAAGCTCATTTCTCCCATAACCATAACGGGGCCTTGATATCTTTCTGCCCAGTTTATAGCTAAGCTACCGGCATAAAAACATTCTTCAACAGAACCAGGAGCAATTACAGGAAGCTTTACATCTCCATGAGCTGGGAACATACAAGCAAATAAGTCTGACTGCTCTGTTTTGGTAGGCAAACCTGTTGCTGGTCCTCCTCTTTGAATATCTATAACTGTACAAGGGATCTCAGACATCCATGCTAATCCTAGCCCCTCTGACATCAATGCGACTCCAGGGCCAGCAGTTGCGGTCATTGCTTTTCTCCCTGAAAAACCTGCTCCAATAATATTATTTATAGCTTCAATTTCAGATGATACTTGAAAAACAAATTTATCTTTACTGATAAGATTTTGTTCCATCCAAATCAAAATAGTGGTAGCTGGAGAAATTGGATATCCGTAATAGCTATCTAAACCTGCAGAAAGAGCCCCTAATGAAAGAGCTGCATTTCCTGTAATCATTATCTGCTCATAGTCTGGCGCAATAGGTTCATCAAGTGAACCAACGCTAAATCCACTTTTTTTGGCAACCTCAACTCCTAAACCTATAGCAACAATATTAGATTTAATTATCTCATCATCATTCTCTCTACCTCTAGAAAATCTTTCTTTTACAAAGTTTTCTATACTTTCTATTTTGAAATCAATCAAATTAGCTACAGCTCCAAGGATTACCATATTAGCTGCTCTAGTATTTCCAGATTCTTTAGCTAATTCATCAGCATTTATCCCAAAAAAGTTACCTTCACCAGAAGGCTCACAATCTTGAGCGTTATAAATACATACTCCATTTTCACTTAAGTCTTCAATATGATTATCGAAAGCATATTGATTTAGTACAACCAAAACATCTACAGCATCACCATTTGATAATACTGGGGTTGTAGATATTCTTACTTGAGAAGACGCAGGCCCTCCCATAATTTGAGATGGGAAAGTAGAAAAAGTTTGACAATAAAATCCTGCACCTGTAGCAGCTCTTGCCATTGCATCTGCAGAAGTTACAAGCCCTTGCCCACCTTCACCTGCAAATCTTATTACAAAATCCTTTGATTTAACTTTTTGAGTCATAATTTAGCGTTATTTTGATATTTGATTTTTGTGAATAAATAATAAAAAAAACATAACCAATGTTGATCATATTTTAAAATTACTAGAATATCAATTATATACAAACTAAAAATTTCAATATTATATTTATAGGTATAATATTTAAAATAAATCAATGAATCAAACAAAAAAAATTTGGTCAGCTGGTGGAGTTCTATTAAAAAACAATAAATTAGTAGTCTGTCACAGGAAAAATGAAGATTTGTACTGTCTTCCAAAAGGCACACCAGAAAAAAATGAATCTATTGAGCAAACAGCTATTAGAGAAGTTTCAGAAGAAACAGGATTAATCCCAAAAATAATTTCTAATTTGGGAGAAATCAATTATGAGTTTACACGTTTAGAAAAGAAAAACAGATATAAAAAAAATATACTATATAAAAAAACAGTTTATTTTTTTTTGATGTCAGAAAATGGTGGTTCAACAAATGATCATGATAATGAATTTGATGAAATTTTATGGATGACATTAGAAATTGCAAAAGAAAAACTAAATTATAAAGATGAATTCTCAATCGTGGAAAAAGCTTTTTATACCAAAAATAAAAACTAAATCAGAAAAAAAGATTTCTATTTTTGGATATAAAACAATAATAAGACCTAAAAGCAAAAAAGATATTAAAAATGATTTCTGCTGGAGAACTGATAAAGAATTATCAGATTTAGACGCAACGTTACCAATAAATCTATCATTTGAACAGTTTGAAAGAATTTCTATAAATGATTTATCAAAAAGTTCTCAATGGTCAGAAAAATTTTCTATAGATAATTTTGAAAAAGAACATATTGGGAACTGTATGTTTTATGATGTAAATCGATGGGATAAATCATGTGAATTCGGAATTATGATAGGAAACAAGGCATTCTGGAATGGAGGATATGGATCTGATGCCACAATAGGAATGCTCTACTATATCTTCAAAGAAACAGAAATTGAAAATGTTTATTTGCATACTCTGGCATCAAATATAAGAGCTCAAAAAGCTTTTACGAAAGCCGGTTTTGACTCTCCCAAACATGTAAAAAAAGGGCGTTACGAATTTATTAAAATGTCAATCGACAAAAAAACTTGGTTAGAAAAATTTAATGATTCAAAAGTTAAAATTATTCCTGAGGTGGAGCAGGGTTAATTAAATCTCTACCTAGTGTTTCTGGAATTGCATTCGCCAACTCTTCAACAGTCCATCTTCCAGATTTTCTTACAGATCTAAGTACTTCATATTTATTAAATAAACTAACTCTATTTCCTACAGCATGAACAACCTCTCCATTTATATGTGAAGCAGAATCTGTACAAAGCCATCCTACTACAGGTGCAACATCGTCTGGATCATAAAGGAAATGATCTTCTTCAGCTGACTTAAATTCTCCAACCCTCATTGCACGTGTAGAATCAGGAATTGATTGCGTCATTCTAGTATTTGCACCTGGAGAAATTGCATTTGCTGTTACTCCATACTTTCCTAATTCTTTAGCAACAACTCTTGTGAAACCTGCTATTCCGTCTTTAGCTGCTCCGTAATTTGACTGACCGCTATATCCTATAAGACCAGATACACTTGAGAATGTAATAATTCTTCCTGACTTCTGTTCTCTAAATATTTTTGATGCTGGAGCTACGACTGAAAAAGTTCCAGTTAGGTGTACATCTATAACATCCTGCCATTCTTCTTTAGTCATATTAAAAATCATTCTATCTCTCAAAATCCCAGCTGGAGTTACAACTATATCTAACCTTCCAAATTCTTCTAAAGCTTTATCAATTATTTGTTTCCCTCCTGCAACTGATGCTACAGATGCTGTTGAAGCAACAGCTTTACCTCCTAGCTCAGATATTTCTTCAACAACGCTTTGAGCTGGGCCAACATCGTTTCCACTACCATCTAATGTTGCACCTACATCATTTACTACAATGTTTGCACCTAATTTTGATAATTCTAAAGCAATTCCTCTGCCAATACCTCTACCAGATCCAGTAACTACAGCCACCTGGCCATCAAGAGGTTTATCTGAACTATTATTTTTTTCTCCAAAACCAAAAAGCATTCCTCTTCCTTCAACATCAAAATCTTCTGTTTTGAATCTACCTTTGCTAAGTGGATTAAATAAAGTCACAGTAGGCCTTGGAAGTGTAAGCTGATTAATTGTCCCCCCCCAAACCTCAAAAACCTGAGCATTAATTGGAGCAGAATAATCACTTGCTAAATAAGTTACAAAAGGAGCTATATCTCTAGGATCTCTTGAATCCTTAAAAGGAGTTGAAGCTTTTTTCTTAAATTCTTCTGGGACAGATGCAGTCATTCTTGTATCTGCTCTAGGAGCTATAGTATTTGCAGTAACTCCATATTTCCCAAGATCTTTACCTACAACTTTAGTAAATCCAGCAATCCCAGATTTTGCAGCTGCATAATTAGATTGCCCAGGATTTCCAAATAAGCCAGATCCAGATGAGAAAGTAATTATTCTTCCTGATTTTTGAGCTCTAAAAATAGGAGCTGCATGCCTGACTATTGAAAAAGTTCCAGTTAGATGAACATCAATAACATCATGCCATTCTTCCTCGGTCATATTAAATACCATTCTATCTCTTAAAATCCCAGCTACTGTAACTACAATATCTAATCTTCCAAATGAATCTATTGCATCTTGAACAATTTCTTGACCTGATTCAAATGATGCAACTGAAGATTTATTTGATTTTGCGTCTCCACCCGCTTTTATAATTCCCGCGACTACTTCATCAGCTAAAGAAGCATTTTCGACGTTACCATCAAGTGACAAACCTGGATCTACAACTAAAATCTTAGCCCCATGAGCGGCTAAATCTTCGGCCACTGCTCTTCCAATACCTTGACCTGAACCTGTGACTATTGCTACTTTTCCTTTTAAAATTTCAGACATTTACAACCTCATCTTTTTAATTATTTTTTTATTGGTAACTCCACCAAAGCTGAAGCTGGAGTAGTAATTTTACCTTCAGCGTTTTCTAAGCTTAATTCAATTTCAACAAAACCTACTGAATTGTCAATAAATTTATTTGTGATTTTTCCATAATATTTTAAATTTTCATATGGAAAATCAACTCCTCTGTAAGATACATTAAATTTTCTTAAATTACCTTGAACACCAGCGAAATCAACCATTAATTGAGCAAGCCATGCACTTTTTAATGCTCCATGAATAATTATTCCTTTATGACCCGCTTTTTTTGCGACATTATCGTCATAATGAAATTCATTGAAATCTTGGGAAGCACCAGCATACATAACTAACTGTTTTCGATCTACATTTATAATTTTAGGTCCAATAATTTCACCTAATTTTATATCTTCAAAATAATTTTGTTGATTCGTTTTCATAAAAATTAACTTAGAAAAGTTTTTTCTCCTTTACCATAAGTAATTGTAGTTATTTCTTGTTCTGCAACTAGAACATTATTTTGATTCGTATAAGTGGTGTGAGATATCTTAAACATCATTTCTCCAAAGCTTCCATTTTTCATGAATAAATCTTTCAAACAAGATATTACCGCTATTTGATCTCCAACAAAGATTTTTTCATGAAAAATATATGATGACCCTCCGTCAACTAAATTTGAAAAAGGATCTGGAAACTGTTTATCTAATTTATTAGGCTTAAATTGTCTAATAAAAGTTGGGGGTGCTAATAATCCACCCACTTTTTCAGTCGCATATTTTTCATCAAAATATAACTT
This sequence comes from Chloroflexota bacterium, assembly GCA_002711965.1. Next base: position 15,822 of record PASM01000014.1, on the reverse strand, counting down.
ATTTCGATCTCCAATTGCTGTAGCGAATTGTTCGACAGAATGTTTTTCAACAGTATACAATTTTGGTGTTGTTTTAAGATCTATAAAAGACCTCATCTCATCTGTAATTTTATCTTCAGAAGGCATTAATTTTGGTTTTTATTTTTGATTTCAAATATAAAAGATGTGACAGAAGAAGACAATAGAAAAGTGGCACTTATGAGATAAAAAAAAGCATAATTTCCAACAAGATTGAACATTCCAATTTCAAAATAAAAAAGTAAAACGGATCCAATCATTAAAGTTATGGGAATATAATACTTTGAAACATTCCTTCTTCTACTTGAATACAAGCAAACAAGCCCAATCAAAAAAGGAACAAATAAAGGAAAAATTACTTTAGAAGAATGTATCTCTATTAAGGTTTTATCTTCTTCAAAATTTATGAAAAGTAAAAAAATTCCTGATAAAAAACTGGTGAAAAGAGATAAATAAATAAAAGTCTTAATTATCTGTTTAAATCTATATTCCATAATAATCCTCTAAATCTTTGGTTTCTTCAGGTGATGAAATTGTAATAGGAGCTTTTTCTTTAAGTATTTTTTTCATTCCATAAGGTGAATTAAATCTTATTGCTAATTCAATATCATTTGCCAAAACTCTATAAGAAATTAATTTACCAGTCCCAAAATGAGTGTGAGTAACCTTATCTCCTAGGGAAAAATCTACTTCAACAATTTCAGTATCTTTAAAATTTGATTGGTTTTGTTTTTTTTCAAAAGTTTTTTTCCAAGATTCATCATATTTTTTATATTTTGATTTTTTTATAAGATTTTTACTAGGTATTTCATCTAAAAACCTTGACTGAATCGCATTATCATAAATACCTTGAAACCTTCTTCTGTTTGATGAAGATAAAAATAAATTTTCTTTTGCTCTAGTTATTCCTACATAGCAAAGTCTTCTCTCTTCTTCTAGTTCTTCTTCAGATTCCATTGATCTAGAATGAGGCAACAACCCTTCTTCCATACCTACAATAAAAACATTTTTATATTCTAATCCTTTGGCTTGGTGAAGAGTTATGAGAGTTATAGATTCTTCATCTTCATTTATTGAATCAACATTTGAATTCAAAGATGAATTTTCAATAAATTCTATAAGAGCTTCGCTATTATCTGAATCAGATGAAGCAGAAAATTCTTCCGCAGAATATTTCAACTCATTAATATTTTCTAATCTTTCTACACCGTCTTCATCATTTTTCAAGTAATCATCATAATTGGTAATTGAGATAATTGTATTTATTAATTCATGGGGTTCCTGTATAGATAATTGTGTAATTAATTTTTTATAAAGATTCATAAATTCCCTTATTGCATCTAATGATCTCTTAGGTAAAAATTCATTCTCATTATTCATACAATCTTCAAGAAAAGATATATAGCTTTTATTAGTTATGTTTTTTTCCAATGAAATTTTATTTACAGTTCTTAATCCGATTCCTCTAGGTGGACAATTAATAATTCTTTCGAAAGCTGAATCATCATTGGGATTAATCAATATTTTGCAATAAGCTAAGATATCTTTTATTTCTTTACGATCATAAAACCTAACGCCTCCAATTAATCTATATTTTAATCCTAGTGAATTTAGAGCCACTTCAAAAACTCTACTTTGAGCATTAACTCTATACATAATTGCACAGTCATTTGCAGAATCATTGGTTTCAGTTAATTTAGATAATTGAGAAGCAACTGACACTGCTTCTTCTTCTTCATCAGAGTAAGAATTATATTTAATTAGGTTCCCATCTTTATTTTTTGTCCATAGTTTTCTCTTAAATCTATTTGAGTTATTCGAAATTATAGAATCGGCTGCCTCCAATATTGGTTGAGTTGATCTATAACTTTCATCCAAATTTACCACTAAGCAATCCTTATAACTTTTCTTAAATTCAAGAATATTAGTAGGGACAGCATGCCTCCAAGAATAAATTGATTGATCAGGATCTCCAACTACTGATATAGATTTTTCATTATTTGTAAGCAAATTAGATATTTGGAATTGCAAAGGATTTGTATCTTGAAATTCATCTATTATAACTTGCTTATACTTATTGGACCATTTATCTCTTACATCAATATTATCCAACAAAATATTTTTAGTTTTTAGTAGTAAATCATCAAAGTCACAAGAGTTGGAGTTACTTAAAATTTCGTTATACCTGAGATACACTCTTGATACTATTTCTTCAAAATAACTATTAGCTTTTTTACTATATAAAGAGGGGGTAATATCTAAATTTTTAGATTTTGAAATTTCAGAAATCACAACTTTTGGATTGTTCTTCTTAACATTAAGATCAAGTTCTTCGAAAATATTTTTTATTACTCTTAATTGATCTGTATCATCATAGATTGAAAAAGCTCTGTCCAATCCATCAAAATGCCCTTCAATTCTAAGAAAATATGATGCAAAGCCATGAAATGTTTTTACAACTGCATTTGAAGTATTGGGTAAAAAAACTCTTGTTCTATCCATCAATTCTTTAGCTGCTTTATTTGTAAAGGTAACAGCTAAAATTTCGTAAGGATTAACATTAAAATTGTTCACAATCCATGGGATTCTATGAGACATAACTCTTGTTTTCCCAGAACCAGGGCCAGCAACAATTAAAAGTGGTTTAAGAGGATGAGTAACTGCAGTTTGCTGTTTTTCTGATAATCCATCAAGAATTTTATGGTTTAAATCTGCCATTTGAATTATTTAGTAATGGGCATAGAAATAATTTCAAATAAGGAATCTAAATTCAGATTCTCTGATAAAACTTGATTAGAAAATTCTATTTTCCCCATACTGTCAAAATCAAATGATTTAATAATTTCTGAAAGTTTTTCAATTGTTTCCATAGTTCCATCATTTACTATTACTATAGGAATATCAAATTTTTTGGCTTCATTTCTAACATATTCAACAGGGGTTTTAGAACCTGTCGCTATAATTAAATTAACTGTTCCTGACTGAATTGCAGAAAGCTGAACATCTGGCCTGTCCCCTCTTACAACTAATGCAACATTTTCTAGTGTAGAAAAATATTCAGGGCCCCAATCAAGCACAAATCCTCCTATTAAAAAGTTTTCAATAACCTTATCTAAATATTTATCACCAATAATTTTATCCGTGTCTAAAAATTCAGCTATCTCTTTGGAAGTATGTCCCATAAGAGCTCTAGATTCTTCAATTATGCCTAAAATTTTATTTTCTGAACTATTTTCAATAATTGTATTTTTTTGATATTTCCAAATGCCGTTTAAGATGAAACCTACTAATCTCTCTCCAAATATATGAGAAGTTGATTCAACATCATCTATTGAACTTTCTACAAGTATAATTCTCGCATCATTTTTTTCTAAAAACTTTTTTGTTTCATCTATAGATAAATCATTCATTTCAACTAGAATTATTTCACTAGTTTTTAAATCTAATTTTTTGTAGTTCGGATTATATATTTTGTAAAAATCTTCATGATGAATAATGTTTCCGTCAGAAATTGTTCCAACAAAAGTTTTATTCCCTCTATTGATAGATTCATGGGCTATCCCAGAAACAATAGTAGTTTTTCCTAATTTAGTTTTTGATGATGAAATACAAATTATTGACATAATTAGTAATAATAATTAATAAATAGGTTATTTTGTACCTCTTTAAGTCATTCATTAATAAATTTTTCTGTAAAAATTAAATACTAATAGTTAAATTGTGCCTGGGTAGCTCAGGGGTAGAGCACTGCACTGAAAATGCAGGTGTCGACAGTTCGAATCTGTCCCTAGGCACCACTATTGATTAATTNTCTATTACGATCTATATTATTAGCATGATNACAAGTATAGAAAAAAAGGGTTTATTAGCTCATCTAATGAGAAGAGCTGGATTTGGTTCGAATTATAACCAATTAGAAGAATTATCAAATNTAAGCTATGAAGAAGCCGTTGATCAATTGCTTAATCCGGAGTTTGGAGATTTAGATGATCAAGATCTTNTAGATAGATATTTTATTGCATCAGTAGAAGCAAGNACAGCAAGGCATGCTGACCCTCAATGGACATGGAGGCTTGCAAAATCTCATAAACAACTTGAAGAAAAAATTTCTCTTTTTTGGCATGGACTTCTAGCCGTAGGAGGAATCAAGTTAGATCATGGATTAGCAATGCTAGAAGAAATTGACCTTTTTAGAAAATATGGACTGGGAAAGTTCGGAACTTTACTATTAAAAATTTCTGAAGATCCTGGCATGATGTATTGGCTTGATAATCAAAACAGCCATAAAGATGCTCCTAATGAAAATTATGGCCGAGAATTATTAGAACTGTTCTCAATGGGAATAGATGAAAATGGTGAAGGTGCCTATACTGAAGAAGATGTAAAATCTGCAGCTAGATCATTTACAGGATGGGCTTCAAAACCAACTCCTCCACCTTTTTTCCTAGGACCTTTTCCAATGGAGTTCAATTTTGATGAATCCGATCATGATAATACAGAAAAAACTTTTTTAGGTAAAAAAGGTAATTTTAATGGTCAAGATATAGTNGATATGGTTGCTATGCATTATGCCACTGCTAATTTTATATGNAAAAGACTTTATTTATATTTTGTATCTGAAGAAATNAATGAAGAAGAAGTAAAGAAATTATCAGAAGTTTATTTGAATAACCAAGGTGAAATTAAAAAAGTTTTGGAATATATGTTTAAGTCTGAACATTTCAAGTCACAAGAAATAAGATTTAAAAAAGTCAAAAGTCCTTCTGACTTAGTTTTTGGAATAACAAGATTAGTTGATAAATATGAAATACCAAATTTAGATTCAGCTGAATTAGCTGTGAATACTCTACTTATGGGTCAATTTTTATTGAATCCTCCTAGTGTTGAAGGATGGCATGAGGGAGAAGAATGGATTGATAGTGGATCTCTGATTGAAAGAATAAATTATGCGAGTAATGAAATTTCAAATACAAGTTCAAAAGGTGTNAAAAATATAGTGCATATTGTCATAGAAAAAAANTTTTCAAATCCTAAATATATTTTAGAAAACTGCCTTGAGGCTATGGGTTATATAGAAATCACAGATAATACTAAAAAAATAATTACAGAACATATAGAAAAAAATAAATTTAATTCTGAAGAAGAAAAAGTTTTGGATATTTTGAAATTAATTGTTTCTACTCCTGACTTTCAATATTGTTAATTAGGAGTAAGAAATGAATAAAAAAAATCTAGTGGTAATTCAACTCAGCGGAGGGAATGATTATTTAAATACAATAGTTCCTTATGAGAGCGGTTTATACTATGATTACAGACCTAATATGGGATTAAAAGATGAGTCAATAATACCCATTGATGAAAAAATTGCTTTCAACTCAAACATGAAGGNATTTAAAGAAAACTTTGATAATGATAACTTAGCAATAATGATGGGCATAGGTTATCCAGAGCCCAACAGATCACATTTTAGATCTATGGATATATGGCATACAGCAGAACCTTTTGAAAGTAGCTCGATTGGCTGGTTGGGTAAAACCGTTCAAAACTTAGACCCTGAAAATAAAAATCCTATTACCGCTGTAAATTTTGGAAAAGGATTACCAAGGGCTTTGGCATGCCCTGGAGTATCCGTTGCTTCTGTCGGAGCACTTGAATCTTACGGGTTGTTCACAGGAGTTTCAGGATCAAAAAATAGAGATGTATTACTTGATACAGTAGATAGGATTTATCAACCTATGAATCTTGATGGTATTCCATCTTTAAGATTACTAGAGACAGGAAGAGGAGCATTAGATGGTGCAGATTTATTGAGTGAAGCTCCAAAAGAATATAATTCGAATGTTGAATACCCNGAAGACAATCCTATAGCTCAATCATTAAAAGGAATAGCTCAAGTTGCTAGTGCAAGACTTGGGTCACGTATTTTTTATGCTCAGCATGGAAGCTTTGATACTCATACTGATGAATTGAAAAATCACTCATTATTATGGAATCAGTTATCTGTCGCAATTGACTGTTTTCAAAAAGATTTAAAACAGCAAAATCTAGATGAAGAAACTGTAATATGGATTTTTTCAGAATTTGGTAGACGAATAGCAGATAATGGAACTGGTACTGATCATGGATCAGGAGGAGTTGCATTTTTATTAGGAAATTCCGTTAAGGGTGGATTATATGGAGAGTATCCAAATTTAGATCCCTCTGCTCAGCTTGAGGGAGANATACATTACAATACTGATTTTAGGCAATTATATTCTACTATTTTAGAAGACATATTAGATGTAGATTCAGAAAAGATTTTAAATGAAAAATTTTCAAAACTTAGCTTGTTAAAATAATTATGGTTTCTACAGAATTAAATTATAGTCATACGATTGGAATTGCCTCTTTTGAAGGAAGAGGTTTTATGAATCCAATAGATGTAAAATTCAAGAATCAAACCTTATATGTTTTAAGTAGATCTAATGGAAGTAATAAAAATAATAGAGTAAGTGCAGTTACTTTAGATTCAGAACATAAATTTGAATTTGCAAACTGGGGAGAAGAGAACGGAAAATCTATTCTGCCTACATCAATTGCTTTTGATAAAAATGATTTTCTATATCTCAGCGATGAGCACCTTAATAGAATTTCTATATTTGATCTTAATGGTAATTTTATAAAAAGTTGGGGTGAATTTGGAAGCGGTGAAAAACAAATCAATCGACCTTCTGCTATTGTTTTTAACGAACAAAATGAACTTTATATTGTAGATCATCTAAATTCAAAAATAAAAAAATTTGATGCGGATGGAAATTTCATATCATCATTTGGGTCATTTGGTAAAAATCAAGGAGAATTCAACTTTCCATGGGGAATAGCATTAGATCAATCTGAAAATATTTATATTGCAGATTGGAGAAATAATAGAGTACAAAAATTTGATAAAAATGGGAATTTCATATCAAAAATTGATACTTTTAATAATACAAATCTAAATAGACCTTCTTCAGTTCATGTAGATGACAGAGGTTATTTGTATATATCAAATTGGGGTAACGACACAGTCGTAATTTTTGATGATAAAGAAAATTTTGTAAACGAATTACATGGAGATGCAACTCTTTCAAAATGGTGCGAAGAGTTTTTAGATGTCAATCCTGAACAATCTAGTTGGAGAGAAAATGCTGGGTTGTTCGAGGAAGAAAAAAAATTTTGGAAACCTACAGGAATAGATACAAATAAAGATCTAATCTTTATATCAGATGCCTGCAGGCACAGAGTTCAAATTTACAAAAAATAGTTCTAAGAATTAAGTAAAACTTCTTTTACTTTTTCAGCATGCCCTTTAGCTTTTACGTTTGTCCATTTTTTTAGTAAAATTCCATCTTTATCTATTAGAAAAGTAGATCTAATAATCCCCATACTTTTTTTACCATACATATTTTTTTCACCCCAGGCACCATATTCTTGAATCATTTTTTTGTCNGGATCACAAAGAAGTGTAAATGGCAATGAATGGTTATCTATAAATTTTTGATGGGAATTTGCATCGTCAGGACTTATTCCATAAATATTGCAATCAAGCTTATTAAACTCACTATATATATCTCTAAATTCACAAGCTTCTACAGTACATCCTGGNGTTTCATCTTTTGGGTAGAAATATAGAACTGCAGGTTTTCCTGATAAAGAACTAAGCGTAATAGTTGCTCCATTTTGATCTATTAGATTAAAATCTGGAACTTTTGTTCCTTCTGATAAAGACATATTTTTCTCCTAAAATAATTATTTATTATTATTATAAAAAAAAAATTAGAATGTTACAGCATTACCNCTAAGTAAATGAAAATGAAGGTGCATAACTGTTTGTCCTCCACCCTCTCCTACATTTGTAAGTATTTGATATCCTTCTTCAGCAATGTTTAGTTGTTTAGCTAATTTTTTACAAACCATTAACAAATGTCCAAGAATTATTTGATCATCATCATTTGCAGAATTAATATTTTCAATTTGCTTCTTAGGAATTATTAATAAATGAATTTTTGCTTTAGGATTTATATCATTTATCGCAATACAAAGATCATCCTCATATAATATATCGCTTGGAATTTCTTTATTTATAATTTTAGAAAAAATAGTATCCATTAATTAATCTGTATGAATTATAACTTCGTAATCTTTACCATTTACAGTTACTTTAGTTACCTCACCATTTGAGGAGATNGTTTCTTCAGATTGCTTTTGAGATTCAGTTTGATCTTCCTTATATCTGACTCCAAGCTCTGAATTACCTTCTAGAAAAGCAATACCTTTTTCTCCGCAAGTGGCAGAAATAAAAATATTTTCATCCGTTTGATCAATTCCTTTTTCTTTAAGTAAATTTTTATTATACTCAACACCTAAATTTGGATTGTCATCATTAAGGTCATGGACATCTTCTTTAGTAGGTTCTAAATTTAATTGCTTAGATGCAATTTTCATTATCTCAGGATCTGGATCAGTTGGTGTATTTCCAAAATATCCAAGGATCATTTTTCCGTAACTTTCAGAAATCTTTGACCATTTTTCTTGAACTGTATTTGTAAAAGCTTGTTGAAAATAAAACTGAGAAACAGGTGTTACAGAGGTTCCAAAACCACCCTTTTCAACTACTTCACGCATATTTTCAATTACTTTTCCAAAAAGATCTAAAGANCCATTNTCTCTCATCATTTGAGTATTAGCAGTTAATGCACCTCCTGGCATGGGAGAAAAAGGTATAACAGGATTTACGGTTATAGCTTCTGGAGGAAGATAATATTTTTCCATTTGATCAATAAACATTTTTTCAACTTCTAATATTTTTTCTTCATCAATATCTAAGGTATATTCAGTTCCTCTAAGGGCTTGCCACATTGTCAATATATCTGCCTGTGAAGTTCCTCCACTAACTGGAGACATNGCAAGATCAATTATGTCAGCACCAGCTTCAATTGCAGCCATATTACATGAAACAGCCATTCCTGCAGTATCATGTGTATGGAATTGAATAATTGTGTCTTTAGGTAATAATTTTCTTGCGTTTTTTATAGATTCAAAAACAATAGATGGAGGGGTTGTTCCTGAGGCATCTTTGAAGGCAATACTATTGAAAGGGATATCTGCCTTTAGTATTTCCTTTATTTTATCTGTATAAAAATCNGCTGAATGAAAATATTTTTCATTTAANCTTGGNGGNAANCCCATTAANGCAATTACGATCTGATGATNTAATCCNGCATTGGTNATNCATTCNCCNGAATAAGATAANTTTCTNATATCCATCAAAGCATCAAAATTTCTAATAGTNGTTATNCCATGCTTTTTAAATAATTTNGCATGAAGNTCNATNATNTCNCTNGATTGNGATTCTAANCCTACNACATTNNCACCTCTNGCTANNGTTTGNANNTTNATATCTTTTCCNACAATTTCTCTNGANTTATCCATCATATCGAAGGCATCTTCTTGACAGTAAAAATAAAGGGACTGGAATCTGGCTCCTCCACCAATCTCAAAATTATCGTTCCCTGCCTCAACCGCAGCTTTTAAAATGGGTATAAAATCTTCCGTTTTAACTCTTGCTCCATAACATGATTGAAACCCATCACGAAAGGATGTGTCCATAAATTTAATTTTTTTCATAAATGCCATTATAAGATAAAAATATATATATATTATTACTCATTGAGTAATAATTAGAATATTTTTACTCATTATGTGAATCTAGTCTTGTAGAATCTTTTAGTGAATTTAAATTCCATCTAATAGTATCTTCAGGGTCAGTTTTTTGAGTCCATTCATATTGAATTTTTTGTTCTAGCTTAAATACTCTCATTTTTTCAGATATCAAATCTGGATTACAATTATCAAGTATTTATTTTTCTAGTTTTTGTTTTATTTGAAGATATTATTTTTATATCAAAAAAAAGAAAATATAAATATAAATAAATTAAAATTTAAGATATTCTAATAGAATATGCGGAAGTAGCTCAGTGGCTAGAGCATCTCGTTGCCAACGAGAAGGTCGCGAGTTCGAATCTCGTCTTCCGCTCCAAAAATCTAATTTTTGATAACATTTACATGTATAAAGAAAAATCTCCATGAAAGATATTATTTTAAAATTAGAAAAACCATTTGATTCTTTTTTAACATACGCAATTGAAGCATTAGATATATCTAGAGAAATAACTAAAAAAATTGATTCCTCTTCAAGTAGCCTAAAAACTGATGGATCATTGCTTACTGAATATGATCTAAAAGTAGAAAAAGAAATATTTAATATATTAAAAAATACTGAAGCAGATATAGTTACAGAAGAGGTTTTAGGAAGACAAAACAATAAGGAGTTTTGTTGGTTTGTAGACCCTATAGATGGAACAACTTCTTTTTCTAAAGGAATTCCTTTATTTGGAACTATAATAGGACTTACTCAAAATCAAAAACCTATAATGGGTTGTATCGAATTGCCTAAATTTGAAGAAAGGTTTATTTCAATAAGTGGCCATGGATGCTTTAAAAATGGGAATATGGTTGAAGCATCTAAATGTGACGATTTTTCAAAAGCTATGATTTCTTATGGATCTGCTCAAAGATTTATTAAAGAAGATATGATAGATCAGTTGCATACCTTAGATAAAAAAGTTTGGGATTCTAGAGGGTTCTCAGATTGTTTTGGATATAGTTTAGTATTTGATGGTTCAATTGATCTATTCATAGAAGTTGACCTTAATCCTTGGGAAACAATAGCAATTGAATCACTTTCTTCAGAATCAAATGCAGGATATGCAGAAAGTCTCAGTAAAAAAGGTAAAACAAATATTATTTTTGGATCTAAATCTTTAGTTGAGCAAACTACCAAGATATTTGGTGGGGATTGGAAAATAAAATAACTAATAAAGATTCTGGAACGCTTACAGCATTAAAAGCAAAAAAATATAGACTATTTTGGACTGCATCAATAGCATCTGTTGGAGCTACTCAACTATTAACTTTGACTGCAGGTAAATTAGTTTTTGACCTCAGTGGATCAGAATTGCTACTTGGATTAGCGGCAGCTGTATTTGGAATTGGTACGATTTTAATTAATTTTTTGGGTGGAGTAGTAGCAGACAGAATAGATAAAAGAATACTTATGATTATAACTTCTTTTGCAATGACTATTTCATTATTATTGCTAGCAATAATTGATGCATTAAATTATGAAACTGTGTTATTAGTTGTTATCTTTTCTACAATAATGGGATTAATTAGTGGTTTTGATTGGCCAGTAAGATCATCTATATTCCCTCAATTTATTGATAAAAAATCACAGATGATGAGTGCAGTAGCGCTTAATGCAATGTTATGGCAAGGATTAAGAATTCTTGCCCCAGCTTCAGGTGGATTCATTATAGCTTACCTTGGAACTCACTCTGTTTTTTTTATTAGCGCTACAGGTTTTTTTGTTATGGGCTTAGTAATGATATTTATAAAACCTAATAAAATTGAAAAAATAAAAGTTGAGAAAAAATCTGTGATAAAAGATACATTAGAAGGTATCAATTTCATAGCAAAAAATAAATTATTCAAAGTATTAATACTATCTACATACATTACGAGCGGGCTTGGGATGTCTTACTTGCAACTACTCCCTTCATTTTCTAACATATACAAGGATACAATTCACGGAGATTTATCAGCACAAATGTTAGGACTATTAGCAAGCGCAGGAGGAATTGGAGCATTAACAGGGACTGCGGTAACAGCTAGATTAAGGCAGAAAATTAAGCTTGGAAAATTAGTTCTAGCTTCTAATGTACTAAGTGTTATATTCCTTTTTTTATTCGGATTATCAAATAATTTCATTTTTGAGGAAAATATTTATCAGAACCCCTGGATTTCTTATAATTTAATAATTTCATCAATATTGATAATTATTACTGGTCTTTTAAATTCTATTTTTATGGTTGGGTCAATGTCTCTATTACAACTCAATGTACCTGAAAATCTTAGAGGTAGGGTCATGGGAATTCATACTATAACCTTTAGCTTAATGTCAGCAGGGGCTCTCTTTTTAGGATTTTTAGCACAGCTATTATCGTCAAGTATTGCCGTGATGATATCTGCGGCTTTCTTAATTCTTGTAAACTTTTTTATTTACTTAAAAAATTCTGACATAAGAAATATCTAACAGTCTATATACTTTATTAAAAACGAGAACTTAGATCGATTTTTTGAAAATAAAAAATAGCCTAATGAGTACAAGAAGTATAAAGGTTTAAGCAAAATAAGAAATTTACCTAAAAATCCATATAGTCCTCCACACTTAGAGTAAATCTTCAAAATAGCAATTGCTCCATAAAAATTTGACTCATCAATACATACTATTTTAGAACTTAAGGTTTCTTCATTTATATTTATTTTTTTTGATCTTACTGTATCTATATCATTTGGGAAAAAATTCCAATAATTAGTTCTTTTTTGTACCCAATGTGAAAAACAAGTACATATACCGCAGTTATGATCGTAAAAAACTATTTTTTCATTTTTCATTGTTAATTATCATTTTTGTAATTGGTGAAATATTTTCATTTTCTAACAACCACTTAATATAATCGGGGTTATCTTTAATTACTGATTTAATGCTTTTGTTTTGATACTTTCCTTTAGTAAAAAAAATTTCATTAGAATCAGAAGAACCAATAAATCCATCTTTATCAATAGAATTATTTGAAAAACTTAAAATAGACTCAAGGTTAATTTTCTTTTCTGAAATTTCTGTTTGTTGAGATAAAAAAAGCTCTAAGATTGCTTCAGATTTTTCATCAGTTTTCCTATCAAAAACATCTATATCAGTTGAACAAAATTCCCTCAAAGCATTTTGTAAATTTCTAGGTCTAAGTTTTTCATATAATACTTTCAGATCAATTATATTTATTTTTGTAATATCAAACTTAATTCCTGACCTAATGAATTCACTCATTAGAACTGGAATATGAAAATCAAAAATACCAAAACCTATAATATGAGAATTTTCAAAATATTTTGAAATAGATTTTGCGTAAAACTTAAACTCTTCATAAGCTTCTAGTTCTGAGTTAGTTATTCCATGAATTTTAGTAGATTCATCAGATATTTTGATTTTTGGATTAAAGTATCTACTCTTTGTTTCTGATTCAGAAAATGTTTCATCTTTAAATGATATTGTTGTAAGTTTTATTATTTTGTCGGTTACGGGATCTAATCCAGTAGTTTCAAGATCCAAAATAACATATTTTTCATAGTCCATAAAAATAAAAATATAAATAATTGTTTATAAAATCAATCCGTATAAAAGGTTTTGTTATATATATAAGATCTTAGTCTTTTGGAATAATGATAATAAATTCTGTACCTTCAGAAATTTTGCTTTTTACTAATATGTCCCAATTATGAGCTAAACAAAGTTGCTTAGTTATGGCTAGACCTAAGCCTGAACCAGATAGATTTCTATCCCTATTTTCGTCAACTTTATAAAATCTATCAAAAATGAATTCTAATTTTTCTTTAGGAATACCTGGACCATTATCTAAAAATTTAATATAAAAGTTATTATCATCTTCATCGAAATTTATTTCTAATTTATTGTCAGGTTTTAAGTACTTCAAAGCATTCGAAAAAATATTTGAAAAAACTTGCCTTATTCTAAAAGGGTCTGCCGTAACTTTTATTGGATTTTGGAATATTTTTTCAAATTTGATATTTAATTCTTTAGCAGAATCTTCAAAAACATTGAAGGTCTCTTGCAATACATTATTAATATCCAGAAGTTCAAGATTCAATTTCAATTCTCCAGATTCAGCATTTGCGATTAAACTAAGATCATCTATAAGTTTTGACAGTAAAATTATTTGATCATTTATTTGGTGTAATTTTTTGTCGTTAAGTTGAATTTTTTTTTCTAAAATGCCTTCAATATTCACCCTTAGGACTGTTAGTGGATTTCTTAGTTCATGAGATATATCAGAAAATAATTGTTCTCTTTGGGTTTGAATTTGTTTCATTTTATTTACCATCAGGTTGAAAGAATTAGTCAAATCAGAAAGTTCATACCCAGAATTAATATCTTGAATTGGCTCAAAAACACCTTTTGATACTTTATTAGTTGCAAATGTTAGTTTTTTTACAGGTGAAGCTATTTGAAGAGATATAAAATATGCAACTACAACACTAAGCAAAAATATTCCAAAAAAAGATATTATTATAAGATTTTCGTAAGCCTCAATTAGATTGATTTCTTTATTCACAAAAACTAAATACCCAACTGTTTTTATATTGTTAGATAGATCTGAATCAGCAACTTGAATTGCAAAATTATTATTATATTGCCTAAGAAGTGAAATGCTTTTTTCTACATCCTCTCTTGATAAAAGTCCTAACCTGTAACTTTCTTGCACTCTTCTAATTTGCCTAGCAAAATCAGTTGGACTATCAAAAGCTTTGTTAGAAAAATTAACATCAATTGAAGAAATAATATATTTTTCATCAGAAATCATTTGCTGAAGATTCATTGAATTTATTTTAATTGCATTTGGACTAGCAATAATCCATTCATAGTTTTCATCTACAACTCCAATTGAATCTTCATTAGGGTCTAAATCTAAATTGGTCATTTCTCTAACTAAAACATTTTCAAACCCTTGCTCAAATGATCCCCAAGATTGATAGTAAGTTGCTAAAGAATCAGAAATAGACTTTGATACTTTTGACCTATATTCTTCATTCCTTTCTTGAATATTTCTTTGCCAAATAGTGTCAGTTGCAACATAACTAAATATAAAGCTTAAAGAAATAATTAGTAAAAAAGAAATTGTAATTTGAGTTTGTAATTTAAATTTGAACATTTTTATTTTGAAGCTCTATACCCCATTCCTCTAACAGTTATTATTTTTATCTCAGAATAATTATCTTCTAGTTTTTTTCTTAGATTTTTTATATGAACATCAACGACTCTATCATCAGAATCTAGGTAATCATATTTGGTATATTCTAATAATTGATCACGACTTAGTACATTTTCAAAATTTATAATAAAGCATTCAAGAAAATCAAATTCTGTTTTAGTAAGATCAATACTAATAGCGTTTATCTTAACTTCTCTTTTCAATGAAAAAATACTTAGATTGCCTTCTTCTAAAACCTGATCATTATCAACTTTAGAAATATTATTTCTTTTTAGAACAGCTTGTATTCTTAGTAATAATTCTCTAGTGCTAAATGGTTTAGTTATATAATCATCTGCACCTAATTCAAATCCCAAAATTTTTTCATCAACAGAAACTTTTGCAGTTAAAAAAATAATTGGAACTTGTGATTTTTCTCTAATAATTTTTGTAACTTGAAGGCCATTTAGATTAGGCATCATAATGTCTAGTAAAACCAAATCAGGATTAAATTCTTCAAATTGTTTGATAGCCTGTTCCCCATCATTAACAGTAAACACTTGATAATCCATAGCTAATAAATATTCAGATAAAGATTCTGTTATTATAGGGTCGTCATCGCAAATTAGTATTTTTTCTGTCATAAATTTAATTCTATTAATTATCTTTTAAGAGGGCAAATCAATTATTCTAGTTGCTTTAGAAATTTCAGAAAATAACAACGTTATTTTTTGATTATTGAAATGCCCTCTTATCTTTGGGGGAAAATTATAATCTAATTTGAGTTTGATTACTTTTTGAAGTTTTTCTTTTCTTCATCTCTCCTGAAAGTATTGCTTGAAGTTTTTCATCTGCTTCTTCTTGAGTTAACTTACCTGCTTCTACTGCACTATCTAACCGT
>PASM01000013.1 GCA_002711965.1 Chloroflexota bacterium | reverse complement strand
GAAATAGAACACCAACAATTAACCACCCATAATAAATTTTTTTTGATCGAATTGAAAATATATTTAACATTATTTGTTTAGATGCATAAAAATCTTATTATTATAATAATATTAAAAAATGAATATTTATGAAAAAATTTCTAAGTTTTTTGTTGATAATCCTCGAAAGCTGTTTCTACTATTTATCTTTATTACTGTAGGATTGGCACTTTCATACTCATTCATTCCTTATCGAGGAGATGCATCTACTTCTCCAAAAGATCCCGTCATAGATCTTGATATAGAAATATCAAAAAAGTTTTCAGATGAAGTGCATTTTGCACTATATCTTCTTGAAGTCCCAAAAGGCGAAGATATTCTTTCTAAAAAATACTTACTTGAAATATTTAAAGCCTCTGAAAAATTAAGGTTAATTGATTCTAAAAAGGAACTATCTCCAAGTACGATTGAGAAGCAAAATCATCTATTTAGCTATGTGGATTCAGAAACATCAATAGAAGTTAATGGAATTCTTACTTTAGCAGATGTTGTAAATAATGTATTACTAGCAAACCCTAGATATAATAAAACGCTTCAAAATGCTACCAATGAAGAAGTGAAGGAAGTCATATCAACAGTTCTAAAAGGAGATCAAGTAAAAGATATTAAGAGAAACATAAGCATTCATTCAAACATAGAAAAGAAAAATATAAATGGGAATGAAATTGATTGGTGGACTTCACCAGCAATGTTAATAGTTGTATTAGGAAATAACGAATCTCTTGGAGGAGGGTCTCAAAGAGTTGCACTTGGAGGAGATAAAAATACTCTTGATAAAGAAGAATTCAATATTAATATTTTAGAAGTTCTAAAGCAAGAAATGCATACATTAAAAATATGGGGAATTGCAATTGATGTAAATACTGAAGGAGAAAGACAAGGAACCTCCTCAGCTTTATTCATAACGCTAACTGTTATAGCAGCTATTGCAGTAGTCGGCCTTTCTCTAAGGTCTTATTGGGCAGTTGTTCTAGTAGGGATAGGGCTCTCAACTCTAATGATTTGGTTAAAAGGGATCTCATTTTTATTAGGTCTTAAAGGAGGGTTGATTTCTGACTTAATTGTGCCAATTGCTATGGTTTCATTTGGAGTAGACTTTGCAGTTCATTCCATTAGAAGATACCAAGAAGAAAAAAGTAATAATATAACTTTTGATAAAAAGTTTATTATTGCATTTGGAGGAGTAGGGTCAGCATTAACATTAGCTTTTATAAGTGATGCTATTGCTTTTTTATCTAACATAACTGCAGGTATAGAATCTGTTGTGCATTTTGGTCTTGCTGCAGGAGTAGCAGCGTTTGCATCTTACATTGTATTAGGAATATATGCACCTTTCATTCTTTCAAAAATAGATTCAATTGACAATAAGAAAAATAAAAATAAATTGTTTTGGACAATAGAAGCAATAGGATCCGCAGGTCTTTCAGGAGGATCTGTTATTGTTTTCTTACTTGTGTCTCCATTAATTGGGATAATTATGATTCTAACTAACATACTTATGTTTTTATTATTACCTGTATATTTAGCAAGCAGATCTAAAAAAAATATTGAAATAGAAGAAAAAATAAATAATAAAAATGTTTTTGTTAAATTTGAAGAAATGTTTAGCAATATCATTATATTTTTTGCAAAAAAACCATATCTAACAATTCTTATATTTTCATTAATAACAGTCTATTCTACTTTTTTAGCGTTTAAACTTGAAGCAAGATTTGAAGTTGCAGATTTTTTCAATGAAGAATCAGAGTTTGTAGTTGGATTAGATAAGCTAGATTATCACTTTGGAGACACCACAGGTGAAATTGGGGTGATATATATCAAAGGGGACTTAGCAAACCCAAGTGCTATTAAAGATTTGAAACAGTTACTAGAAAATTTAGATAGTATGGAGCTCTTAGCTCATGACAAAATGGGGGAATTATTATTAATTGAACCAAATTTGATTTCCTTAATAGAACAGAAAAACCTTTCTGGGAATGATAAAGAAGAAAATCGAAAAACCTTTGAAAATTTAATAAACGAAGGACTTATAAATGAAAACAATGAAGAATTTTATTCACCAAATAGAATTAAATTTACACTTATAAAAGATGAAAATGAATTTTCTACAGTTTTTAGAGTAGGAATTCCAGATTCAGCTAATCAAAATATTACAACTCTTGCAAGAAATGATTTAGAAAATGAACTAGAATTTCTAAAAAATAAGCAATACATTACTGAATATGGAATAACGGGTTCTCCTTTTGTTAGAGATATAGAATTATCCTCAGCAACAAAATCTTTATATAGATCTATACCAATTGCAGCATTTGCTTCATTTATAGTACTACTAATAACATTTAGATCAATAAGATATGCTTTAGTAACAGTAATTCCTATTGGTTTAGTTGTAAGTTGGTTATATGGAATTATGTACATTGGTGGTTACTCTTTAAATTTAGTTACAGCTACAATAGGAGCAATATCAATAGGAGTAGGAATAGATTTCTCAATCCACATAACTCAAAGGTTTAGAGAAGAATTAAGAAAAAGTTCTTATGATATAGCTCTCCAAAAAACTCTAAATGGAACAGGAATTGCATTATTAGGCTCTGCAATATCTAGCATTATTGGTTTTGCAATCATGGGATTTGCTCCAATGCCTATGTTTGCAAGCTTTGGGCAAATAACAGCAATTATGATTTTTCTTGCACTTATATCTACAGTATTTGTACTTCCTAGTTTATTAGTTATAGTAACTAAAAAATAATAATGTAGAATTTATTTTATGAATGAAAATGACTATTCAATAAGTGAAGTCTCAAAAATAACTGGAGTCAGTACTTCAGCTATAAATTATTATGTAAGATTAAATATTTTAGAGCCCCCTAAAAAAATTTCTAAAACTCGATCTACTTTTTCAAATTTTCATCTAGAAAAAATAAATGAAATAAAAAAATTACAGAATGATGGTTTCCCATTAAAATTAATTAAGAAAAAAATAAATACTATTTCTTCACAAATTAAGGAGAACTATTCAATTGATGAAATTATAAGGCTATCAAATGTAACTAAATTATTTTATGAAGATTTATTAGAAAACAAATTAATTAAACCACCAAAAGATGTAGAAGGAGAAAAGTTACATCCAAACGGAATAGTAAAAATCATAAAATCCTACAAAAATCTTTATGACTTAGGGATATCATTTGAAACATTAAAAAGACATGAAGAGTATAAAAAATTAAGTGAAGCTGAGGCATATTTTTTATTAGAACATTTAAATGATGCTAAAAAAAATAAAGATGAATTCAATCAATTCGAAATAGTTCAGTCTTTTGAAAATATAAGGAATTATTATAGAATGGATTTTTTTAATGACTAATATAGCTATAATTGGTCAATCTGCATTTGGAGAAAAGGTTACTTCAGAAGTATCAAAAATTGAAGGTTGTAATATAGTAGGGATTTTTACCCCACCAAACCAAGATAATGATCCTCTTTATCAATATGGAATTACACAAAATATGAATATTTTAAGGTATGAAAAGCTTAGATCTAAAAATGCTATTAAAGAATTTAAAAAACTTAATGTTGATCTTCTTGTTATGGCATATGTAACTGATATTGTACCAATGGAAATAATTAATAACCCCAAAAAAGGAACCATTCAATACCATCCTTCGCTTTTACCAAAACATAGAGGCCCTTCTTCAATAAATTGGGCTGTTATTAATGGCGATAAAAAAACAGGGATAACTATATTTTGGCCTGACGAAGGATTAGATACCGGACCTGTTTTGATGCAAAAAGAGGTAGATATATCAACTGATGATACAACTGGGAGCTTGTATTTTAATAAGTTATTTCCTTTAGGAGTCAGCTCATTGGTAGACTCAGTAAAACTTGTAATTTCTGATAAGGCGCCAAAAATCAAACAAGATGAAAAAAAAGCATCATATGAATCTTGGTGTTCAAAAAAAGAAATTAATTGGGATAAAGATCCTAATGATATCTATAATTTAATTAGAGGTTGCGACCCCCAACCTGGAGCTTGGACTAAAATAGATTCAAAAACTGTATTTCTATACAATTGTAAGTTTATGAATAGTGACGAAATAGATATAAATAAAAAGTTAATTATAAAAAATAAAACAGTAAGCGTAGGGCTAGGAAATAAAAAATTAATTATAGGTCGAATCAAAGATCATAATGGTAAAAAAATTGATGCATATGAATGGTTTGAAGAAAATAAATTAACAGATAGTTCAAAATTAGGATAAATTAGTGGAAAAAAATTATAAAGCTATAATGCAAGATTCTTTAAACTGCAAAAATGCAGAATATAAAGAGATTAGAGTAGAAGAAACTGTTTCTACAAGAATTAATTACAATGGAAAAACTAGAGAAAACGTATCTATAAACTCACATTTTGGAGGATCTGCACGATCAATGAGTAATGGCGGTTGGGGCTTTACAAGTTTCAATGAAATAGATCTGGCTCCAACAAAAATGAAGGAATCTATAGAATTAGCAAACTACAGCCAAAATACAGCCTTTAAAATTCAAAAAAACACCCCCATAAAGGTGGTCTTACCAGCAGAAGTAAAAAAAGATCCAAGAAAAATTTCTTTATCAGAAAAAATTACTCTTTTAGACCATTACAAAGAATTAGTTTTAAGTGATAAAAGAATTCATGGATGTGAAATTGTTTATGGTGATACTGAAAGAAAAGTGATTTTTGCGGATAGCGATGGCAACGAAATAGAGCAAAATTTTATTCATGTAATACTTAGAATTGCTGCTAATAGCTCAGATGGTAATGACATGCTTCAATCTGGATTTTCAATAGGCTCTTTAGGTGATTACTCTATTGTAGAAAACCTTGATAATAAAGTTTTAGAATGCAGTAAAAAATCAATAGACTTAATTAAAGCTCCAAAAATAACAGGCCAAGAAACTACAGTTGTATTAGATCAAATACTAGCAGGCGTTTTTGTTCATGAAGCATTTGGACATCTTTCAGAAGCAGATAATGTGTATGAAAATAAAAGATTGCAAGAGATATTAAAACTGGGAGAAAAATTTGGTAATCCAGATCTTAATATTACAGATGGTGCAAAAATTCCAAACCTAAGAGGTTCATATGAGTATGATGATGAAGGAACTCCCTCAACTAGTACACCATTAATAAGAGAAGGGGTTCTTGTGGGAAGATTGCATTCTAAAGAAACTGCAAGCAAACTAGACGAAAAACCAACAGGAAATGCAAGAGCCATATCATATGCTTATCCCCCTATTGTAAGAATGACAAACACGATAATAGAAAACAGCACGAATACAAAGGATGAAATCATTAAAGATACAAAAGATGGTTTATATGTCAAAAATTGGTATGGAGGGATGACAGAACATGAAATGTTCACTTTTTCATCTGCTGAAACATATAAAATTGAAAATGGAGAAATAAAAGAGACATTGAGACCAGTTAAGCTATCTGGCAATTTATTTACTACACTTAAAAATATTAATGGAATCGCAAATGATTTAGAAATAAATCAAGGTGGAGGCTGTGGAAAAGGCGGACAAAGCCCATTGCCTGTATCAAATGGATCGCCTCATATAAGAATAAATAACTGTTTAGTATCGAGTGGATAATGAAAAAGATTGAAAAATTATTAAATAATCATTTTGAACAACATGAAATTTATGAAGAAGAAAATGAGTATAAAAGCATAGGATTTGAATCGAATAAATTAAAAGAAATTTCAATTAAGCAGTCAAAAGGCTTTGCGGTCAGAGCAATAAAAGACTCTGGTTTAACTTTCTCATCATCTAGTAATTATGATTTAGAAAAATTTGGTTCAAATTTTCTAGAATTAAGTGATTTCCCTACAAAAACAAATATAAAATTTCCAAAGAAAAAACTATCTGAAAATAAAGCCGTAATTTATTCAGAAGAAGAATTCTTACTAGAAAATAATTTTTTTATAGACAAGTTAGATAAAAACATAAAAAAAATATTAAATAAATTTCCAGATGCATTATGTGATGCAGAGTTCGATCTAGGTAAAGGAAAATCATTTTTAAAAAATTCTAATGGCCTAAGTCTTGAATCAAATGAATCAGGAATAAGTTTTTTTATTTCCGCACAAACTATAAATGGAAATGATATGTTGAATATATATAACTATGCAAGTTCAGTAAAAAATATTGAAGATGAAGTTGTAGATAAATTAACCAGTAAATTGATAGAAAACTTATCTATCGCACAAAACATAAAAGAAACACCTAAAAATGGTTGCCCTATAATTTTCACGCCCCACGGACTTTATCAAACAATTTTATCCCCTTTACTTGTTTCATTTAATGGCACCAATCTATCAAAAAATCTATCTAAGCTATCCAATAAAGAAAATGAAGATATTTTTGATAATAAAATAACAGTTGTAGATAATCCATTAATAGATTTTAGTACATCATCTAGAAATTATGATGGTGAGGGAATTCCAAGTAAAATAAATACCTTAATAAAAAACGGAAAGTTTATTTCAGGGATTTTTGATCTAAAAACAGCCAACGAGTATAATTGCGAATCAACAGGTTCCGCAGTAAGATCAGTGCATTCAAATACTTTCCCTAGTATTTCTAATCTAATAATGAATACCGGAGATACCTCATTTAATAAAATGATTGAACAAATTGATGAAGGTATTTTAGTAGATCATCTTCTTGGGGCAGGACAAGGCAATGAACTTTCAGGAGATTTTAGTGCCAACATATCACTTGGATATAAAATTGAAAAAGGAAAACTAGTAGGAAGAGTAAAAAACACGATGATTTCTGGAAACTCTTTCAATGCTCTTAATAAAGTTGATAGTATAAGCAAAGAAAATGAAATTGTGTATGGATCATTAGAATTACCTTTTTTACAAACTAGTAATGTTGAGATTTCATCATGACATATGGAATAGATTTTTCAAAAGTAAATTTCGAAACCTACGAAGAAAATTATACAAAAATAATTAAATTTAACGTAGAAAAAATTATAAATTTTTTAGAAGAAATGATAATTTTTGAAAATGAAAACAAAGGTTATGATTTTGAAGATTTTATTTTGAAATTTTTAGATCATGAAAATAATAAAATCAGAAAAATTAGTACTAAGTATCTTACAAAAAGTTCTGATATTTCTTCACTACAAAAAATTAGAAATATTATTACACGAGAAAAAGATGATGATATAAAAACACAAGCAATTATTATATTTGGAAATTGGATTTCTAATTATGTTTCAAAAAATAAACAGTTAAAAAGACTAATGGAATTTGGATTAAACTTCGTAAAATCATCAAAATCGGAAAAACATAAGAACTTAATGATTCAAAGTTTAAGTTTTATAAAAAATCCTGATATAGAAACCTTGATTTTAGAAAAATATAGTTCAAATGGGGATGAAGATTTGATTTGTGCAATTACTTCAATGGGAAATAACGGAGATATTAAATGGATTCCTCTAATAGAAGAAATGTTAGATCATGACAACTTTAAAATAAGGTCAGAGGCTTGCAATTCTTTAAGTTTAATTGGGAATGAAGAAAATTTAGATCAAATAAAAGATTTATTAGAGGATGAAGAATTAGAAACTCAAAAAGCAGCTGTAAACGGAATTTCAAATATTGGCGGTGTTTACGCTAAAAGCATTTTGGATAATTTAAAGTTTTCGAGTGAACCTGAAATTGTGACACTAAGTAAAGAAAAACTATCTGAAATAAAGGCTGATGAAGAATTAGTTTCTGCTAATCCAAATGATATTTCAGAGGAGACTGAAAAAAACATTAAAGAAGATTATGAAAAAGATTTTGATGAATACAACGCCGCTGAGATTGAAGGATGGGGATCATTAAACGCTGATGGGACATCATTCATTGCCCCAGATGCAATTGATGACGATATTGACGATCCTATAAAATCATTGGCTGATTATGAAAAACCTATCGACCAACCTGATATTGACGATTAATTTTGAGCAATTATTGAGGCTCCTAAAATAGATGCATTTTCTCCTAATTTAGTCATTCTTATTGGAGGAGATTCTTTATAAAATTCAATGCAATATTTTGAGACTGATTTTATAAGAACATCAGAATAATTATTATTTATAGCCTCAGCAACAGATCCTCCTAATATTATAATTTCAGGATTTAATACCGCTAATAAAGAAGCTAAGCCTCTACCTAAATTTTCTATGACATCAAACAAAATTTCTTTACACAATAAATCTCCTCTTCTTGCATAATCAAAAACAAGTTTAGAATTTATTTCATTATCTGAATAATCATTTAAAATTGTACTTTTATATTTTTTTAATCTTTGTTTTGCAATTGATGCTATAGCAGTACCGGAAACATTTCCTTCAAGACATCCTGGACACCCAAGAGAGCATCTATGACCATTAGGATTAATTATGATGTGACCAACCTCTCCAGCGAACCAATTATGGCCTTGAATCATATTTCCATTAGATATCATTCCTGCTCCCACACCTGTTGAAACTGTTAAATATACTATATCTTTAGATCCAGTAAATTCACCAAATTTTGTTTCCGCTAATGCTGCCAATGTAGCATCATGCCCTACTTTTGAAACAATTCCTAAATTTCTCTCTATAAACGGAATCAATGATTTGTCATGCCACCCAGTTAGGTTAGGAGGATTTATATATTTTCCTGTGATTTGGTCAAGGGGTCCTGCTGAAGAGTAACCCATTCCTCTAATAGATTCTGTTTTAGAGATTTTTATAATCATTTCTGATATAAGATCTCCTGCTTTTTCTATTCCCAAAGACGGCTTATATTCAACTTTAGTTTTATCTAATATTTTTCCAGATAAGTCGACTAAAGCTACACGGATATTAGTACCTCCAATGTCTGCTGCAATTACTAGATCGGAATTTTTATCGATATTGATTTTCATATCGTAATTATACTAATTATTTTCTAAAAGTTCAGAAAGATCGATTGATTCAATTTCTTCTTTACTTATTCCGCAATTCTCTGCTGAACTTAATGCTTTTGAGGTTAATTTTCTAGTATATAAAAATTCTAAAACATCATTTATATCTAATTCTTGTGAAAAGCATATAAATCTTTCGTCAGCTAATGCCTCCTCAGGGATATTTTGCTCTTCCATGGTGATATCAGATTCTGGCAAATCAAACTCGAAGTATCTTAACAATGCTTCAGCATCAATATAACAACTTTCTAATTCAACAATTATATTAGGGAGGTCCGTTAAAGATGGGTTCAAGGGATCTGAAAAAATATCTCCCAATTTAAAAGATAAGCATTCTGCAGATGATTCATTCAGACCTATTTCAACCAATTCTTTAGGAATTTCAATACAATCTGCCAAGTTTGAAATATCTGAAAAAATTTGAATAGGAAATAATCCTCCACTTGAATATATAAAACCAAGAGCTTCTTTAGTGCTTTCAAAAGAATTATCTTCATCTCCTGAAGTAGTGGCAAAGCACTCCAAAGCATTTATATTTTTTGGCAAGATAGATGCTAAAGGCTTATTATCAATAATTCCTTCAAATAAATTACCATTTTTAGATGAATCATAAATATTTCGAGAAGTTTCATTTAAGCAAAATAACGTTCCAAGAGAATATGTAAAAACAGGAGTTCCAAAGGATTCTCTTAAATAATCGAACTTTTCATTTTGATTATTTGACTTTATACATAACAACTCTTCTTGAGATAAATTAATATTGCTATTAATTAAAATACCTTGAATTATTCTAAAATTAGAATTTTGAGACAAACAATCTGATATTTCAGGATTTGGGAAGGAAGTTTCTGAATAAAAATCAATAGCAGATTTTTCATTAGAAAAATTTTCATAAAAACAGCTTTGTTCAGCTTCTGGTAATTCTAAAATGAAAGACTTAAAGTTCACCATAGGATTAACTGTTATTGGAGTGTCATCTATTACAGAGTCATCTACTTGGTTTTGCGCACATGCTACAAAGAATACAAGTGTAAATATTAATAAAATTCTTTTCATACTAATATTTTATCAATTTAAAGCTTTTTCTAAATAGTAAATTCCCAAAAAACATAGTAAATTTAAATCAAATTAATATGGAGTTTTTTATGGAAAGTAAAGCTGCAATTCATACAGAATACGGAAAAAATTTAACTGTAGACAACGTTCAGATTCCAGATCCAAGACCAGATCAAGTAATAGTCAAACTACATTCTAGTGGAGTTTGCCATAGCCAGTTACACCAAATGCATAATCCTGATAGTCCAACTCCAAGTTTATTAGGGCATGAAGGAACTGGAACAGTTATAGCTAAAGGATCTGATGTTACTCATCTTGAGGAAGGAGACTTGGCTATTGTAACTTGGGTGAACAGAGAGCCAGTTAAAGGGAGACCTGTGTTTCCACCAACAGGTGTGACTTACAACGAAGCTCCTTTAAATGGTGCCACATATACTTGGGGGGAACATGTATTGGTTAGATCAGGTTATGTAGTGAAGATACCAAAATCATCAGATAAATATAATTCATCAATTGTTGGGTGTGCAGTACTAACTGGAGCAGGGGCAGTTTTACATACTGCCAAAGTTAGACCAGAAGAATCTGTAGCAATTTTTGGAGTAGGTGGAGTAGGATTGTCATCTTTAATTATGGCTAAAATATTAGAAGCCTATCCAAGAATAGCGGTAGATATTTCTGATGAAAAATTAGACTTTGCGAAAAAATTTGGAGCTACACATACTATTAATTCCAAAAAAGAAGATCCTGTTGAAGCTATTCATGAAATTACATCAGGAGGGTCTGATTTCTCATTTGATACGATTGGATTAAGAATAACAAATGAACAAATTTTACCTAGTGTTAGAGGCGGAGGATCTGGAGCTGAAAATATTGGAGGAATGGCTGTTCTAGTAGGTATGCCAGGGAAAGAAATGACTTTAGATCCAGGACATTTTATGTTTCATCAAAGACAATTTAGAGGATCATTAGGAGCAACATATCCTGATAAAGATTTCCAAATGTATTTGAGACTTTATGAAGAAGGGAAATTCCCATTAGATAAGCTTGTGACTAAAGAATATAAATTAGAAGAAATCAATAAAGCATGTGATGACCTTCATAATGGAAAAATAACAGGCAGGTCTATTATAAATTTTGATTCTTAATCAAAAAGGTATTTATGAAAAAACTATTTATTACTGGAGGCTCTGGATTAATAGGATCTATATTAAATAATCATTTAAAAAAAGATTATGAAATCCTAAATCTAGATATTAATAATTCAAAAAAATCATCAGAAACTATTGTTGGAGATATGAATAATTATAATGATGTATTATCAGGGTCTGAAGGCTCTTTCTCAATAATTCACTTAGGAGCTGTAGTTAGTGTAGATTCAAATTGGGATTTAGTATTAAAAAATAATATTGAATCAACCAGAAATGTTTATGAATCAGCAAGAATAAATAAAGTAAAAAAGGTTATTTTTGCAAGTTCTAATCATGCTGTCGGCTTGTTCGAAAATGATGATCCGTATAAGCAGATAGTAAAAGGAAACTATGAAAATATTGACCATAATAATATTCCTGTAATTGATCATAATGTCCCGATAAGACCTGATTCCTACTATGGCATTTCAAAAGCTTATGGTGAATCTATGGGAAGGTTTTACTTTGAGGAACATGGCATAGAATCAATAAACTTAAGAATTGGAACTGTTCAAAAAGTAGATACACCAACAAATTCAATTAGACATTTTGCAACATGGCTTTCTCATAAAGATATAGCTCAATTAGTTGAAAAAAGCTTAAGTTCTAAACTTGGTTTCGAAATATTCTATGGAGTTTCGAATAATAAATGGCGCTTTTGGGATATAGAAAATGCCTATAAAAAAATTGGATATCAACCTGTTGAAAATGCAGAAAATTATAGAAAGTAGGAAGAAATGGCAATAAATATAGATTTATCAAATAAAAAAGGAATAATATTTGGCCTAGCAAATCAAAGGTCTATTGCTTGGTCTATTTCGGAAAAGCTTATGGAGGCAGGAGCTCAACTGGCTTTTACTTATTTAGATGAAAGGCTTCTAAAAAATATAAATAACCTACTTGAAAATAATGATTCATTATTAATTAAATGTGATGCAAATAATGAGTCTGAAGTGAAAAATGTAATGAAAACATTCCATGATAAATACGGAGAAATAGATTTTATAGTTCATTCGGTAGCTTTTGCTAATAGAGAGGACTTAGGAGGAGATTTTTCTAACTTATCAAAAGATGGATTTTCATTAGCATTGGAAACTAGCTCTTACTCATTAGTAACTATAGCAAGAGAAGCCTCAAAATATTTTTCTAAAAATGGAGGATCAGTGATTTCTATGACTTTTGATGCTTCAACAAGAGTTTATCCTGGCTATAACGTAATGGGGACCGCAAAAGCAGCTTTAGAAAATATCAACAGACAATTATCATCAGAATTTGGTCCAAGACAAATAAGGTTTAACTCTATTTCAGCAGGACCTCTTCCATCCTTATCTGCAAGAAGCATACCTGGATTTGTACAAATGAGAAAAGCTCATGAAGAAAGATCTCCTATAAAGAGACCTATAACTCATGAAGAGGTGGCAAATACTGCACTATTTCTTATAAGTGACTTATCAAGTGGAATCACCGGTAGCATTATTCCTGTAGACGGAGGATATGGAATAATTGCCCTCTAAAATAAGAAAACCAAATATATTTTATGGGTGGTGGATAGTATTAAGTGCAGGAATAGTGCAATGGTATTCCTCTGCAGTATTTTGGAGAGGTTTCCCTCCTTTTTTTGATGCAATTCTAAGTACTTTCGGTTGGAGTACAGCCGCAACCGGGGCAGCAGTTTCTATACAAAGATCTGAAAGTGGTTTGATATCCCCATTTGTAGGAACAGTTATTAAAAAGTTTGGACCAAAGAGAGTTATGGCATTTGGGATTTTTTTAACAGGCGGGTCATTCATTTGGATGAGTAGAATGCAAAATTTGTGGGAGTTTTATTGCGCAATAACAATTTTAACTTTAGGAATGTCTTTTGGGACTTTTATAATTTTTTTAGCAGTAGTTGGAAATTGGTTTCAGAAAAATAGGGGTAAGGCAATTTCAATTTTAATGTCAGGAGCAGGACTTGGTGGCATTACTATTCCTTTGATCGTTTTAGGAATAGAAGAATTTGGTTGGAGAAATATGATTTTCTCCGTTGGTTTAGGATTTTGGATTCTAGGCTTTCCTACATCATTAGTTTTGAGAGGAGATCCAGAAGACTATGGTCAATATCCTGATGGAGAAAAACAAAGTTTAAACTCAAATTCTAAAGAAACAATTGATGGAAGAAACACAGGCTTTTCAGTAAAAGATGCTTTAAAAAATGGAAATTTTTGGAAATTAGCAATAGCTGCAGGGATTAGCCAATCTGTATTTACAAGTAATCTTTTTCATCTAACATCATTTAAAGAATTTGGATTGACTACCACTTTTGCTGCAACAATAATAGGACTTTCATGGTGGGGGGATATTTCAGGTAGGATTATTGTAGGATTTATAACAGATAAATACGATCGAAAAAAACTTTTAACTATTTCTTTTACATTACTTACTATAGGGATTTTAGGAGTAAGTATTATAGGATCACAAAATGAGTATGAATATCTAGATAAAAATTTAGGAATTATTCTTTTTGTAATTTTTTTTGGTCTAGGATTCGGATCCTCTGTTCCTTTAAGGCTTACATTAGCAGCTGATTATTTTGGAAGAAAAAATTATGGGTCTATGGTGGGAATATTAAATACTGTTGGTGCAGTATTTGGAACTTTATCTCCATTGTTGATTGGATTAACAAAAGATTTTACAGGGGATTACAAGTACGCTTACTATATTTTGACTTTTATGATGATTTTTTCCATCCCATTAGTAATTTCACTAAAAAAAAATAATTGATCAAAAAAAAGCTCTAAATTTAATGAATATTTTGTATGAAAATTTTATTCTCTATTTAACTCAATTTTTTTTCAATAATTTTAGTAAAAGAGATTTTTTTTGAATTCATTTGTTCATTTACATAATCATTCTGAATATAGCTTGCTAGACGGGATGAGCAATCTAGAAAAAATGGTATCTAGAGTAAAGTCTAATAATCAACCTGCGATAGCAATTACTGATCACGGTAATATGTATGGAGCTGTGGAATTTTATAAACTTTCCAAAAAGTATGACATAAAACCAATTATTGGGTTAGAAGCTTATTGTGCTATAGATGATAGCTTAAAAAAAAATAATGATGAAAAAAGTCCATACCATTTAACTCTTCTATCAGAAAATGAAACCGGTTATCAAAATCTAATGAAAATGGTAACCCACGCTAACTTAAATGGTTTTTATTACAAGCCTAGAATAGATAAAAAAATTCTAGAGCAATACAATGAAGGAATAATAGTTCTTTCTGGGTGCCCTTCATCTGAACTTTCAAGATCAATCGTAAGTAATGATGATGAAAAAATAAAAAACACCTATGGATGGTTTTCAGATGTTTTCAAAGATAGATTTTATCTTGAAATAATGGATCATATAGGAGTCCCAAACCAAAAAACTATTAATCAAAAATTACTTGAAATAAGTGAAAATAATAATCTCCCTCTTGTAATAACAAACGATAATCATTACGTAGAAAAACAAGATCATTTAGCACATGAATTATTAATGTGCTTGCAGACTAACTCAAATATTAATGATCCTAATAGATTTAAGTTTGATGATGACAATTATTATATAAAGTCTTCTGAAGAAATGTGGGAACAATGGAAAGAATTGCCTTCTGGATTAAATAATACTCTAGAAATAAGCGAAAGATGTAATATCAAACTGGATTTTACCAAAGCATTGCTACCAAAATATGACTGTCCTGATAATAAATCTTCAATGGAATACTTAAGGGAGCTTTCATACAAGGGTTTTAGTAAAAGATTTAATGAAAATGACCCTGAATTAATTGAAAGATTAGATTATGAATTAGAAGTTATAGAAAAAAGTAAATTCCCTGATTATTTTTTAGTTTGCTGGGATATTTTTAATTTTGTAAACTCTAAGAATATTTTATCTGCAGTCAGAGGTTCTGCAGCAGCAAGTTTAGTCCTTTACTGCTTAGAAGTTACTAAAATAAATCCTATGGAACACAATTTAGTTTTCGAAAGATTTCTTAATTTAGAACGTAGAGAAATGCCTGATATTGATATGGATTTTGAGGACGATAAAAGAAATGAAGTGATGAAATACTGCGTTGAAAGATATGGAAAAGATCATATAGCTCAGATCATAACTTTTGGAACTATGGGAGCTAAAGCTGCTGTAAGAGATGTAACTAGAGTTTTAGATTTACCAATTTCTGTAGGAGATAAACTTGCAGGGATTATCCCAACTAAACCAGGAACTAAAATTAAAGATGCTCTTGAAATAGATGATTTTAAATCATTAATGAATGACTCTGATAATAGAAAGGTTGTAGATTTTGCACAAAAATTAGAAGGAACAGTAAGGCATGCTTCTACACATGCTGCAGGGGTAGTTATTTCACAAGAAGATCTTACTAATGATGTTCCTTTACAAATATCAACATCAGGGGAAGAAAATGCCCCTCCAACAACTCAGTACGCTATGGCAGCAATCGCAGATGTTGGTTTACTTAAGATGGATTTCTTAGGATTAACTAACCTAAGTATTATAAGTAAAACTATAGAACTAATTGAAAAAAGGACTGGCAAAGATTTCAATATTTACGAAATTTCAAAAACTGACGAGAAGACATTTGAATTGTTATCAAAAGGAGATACTTTTGGAGTATTTCAATTAGAGTCAGCAGGAATGAGAAAATATATAAAAGATTTAAAACCTAGTAGTATTTCAGATATAGCAGCCATGATTGCCTTGTATAGACCTGGGCCAATGGAACACATTGATAGATTCATTAGATCAAAATATGGTAAAGAAAAAATCAAATATCCTCACGATGCCTTAAAAGATATCTTATCTGAAACTTATGGAATTATAGTCTATCAAGATCAGGTTTTAAAAATTGCTCAAGCATTTGGAGGTTACACACTTGGCGAAGCAGACATCTTGAGAAAAGCAATGGGAAAGAAAATTAAAGAGGTTATGCAGGCAGAAAAAGATAGGTTCATATCAGGATCCTTAAGTAAAGGGTTTGATGAAAAAACTAGTAATGAAGTATTTGAGCTAATAGAACCTTTTGCAGGTTATGCATTCAATAAAGCTCATAGTGTATCCTATGCCATGATTGCATACTGGACTGCTTATTTTAAGGCAAACTATAAAATAGAATACTTTACTGCATTATTAAACTCTTCTATAAACAACACAGATAAAATTTCGATCTGTGTAAGTGAAATAAGAAAAACAGAACTTGAAATAATAAAACCAAATATAAATAATTCAAATGTTTATTTTAGTATTTTATCTACAGAAAAAGGGAAAATAATTGGCTACGGATTGTCTTCTCTGAAAAACGTTAGTTCAGCATCTCTTTCTAAAATAATAGATGAAAGAAAAAAAAGTGGCCCATTTGAATCATTAGGCGATTTTTGCAAAAGAATTGATTCTTCTTGGATTAATAAAAAGATTTTGGAAAGTCTAATTAAATCAGGGAGTTTTGATGATTTTGGAGACCGCGGCGGATTATTAGATTCTGTTGAAAGAATTCTTATACAAATAAATAGCTTAACAAAATTAAGAAATAGTAATCAAAGTACTATGTTTGATTTATTTGGAGATGAGGTAGAAACACCTGTAAATGTAATAGAAATTGCAGAAACTGCTACTCAGGACAATGAAAAAATGCACTGGGAGCAAGAAGTAATGGGGATTTCTTTTACAGAAAACCCTAATCATAAAAAAATGCTAAGAATAAAAGAGATTAATGAAGAAATAATTGTTTCATTGCAACAAATAGATTTTATTGACATTAATAAACCTCAAACTTTAATTGCTGAAGTTAAGTCTTATGAAAAAAGAGTTTCTCGAAAAGGCGCAGAATTTATGATAGTAAAATTAGAACTTACTGACGGGCCTATTGATTTAATGGTCTGGCAAAATAAAATCAGCGAAGTGGATATTTGGCTTCATAGTCCAATTGCAAAAATAAAAGGAAAAATAAATAACCGAAATGGTGAGAATTCTATATGGTATGACAGCGGAGAAATTTTTTCTTTTGAAGATCAATCAAATATAAATAATAACTTAACAAATAAAACACCAATAATTACCAAGGAGGAATATAAACCAAACATGAAAAATGAAAAAACTCCAATTGAAGAAATAACTGATGAAAATATTAATGCCGTCAAAGAAGTTATCATAACTGTAGATAGCGAAAAACATTCAAGCAATAAACATATTATGGATGATCTAACTAGAATATTGCTAGACAATGAAGGAAATATACCTGTTTCAATAATTGTTAAAAGTAGTTCAGAAAAAGTTAAACTGAATCTTCCTTTTGCAAACGTAAATACTTCAAAATCCTTAGAAGAAAAACTGGACACCATCATCGGACTTCAGAACGTATTTTACAAACAATAAATTTTATTCACTTCTAAGAGCTTCAATAGGATCAAGTTCTGATGCCCTGTAAGCTGGATATGCCCCACTTATAATTCCAACTAAAAAAGAAACAACAAAAGCTAACAATACGCTAGATAACGATATAACTGCAGTCAAATTTTCTTCTTCTCCAAAAGATATTCCGCTTATATTTAAGCTAATGATTATTCCAATTACTATACCCAATAATCCTCCCAATAAACAAATGGTAAGTGCTTCTGTAATAAATTGAAGCCTTATATCAGATTTAGTTGCTCCAATAGATCTCAATGTTCCTATTTCTCTAGTCCTTTCAGTGACACTAACAAGCATTATATTACCAACACCAATTGCACCTACTAGTAGAGAAATGCCAGCTATTGAACCAAGAAATAGAGTCAATGCACCTGTAACTTGATTCGCAGCTTCTAATAGTTGATCCATACTAGTTATTTCAAAATCAGGTTCAACTACGCCATGAATTTCTTTTAAGTTTTCTGAAAGCAAATTTGAAATAATAGATTTATCATATTCATCTTCAGATCTAACTAAAATTCTAAAAACATTTACATCACCTGTAGGATTTTTTAGAAAAGCTATTCTATTTTGCATAGTGGAAACAGGAATAAAAACTGAAAAGTCATCATCCCCTTCTCCACCTTTAGGTTTCATAACACCACTAACTACGAATCTAAAATCAAATCTATTAAATAGACTCAGTCTAACAATTTTTCCTACAGCATTACCTTCAGGAAAAAGTTTCTCAGAGATTTCTGATCCTAAAACCATTCTTAGAGCTTTAGTATCAACATCTTTTTGTGTAATAAATTCTCCTTCTATAGCTTCTGTTGATGTCACATCTATATATTCTGGAGTTGTTCCATAAACATTAGTTTCAGTATTGTAATTACCTGCTATAAGTTGAGCAGGAAAATCAATTTGAGGCGCTATATTTCTAACACCTTCAATATTTCTTTCAAGTAATTTTTCCGAATCACTTAAAGTTAAAGAGATTCCTGAATTTCTGCCCCCAGAAACTCCTGTGGAAGAATCATCCGAACTTGCCGTAATAAATAATAGATTAGTTCCTAATGCCGTAATTTCTTCTTCTACTTGTCTTTTTATCCCCTCTCCCAAAGAAACAAGTACGATTACAGAGGTTACACCCACAATTACGCCCAATGCAGTAAGCCCACTTCTTAGTGGAGTTGAAATAATTGATCTAAAGGCAAAATTTATTGCATCGAAAATATTCAAAAATTACTCCTCAATTATCATTCCATCTTTCATTTCAATTATTCTCTGAGCTTTACTAGCTACTAAATGATCATGTGTGATCATAATTACGGTAATTCCATCATCAGACAAAGACTTAAAAATTTGTATTATTTCCTCCCCAGTTTTGGAATCAAGAGCACCTGTAGGTTCATCAGCTAGTATAACTTTAGGTTCTCCAACTAATGCTCTAGCTATAGAAACTCTCTGTTGTTCTCCTCCTGAAAGTTTTACAGGAGAATGAAAAATTCTCTCTGCTAATCCAAGTTTACTCAAGGCCAAAATAGATTTTTTTCTTTTATCTTTATCTTTTCTATAAATTAACGGCATTTCAACTTGCCTTACAGCTGAAAGTCTGGGAATTAANTTATAGTTTTGAAAAACAAAACCAAAAACATTTCTACGTATTAATGATCTTTTATTATCATTAAGAGTAGAAACATCGTTATTACCAAGTAAATATTTACCTGTTGTTGGGCGATCTAGTAAACCAATAATGTTCATCATAGTACTTTTGCCTGANCCAGAAGGTCCTTTAATTGCAATAAACTCACCCTGATCTATCTTAATGTCTATTTCTGATAGAGCATTTACCTGATTAAAACCGGTATCAAAAATTTTAGAAATATTTGATAGTTCAATCATTTTTTACCACCTCTTGGCATTGGGGGTTTACCCTTAGTAAGTTCCTCGATAGATTTAGTTGATTCTTCCTTTTCTTGAATTATTTGTCCTATTCTTTTAATGTAAATTGAATCATTTTCTAATAATCCNTCTAAAATTTCTGTCTGCTTACCATCGGTTAATCCTGTCTTAACTTCTGTGTATTCTTTTTCAGTATCCGATATAGATGTAATCACATTTGTTTTATTATTATCTACAACTAAAGCATCTGAAGGTACAACTAATACATCCTGGACTGAATCTTTGAGCAATGTAACTGTTCCATTCATACCTTCTGCAGGAAGTTCTTCAGAAAGCAAAGTAGATAACATACCTTGTAATTCTTGTATTTCATTATTTCCTAGATTATTTGCTCCCATTCTAGGCATTCCAGGTCTTCTATTCGCACTAGGGGCTTCCATTCCAGGAATTCCAGCCATTCCAGGTATTCCANCAATTCCAGGAATGTTACTTAAATCCATTCCTGAAAAAGAATCTAATAATGGAGTAAATTGCTGCATTACAGTTAACACTTCAAAACCTCTAATAAATCTTGCTTCTACAGGATAAGTCACAATTCCTTGAGTAACATTCGGAACATTTGAAATAGATGTTATTTGAATAAGAGATGGCGGGAAAGGTTTAGAATCTAATGACACAAGCCCATACATACCAGGATTCATCTCTACAAATTCTGCTTCTGATGCAATTATATCCATTTGCATTGTAGAGGGATCAGATAAAGTAAACATACTTTGACCAGATGTTATAAATTCTCCTTGCTTAAAATTTATTGAAGAAATTTGCCCATCGAATAAGGCTGTAATTTGCGTCTTTGATAAGTTCTCTTTAGCTTGGTCAACCAACAAACGTTGTATTTCTATATCATTGGCATCTGTTCCGTTCTGAATTCTTTTTAAAGATAATTTCAACTTTGCTAAATTTTCTTCAGCTAACTTAATGTCTTCTGAATCAGCTCCTTTTTGCATATCAGATAAGGCAAAGAGTCTTTTTTGTAAATTTTTTTCAGCTTGATCTTCAAGTTTGGTTAATCTTTCAATATCATTGGTTGAAGGATTTCTTAAATTATNTAAGGTATTATTTGCGTCCTTTAAGCTTGCAGTAGAACTTTCAACTTGATCTAAATAAACATCTACTTGTTCAATAGAAGACTGGTAATTTGAGTTTGAATTAATTAATGCTTTTGATAAATTCATTTCCGTCGTATTGGCATCACAACATTTGAAAATTTCATCTAAAATTGAATCAGTAATAGATTTATTTATTGGATAATTTGAAATTTCAACACATACATCTTTTCTACTTGGCAAAGAATCTACATCACAATAATTATTAACTGATTCTGTAAGTGAAATTTTAGAATTATCAACACTTCTTTTTGCATTTTCTAGAAGCAAATTTGAATTTGATAAAGATTGCTCTGCTTGTTCAATAATTTTTATTACTGCATCAAATTGAGAATCAGTTGGAACCATCAATTCGTCAAAGTTCTCTTGTGCTAATATAAAATTAGCCTCAGCTTGACTCAATAGTTCTTCTGCTGTTCTTAACTGTTCTAATGTTGGATATTCCAACAAATCATTTAAAGATTTTTCAGCTTGACTAACCAGATATTCTGCATTTTTCAAATCTTCTTCTGAGGGATAATTGAGTAATTTTTTTAATTGCAATTCCTGCCTTTCTAATGCATTTTTCAAATCATTAGAATCAAGTTCCGCTAATAGCTGTCCCTCCGTTACAATATCACCTTCTTCTACTAAAATTTGATTTAATTTCCCACTAGTACCAAATGCTAAAGAAATCTTTTTATCAATTTGAGTGCTCCCAGAAGCAATAAGAGTATTTGCTATGCTTCCTTTTTGAATTTTATATTCTTCATAAGAAATAATTTGAGAATCATTTTCAGAAGTAAAAAAATAAAAACCTGACATTAAAACAATTAATAAAATTACTAATAGGCTAAAACCATAAATAAATTTTTTACCGAATCTACTTTGAGAATCTGCAATCAATTTATCTATATCATTCGAATTTTGCAAAATAATCTCCAAAAAATAATATGTAATTAAATTTTATATTAGTTTTATGAAGATTTTGTTAAGAAAAGCAGTNAGTAGAATATCATTAACATTATGAGATATATTATTCTATTATTATGTATAAAATAAATGGATTTAATTTAAGGTTACCTATTGTGGCATCTCCTATGTTTACAGTTTCTAACCCTAAGTTAGTTGCAAATCAGTGCAAATCTGGAATAATAGGTTCTTTTCCTGCTCTTAATGCCAGAGCGCCTGAAAGTCTAAATGATTGGATAAATCAAATAAAAGAAGATTTAGAAGAATATAAATCAAATAATCCTGACAAATTAGTGGCTCCATTTGCTGTAAATCAAATATGTCACAAATCAAATAAACGACTTATTTCAGACATGGAAACTTGTGTTGATCATAAAGTTCCTATAATTATTACTAGCTTAAGGCCTCCTGATGAAATCATTGAAGCTGCCCATAGTTACGGTGGAATCGTTTACCACGATGTAATCAGTGTAAGGCATGCAAAAAAAGCTGCTGAGTTAGGAGTAGATGGACTAATTCTAGTTTGCTCAGGTGCTGGTGGACATGCTGGNAATCTATCTCCATTTGCATTGCTTAGAGAGGTAAAAGAATGGTTCAAAGGAACCATACTATTATCAGGAGCTATAGGAGATGGATATTCAATTGCATCTGCTTTAGCATTAGGAGCAGATCTTGCATATATTGGATCAAGATTTATACCGACAATAGAAGCAAATGCAAATGAAATGTATAAAAAAATGATTTTGGACAGNACTGCAAAAGATGTTATATATACTTCTTTTTTTTCTGGAATTCATGGCAATTATCTCAGAGGTTCTATAGAAAATTCTGGATTAAATCCTGATTCTTTAGAAGAAGGATCAAAAGATCAAATGAGTTTTGATAATCCGGAAAAACCAAAGACCTGGAAAGATATTTGGGGCTCTGGGCAAGGAATAGGCAGGATACGAGATATTACATCAGTTGAAAATGTGGTAAATGATCTTGAAGAAGAGCTAGAAAAAGCTTTAGAAGACCTTAATAACAAAACAAAAGGATTAAATAATGGAAAAGTTTAAAGAATTATATAAATTTTGGTGGTTTAGATGGACTCTATGGTTTGCAATAGGTGCAATTGTTGCAATTATTATTAAGTCTTAATATTTCAAATTTCCAATTGTAACTCCAAAAGTATGATCTGGATAAAAATCCTTAACATATTCTGAAGAATATAATACTTCCTCTGTAATTCTTTTTAGAACTCCAGATCCATGTCCATGAACAATTCTCACCTGTGAATAATTCTGATTTACACACTCTAAAATATGATCTTCTATAGCATTTCTAGCTTCTAGAGCTCTAAAACCATGTATATCAATTGAAATTTTTTTTTCTTTGGACATAATTATTTAAAACAATTTAAATACATTATATTAAAAAGAAGGTAAAGAAAGTTATGAGAATAGCAACTCTTGGTATTTCACACGAAACAAATACTTTTTCAACAATCCCTGCAACTTATGAAGAGTTTGAAAAAAAAGAAATAAAACGTAAGCAAGAAATAATAAAACACTTTGAAAAATCAAATTATACAATTGCCGGTTACATTGAAGCATCTAAGATATTTGACTTCGAATTAGTTCCATTGATGTATGCAAATACAGGTCCAATCGGAATAATTACAAAAGAAGCTTATAAGAGACTTTCAAATGAAATGTTAGAAATGCTAAAAAATGAAGGNCCATGGGACGGTGTCCTAATAGCAAATCATGGAGCCGCTGTTTCTGAAGAATATCCTGACATGGATGCTGATTTCACTAAGAAAGTTAGGGAAATAGTAGGAATTAAAGTACCTGTCGGTATTACTTTAGATATGCATGCCAATATTTCAAAAGATACAGTTGAAAATACAGATGTGTGCATAGTTTGGAGAACTTGTCCTCATTTAGACGCTAAACCAAGAGCTCTCAAGTGTGCTGAATTAATTGTAAAGGCTATAAAAAAAGAAATAATCCCAACTCAATTCATAGAAACTCCGCCAATGTTAGTAAATATTGTCAAACAATTTACAGGACAAGAACCTATGAAAGGTCTTGTAGAGGACTGCATCGAAGCTAATTTAATTGAAAAAGTATTAGATACNTCTATTTCTGAAGGATATCCCTACGCTGATGTAATAGAAATGGGCATGTCTTGGATAACTATAACTGATAATAATATAGATTTAGCAAAAGAAATTTCCAAAAAGCTTTCAAAAAAAGCATGGGGAAAAAGAGAAGAACTGAACAAACCTGTGCCAACTATAGATGAATCATTAAAAATAGCAAAAGAAATTTATATAGGACCAAAGCCAAAAGGAAAAGAGAATTTTGTCCCTAATGACGGTCAAGCTCTTGAGGAATCAA
The DNA here is from genome assembly GCA_002711965.1 of Chloroflexota bacterium. The sequence goes on along the minus strand of PASM01000013.1, from coordinate 11,493 downwards.
AAGAAAATGATCATTCACACTTAGGCCCTATAGTTCTAATGGATGTAGGAGATAATATTGGAGGAGGATCGACTGCAGATTCAACACACATACTTAAGAGAGCAAAGGAATTAAATATAAAAGACTTTTTGCAAAGTTTATGTGATCCAGATGTAGTAAATCAGTGTGTATCAGCAGGAGAAGGTTCACATATTTCCATTTCAGTGGGTGGAAAAATTGATCAAATGCACGGGAGTCCAATTAATTTGCAAGGGACTATAAAAAAAATTGACGGTGGTAAATATGAGGAACATAGACCAAATCATGGAGGNTTTAGGTATTTTGATGACGGTAAAAGAGTGAGATTTGATACTGATGATGGAATGACGATTTTAATTACTTCAAAAAGAAGTGGAAATACAGCCAGAGAACAAATGTATTCAATGGGCATATATCCAGAAAATTATAAAATAGTTGTAGCAAAAGGAGTCAGCTCGCCAAGGCCTGCCTACCAACCCATAGCTGCAGAAATAATTTTAGTAAATTCTCCTGGAGTTACAACTTCAGATCTTTCTTTTTTTGAGTACAAAAATATTAGAAAAAATTTGTATCCTTTTGATAAAAATACAAAATATTTACCTTGAATTGTATACCTNTTTAGTATACAAAATAAATTATGGTTACAATTAATGAATCAAAAGAAGTTCTAAAACTATTAATTTCTAAAGGCATTTCATTTAAATTACACAATGAAATCCCTGTAATTTATAGTAAAAATAAAGTTGATCNAGAGTTATTTAAAATTGCAAAAAAATATAGAGAGGGGATTGCAAGAATATTAATCAAAGAAAAAGAATCTATATATAAAAAATATAAAATTTCAAAAAACACAGAAAAAAAATTCTTCAAAATTATTTTAGAAGAAAANTTTAATATGAAATTATAAAATAAATTCCTTGAACTCCAAATCTTTTCCGTCAATTTTCTTTTGGATATTATTTTTCTCTATAAANCCTAATTCATGAAACATTTGTAGCTTTGAAGTATCTTTTTTATAAATTTCAACAGAAATTTTATTAGGTTTTTGATTTACTAATTTATTTATAACAAATTCAACTAATTTTTTTGCCTCGTCATAATATAAATAGTTGAANAAACCATCTATTCTAAATTTTTTATCTTCTTTTTCTAAATAAGAAACAATTGAAAAAAGTCTATTTTCATTGTCAGATACAGAAAACCAATTTCCTTTTTTTACATAAAGGGAATCATATTTGTTATATAAACCCAAACAACTGGATAATTTATTTATTAAATTAACTTTTGAGTTTAAGTCTATTTGATTTTTTGATCTTTGAGATAGTACAAAAGGGATAATTGAAATCCTAAAATCGCTATTACCTTTCGTAATAATTTTTGTAGAATTAGGTTTGTTATAAGTTAGTAAAAATGATTCAAAATCATCCTGATTTTTTGAATTAAACATGACATTTGTATTTTTTATCATTTGCCATCCTAGTGATTTATAAATTTTTTCAGCTACAGGATTTATAGTTCCAAGAAAAATTGCTCTACTTTGATTATTCAAAAAATAATCATCCACTATTTTTTCACAAAGAGTATTAGCTAATCCTTTCCCACGAGAATTTACTGAGGTACAAACTTCACCTACTCCTGATATTGAAGGGTTATTATTATTAATTATTATTATTGCACTACTTAGTACAGTTGCTGCTTTTTCATAAACATATAATTTTATTTGATTTGATTTAACTTCTGATCCAGATAATAAGTTTTTATTAATATCAATATTTTTTTCATTTTCAAAACCATTATTTACCCATAAATCATATAAATTTGTAATTTGTTTAGTAGTTATAGGAATNGTATATGTTTTTAGCATTTGTTGATAAAATTATAGTAAATAATTACATTTTACTAAAATGGCAAAAAAAGATAACTTAATTTGGATGGATCTTGAATTCACGGGTTTGTCAGACAACCAACTGATAATAGAAACNGCGTGCATAGTCACTGATAAAGAATTAGAGATTTTAGAAGAAGGTCCAAATATAGTAATTAAAAGAACAGAAGAAGAATTAAAAATAACTGAAGATTGGCCTTTAAGGGTTCATACTGAATCAGGCCTTTTAGATAAGGTTAGAAACTCAAAAATTAGTATTTCAGAAGCTGATGATATAAACGTCAGTTTTATTTCTCAATGGGTTGATGAAAACAAGGGTATTTTATGTGGAAATTCTATTCATATAGACAGAAGATTTATTCACAAGGAAATGCCAAAGTTAGATAATTATCTAAATTATAGGATGATTGANGTATCTTCTTTTAAGGAAGTTATAAAAAGGTGGTACCAAGCCGATAAAAACGAACCTGAAAAAAAGAATTCTCATCTTGCCTTGAATGATATTAGGGAAAGTATAAATGAATTAAAATGGTACAAAGAAAATTACTTTAAGTTATGAAAATAATTTCTCAAACAGAATATCAAAATAGAAGAAAAAAATTATTTTCCAGTATGGAAGAAAACTCAATTCTTGTGATTAGCGGGGAAGTAGAAAAAGTTAGAAATAATGATGTGAATTNTGAGTTTAGACAGAGCTCAGATTTTTGGTATTTCACAGGCATTGAAGAACCTGAAGCTTTAATGATTTTACAAAAAAAAGATTCTGAAAAATATATTTTATTCACTCAAGAAAAAAAAGTAGAAGAAGAAGTTTGGACAGGTTATAGAATAGGAAAAGANAAAGCTAAATCCTTCTATTTGGCCGATAAAACATATAACANCAGCCAGATCGATAAGTTGACAGAATTATTATTAGGTTCTGAAAAAATATATTATGACCTTGGTTCATCTGAAAAAATAGATAAATTAATTCTAAAAAGTATTAAAGATTTNAATAGAACTAAATCAAGAACTGGAAATCCTAACCCACAAATTATAGACCCTTCAGTGCGTATAGACTCCATGAGATTAATTAAAAGTAATAATGAAATCGAATTAATACAAAGCGCTATAGATTTAACCGAAAAAGGCTTTATCGAAGCTATTAAATTTTCCACTCCAGGAGTTTATGAGTATGAAGTCCAGGAAATCATGGAAAAGGAATTCAGAATGAATGGTGCAAAAAGAAATGGATATCCTTCAATTGTTGCCTCGGGGAAAAATTCATGCATTTTGCATTATATTGAAAATAATAAAGAATTAGAAGAAGATTCACTTTTGCTAATAGACGCTGGAGCAGAATGGGATTATTACTCNGCAGATGTTACTAGAACATGGCCAGTAAACGGAAAATTTAAATCAGAACAAAAAGATATTTATGAAATAGTGTTGGAAGCAAACATAAAANCAATAGAAGAATGCAAAATAGGAAATACTATAAATGACCCACATATAAAAGCTTTGACAACTCTTATAGAAGGTTTAAAACAAATTAATATTTTGAATGAATCTGTGGATGAAATAATTGAAAAAAAACTTTATGTCCCTTTTTATATGCATTCAACTTCTCACTGGTTAGGACTTGATGTACACGATTCAGGAAAATACAAAGATAGAGATGAAAATTTCACTAAATTCCAAGAAGGAATGATACTTACAATTGAGCCTGGCTTATATTTTGGAGATATGGCTCAAAAAAAATCAAAAAAATATAAAAATATAGGAATAAGAATTGAAGATGATATTCTTATAACTAAATCTGGTCCAAAAAATTTGTCTGAGAATATNCCTAAATCAACCTATGATTTAGAAAATTTATACTAATAGACTATCTATCTTGAACTGAACCATCAAAACCAATTGGTGTTTCAAGTATTTTTGGATTTTCACCCAATTTTAATGTTTTTTCATTTAAAGAAATGCCCAACCCCGGCTCCTCTGGAACAATTAAGTAACCACTATCTAGCTTAATTGGATTTTCAATCAAATCACTCTTAGGAGGTTTATCTTCTCCAGTAAATTCTTGTAANGCAAAATTTGGTATTGAGGCATCAAGCTGTACACAAGCTGCTGTAGAAACGGGAGATAAAGGATTATGAGGGATTACCTTTATGTGATGAGATTCAGCCATAGCTGAAATTTTCTTACAACCACTAATTCCAGAAGCAAGACATAAATCNGGCCGAATATAACTTGTTGCCTTAGCTTCAAGTAATTGTTGAAATTCATAAATACTAGTAAATCTTTCTCCTGTAGCTATAGGAATATTACAATTGTTTTGAATTTCTGCCATTAAGTTTGGTGAGTCTGGAAGCATAGGGTCCTCATAAAAAAATGGCGAAAATTCTTCTAATCTTTTACCCAAGCTTATTCCTTCAGCTGGACTCATTTGCCTATGTATTTCTACACAAACATCAACTGCATCGCCCACAGCTTCCTTTACTGCTCCTACGTTATTAACAGATTCAGTTGCCCATTCANTAAAAGATTTATGTAGATAAAATTTATCGTTATATGGAGAAAATCTAACTGCTGTAAAACCCCTTTTAACTGCTTCTAATGCATCTTCTACCAAAGCATCGGTTGTTCCTAATTTAGATTTGGAATCTGGGTTGTACATTCCTACATGCATATAACAACGAACTTTATCTCTTGTTTTACCAGACAATAACTCATAAATAGGCACATTTAATCTTTTTCCTTTTATATCCCATAACGCTATGTCTATTGCAGAGAGAGCTCCCTGAACAACAGATCCCATAAAGTGACTTGATCTATATAGCCACTGATAATGGTGCTCAATTAAAGATGGATCTTTGCCTAATAAATAAGGTTCCATCGTTTCGATCATAGTTTTAGTTGGTCTCTGCCAGCCATGAACACCTCCCTCTCCAATGCCAACGGTACCATCTTCNCAATAAATTTTTAATAAAAGCCATCTATCCCATAAAATTGTTTCAATTTTTTCAATTTTTGTTCTTTTCATAAATCCCTCATTTTACTCTTGAATATGATAAATATATTGATAGTCCTAATCCTAACATAGCAACCGGTTGATAGAAAAACTGATACCACCATACTTGATAAGAGGCAAAAATTGAAGAAAAAAATAGATATATAAAAATCCAATAAGACAAGGTAGTTATTGCAGATATAATGGGGAATGTTTTATTTATTTTTTTTCTAGAAATTCTAATTATAAGCTCAGCATTTAATACTCCAAATAAAACTAAAAGTATTAAAGTTATTACTTTTAAGAACATGATTGCAGTAGATTGAATATTACCTAAAATATCTATATTTAAAATTATAACTATTAGAAAAGAGTATAAAAATGAGGAGAAAATTGAAAAAATCAAACTCCCGATTATGATTGTAAAAAAATTTTTGATAGATACATTTAAAATATCTGGCTTACCTATAGACCCACAATCAATACATTTAATTCCTACTAATGAATCACTTGTACAATCATTACAAATCGGCTTATTACATCTTGAACAGGTTAGAACGGTTTCTTTNTTTTTATGATAATAGCAATTTTGCATTACATTTCATCTCTATCAAATATTAATCTATTAAATAAAATTTTACGATTAAGGTTATTATATTCTCCGTTTCCTAAAATTCTTCTAAATAACAATAATAAAAAAACAACAATAACTAAGTAATTAGACATTTTAAATATAGATTCTGAAAAAAGATTAAAAAATAAACAGTCAAAAATCATGGCTGCTACAGTAAATAAAAATGAAAAAATCCAAGGCATAGAGCTATCTTTAAATTTTAATATTATCCAAAAAAACAAAAAAGATACAAACAAAATAATAAATAGAAATATATTTATACCCGCTAATATTCCAATGGATACAGATAATCCTTTACCTCCTTTAAATTTTAAAAAAACTGACCAATTATGNCCAATAATTAAAAAAACAGAAATAAAAATCAATTCATCAAAAAAAATAATAAGCAGGGAAGTTGGAACAAAACCTTTGATTAGTACATCAACAAATAAAATAAGAAGAATTGATTTTTTAGAAGAAAATTTATAAATATTTGACAATCCTGAATGCATTGAACCTTGAGTTAGAATATCAATCTGTTGTATTTTTTTTCCTAAAATATAACTAGTAGGAAAAGAACCTAGAAAATAAAAAATAATAGAGAAAATTATGGTTATTAACATTTTATAAGCTAAATAGAATTTTTTATGTTACGTATTGATTCAAACTCAAATTTAGAAATAGCATTTGATTTACTTATTTCAATTCCTTNATGCATCCCATGAAAATCACTTCCNCCTGAAATTACTAAATTTAAATTATCACAAATTTGTAATAATTCTTTTTGTCTATTCAAACCATATCTTGGTGAATGGACTTCTACNCCAGATAGGCCCAATTCTTTAAATGAATTGATTGTTTTTTTTAAATTTTTTNCCTTTATATTTGGATGAGCCAATATAGAAACACCATTAGATTTTTTTATAGCTTCGATCGCTTCTAATACAGTCATACGAGGCTCTTTTATATTTTTTATATGATTATTTGAAAGAAATTTTTCGAAGGCTTCATTNACAGATCGTACATATCCTTTTTTTATTAGCTCTAATGCTATATGAGGCCTTCCAATTGATCCTTTAGAGTTAGCAATAACATCCTCTAATGATAATTTTATGTTTTGTGAATCTAAAAATTTTACTATTTTTTTTATTGCATCCAATCTTTTTAGCTGCATCATTGAAATTAGATTGTTTATTTCATAATTTTCAAAATCAATAAATAAACCTACAATATGATACTCTTCAACACCATTTGAACAAGAAAATTCAACACCAGGTATTAATTCAAATGAAAAATTAGACTCTTTAATAATATTACTAGCTTGAATACTTCCTGAGAAATTATCATGATCCGTTATCGCAATTTTTTTTAATCTCGATTTTTCAGTTTTTAAAAGTATTTCTTTTGGAGAATAAATACCATCTGAAAAATCTGTATGGATATGTAAATCTGCATACATTAGATATGAATTTCTCTATCTATTCTAGTTATAGACTTGGTTCTTTTACTTGATTTATCTATATCAATTAATACAGAATTAAATACCATATCCCCCTTTTCTACGGGGTTCATCCTTATTCTTTTTCCGTTAAAAAAACGATTAATTGATGCATCTTTATCCATTCCTAAAATAGTATTTTTTCCTCCTACCATTCCTAGATCCGAAACAAATCCTGTTCCTTCTGGCAAAATCTTATTATCAGAAGTTGGGACGTGTGTATGGGTACCTACTAATGCTGAAATTCTTCCATCTAGATACCATGCTAAAGCTGCTTTTTCCGAAGTTGCTTCTGCATGAAAATCAATAAAAATTGGAACGTCAGGTAGTTCATCTAAAATTGAAGAAATAGAATCAAATGGGGATTCTATTTCTCCCATCCAAACTGATCCTAAAAGATTTATAACTATAATTTCGTTATTAAAATAGATTCCGGTCCCTGGTTTTGTTTTCGGATAGTTATTTGGCCTTAATATTTTAGAATTTATAACATCAAGTTCTTCAAAAATATCAGGTTTATCCCAAATATGATTCCCCGAAGTTATTACATCAACTCCANAATTAAAAAATTCTTTTGAAGTTTTTTTTGTTATTCCAAAACCTCCTGCAGAATTTTCTCCTTGAGCTATAACAAAATCAATATTTTGCTCTTCAATCAAGTCAGGAAGTAAAGTTGAAAGAGTTCTTCTTCCCCCTTTACCCACTACATCTCCTATCATGAGAATTTTCAATATATCTCCTTAGTTGAAATCTCCTGTAGTTTCTATGGCTCTTGTTTCTCTAATAACAATTACTTTAATTTGGCCAGGGAAATTAAGTTTTTGCTTAATTTCTTCTGAAATACTTCTTGCCAATGAAGATGCATTAATGTCATCAATTCTATCAGGATCAACCATTACTCTTACTTCTCTACCAGCTTGTATTGCGTAACATTTCTGAACACCTTCGTGAGCCAAAGCAATCTCTTCCAATGCAGTCAATCGTTCAATATATCTTTCCAAAGAATCATTTCGTGCACCTGGTCTCGCTGCAGATATGGCATCTGCTGCAGCTACTACGTAGCTTTCAGCACAACTCATTTCCCTATCATGATGTTCCCTAATTGCAGTTACTACCGTAGATGGCAATTTATTTCTTTCTGCAACATCTGCACCTATTTCCGCATGAGGGCCCTCAATTTCATGAGTAAGAGCTTTTCCTAAATCATGTAAAAATCCAGCTGTTTTGCAAATTTCTTCATCAAGTCCGATTTGAGCGCCAATAATTCCAGCGAATCTACCAACTTCAACAGAATGCTGCAATACATTTTCTCCATAAGAGTATCTGTATTTCAGTCTTCCCATAAGCTCAATTATTTCTCCATTTAAACCTTTTATATTCGTTTCAAATACAGCCTTTTGACCTGCTTTTTTTATCTCTCTATTAACTTCATTTTTAGCCTTATCAACTAATTCTTCTATTCTGGCGGGATGAATTCTTCCATCCTTAAGTAATGAGTTTATAGCTACTATAGCAGTCTGTTTCCTTATTGGATCAAAACATGAGATAGAAATTGATTTTGGTTCTTCATCTACAATTAGATCAACACCTGTAAAATTCTCTAGTGCTCTAATGTTTCTTCCTTCTCTTCCAATTATTCTGCCTTTCATTTCTTCATTAGGCAGTTCAATAGAAGATACTGAAGATTCACCAACTACTTCAGATGCAAATCTTTGCATAGAAGAAGCAAGTATTTCTTTTGCTTTATCATCTGCTTGATTATACATTTCAGTTTCAGCATCTTTGTATAATTTAGCTAGTTCAAATTCTATATCTTTATTGGTCTTATCAATTAGTATTTCTTTAGCTTCTGCAACAGTATAATTAGAAATCTTTTCTAAAGCCTCAACTTGTTGAGCATCGATTTTTTTAACTTTATCTCTTTCAATTTCTAGAGATTTGTCTTTATTTTCAACTTCATCAAATTTTCTTTTAAGATCACCATTTTGTTTTCTTAAATTGTCTTCTCTTGTTTCTAACTGTGTTTCTTGTCTTTGAATATCTCTAAGACTATTATTTATACCTTGCTGAGCATCACTTTTTATCTGTAAAGCATTTTCTTTGGCATCAACCAATATTTCTCTACTTCTAGCTTCCGCTCTTCTAAGTTGTCCTTCTACAGCGTCCTTTGTTCTTCGTAGCTCACCATTTGCAAAAAATGCTCTTGCCACGTATCCAGCTGCAACACCAACCAATCCTGATNCTAAAACACTAATGATAACCGCTATGATCATATTCATAATGACCTCCAGTTATTTAGTTTTTTTTATTTTTAATATTTTTTAATTTCTNATTTCATTATATCTTAATTATGCAAATTCTTNATAAAATGNGTTTTTTNNGCNAATAAANACTNTAAATAGGAAAGATCATGATAAATAATTCTGGAATTTTAAANGGNTTGACTGTTTTAGATTGNAGTCAAATATTAGCCGGACCATTNTGNTCAATGATTTTGGCNGATATGGGAGCAAGNGTAATAAAAATTGAAAAACCTAATGGCGGAGATGATATTAGAAAATGGGGTCCATTTCAAAATGGAGAATCTGTTGGTTTCATGAACTTGAATAGGAATAAAGAATCTATAGTAATAGACTTTAAAAATAAAGACGGAATTGAAACTATGAAATCTCTTGTAAAAAAAAGTGATGTAATAATAGAAAATTATAGAACTGGAACAATGGAAAAATTAGGTTTAGGCTACGAAGATTTAAAAAAAATAAATGACAAAATAATATATTGTTCTATTTCTGGATTTGGACGAACTGGGCCATATGCTAAAAGAGCAGGATTTGATCTAGTAGCCCAAGGTATGAGTGGGCTTATGAGTATTACAGGTCACCCTAATAATCCACCTGCAAAAGTAGGGGTACCTGTAGCTGATTTAAATACTGGAATGTATGCGCTATCAGCCATAGAAGCAGCATATATCAATTTATTAAAAAACGATGAAGGGCAATATATTGAAGTTTCTTTATTAGAATCAGCCTTAGCATATACTGTTTGGGAATCTACTGGATACTTTTATAATGAAGAAATTGCAGAACCTTTGGGATCTGCACATAGAGTTTCTGCTCCTTACCAAGCTTTAAAAACAAAAGATGGTTATCTGAACGTTGCTGCTCCAAACCAAAGCAATTGGGAAAGATTATGTGATGCAATAGAAAGAAGTGATCTAAAAGAAGACAAAAATTTTATTGATAACACTAACAGAATGAAAAATTTAAAAGATTTAGAAAATGAGTTAGAAAAAACATTTATGAAAAAAAACAGAAATCAATGGATTGAAATTTTAGATAATGCAGGAGTACCATGTGGACCGATTAACAAAATAGATGAAGTATGGGATGATCCCCAAATTATACACAGAAATATGAGAGTAAAAACAAAACATCCAAAAATTGGAGAAGTTGACAACATAGGAGTAGTTGCTAAATTTTTAGAAAAACCAAGCTCCATCAGAACTGCAGCTCCTTTGTTTGGAGAACATACAGAAAAAGTTTTGAGTGATTTTGGATTCTCTAAAGAAAAAATAGACAAACTTTTTGAAGATAAAGCTATTTCTTAGAAATTTTAGATTTCATTCTTTTTTTCCTTTTTGTACCTCTTCTCCATGCACTTATAATTATTATCAATAGAGGAGGTAAAATAAAAAAGATTAATGCTTCATCTAGGTATCCAACAGCTCCGTGTAAAAAGAAAAAGTTACTCATTTAACAATTTTACTAAGTTTAAAAATTTTGATTCTGACATTTTTAAAATGTCTATAAAGCTTTTATCAAGAGCTTCAATATGACTCTCTGTAGAAATTATACTTATATTATCATTTTGAATTTGAAAAATTGAAGGATTTCCATTTTTATACCATAAACTTCCTCCTAGTTCTTTTGGGAAAATATTTTTTCTAGCTCTTCCAATAAGAAAAAAAACATAATCTTGTCGATCAAAACTTTGATCAAATTTTTCTACGTTTTTATTTCTAATAAATAAATTATGAAAATCAGTTTCAAGAAAAGTAATAAAAATCTCGTCTCCAATACTTGAAGAACCTTTAAATTTTTCTAAAACTGAAAACTTAATACTAAAATATCCTTCTTCTTCAACAATAAATTTAATTTCATTGTCTAATTTTTTTAATTTTAATATTCTGTCTGATGTTTCAACTAGTTCTTGCAAAGAATCATAATCCAATCCTTGTTTTTCTCTAGATGGAGGATCGTAACATCCTGCAAAAGTTAAGATTATAATGCCAAATATTATTAATATTATTTTTTTCATACTTTTATTTTGTTTGCTTTACTATTATATTTTCATAAATAGACTAAAAACTAAAATATTTAATGGAGTTGTTATGCCAAATAGAATAAATAGAGCAATAGAATTATTAGAAGATGATCAGCCTATTTACTATACAGGGCTTCATACTTTTTCAAAAGATTTTTTAACTT
>PASM01000012.1 GCA_002711965.1 Chloroflexota bacterium | reverse complement strand
TTATTTCCGATATTTTTAATTTTGCACTAGATAATGGCATTGATTTTATTGATACTGCTTCATCATATGGTATTGGAGAACAGGTAATTGGTGAATCTCTTTCTCATAGAAGGTCTGAATATATTTTGGCTTCAAAAACCGGTCATTCTATTTTGGGTAAAGATTGGAATTACGATACTATTATCGATTCAGTAGATAAATCATTACGATTATTAAAAACAGATTATATCGATATTATGCAGTTGCATGGGACCGATATCTCTTCATTAGAGAAAGGCGATGTTATTAGAGCACTTCAAGATTCAAAAGCAGAGGGAAAAATCAGATTTATAGGATACAGTGGTGGAAATGAAAATGCTTATTGGGCTATTACCAGTGGATTATTCGATACTATACAAACCAGTTTTAATATTGTAGATCAATACGCAAAAGACATTTTTTTTGATGAGATAAAAAAAAGAAATATAGGTTTGATAATCAAAAGACCAATAGCTAATGCAGTTTGGGGTAAAATTAATAACCCACTAATATATTCCCATATACCTAATTATACTGATGAATATTTTGAAAGATCAAAAAAAATGAAAAACCTAATTTCAAAATTAAATTATCCTAAAGATAATATTTTTTTAGCTTTAAAATTTACTTTATATTTTTACCATGTTCATACTGCTATAGTAGGAACACAAAATATATCTCACTTGAGAAATAATATTAAAATTATGGAATCAAAGCAACAGATTTCTCAAGAGGTAATTGATGAACTTTGTAGAATTTAGTCTGATATTAGTGATGGTTGGGAACAAAAATAAGTAATTATTTTGTAAAATAACAAATGTAAAAAGATTTGCGGGAGTGGCGAAATGGCAGACGCGCTTGACTTAGGATCATGTGTCCAAAAGACGTGTGGGTTCGACTCCCACCTCCCGCACCAAAAAGATTAGTAAAGAAAATTCATGAAAATATTAATTACCAGAAGAACATTTCCAGAAGCTATCAAGATATTAGAGGAATTCGGTGCAGAAGTAATAGTATGGGATAAACCTGAATCACCTAGCCGTTCGGAACTTTTAGATGCAGTTAAGGATATTGATGGAATGTACGCACATATTACTAATGAAGTTGATGATGAGTTACTTTCTAAGGCTCCAAAACTAAAAGTTATTAGTGAATTTGGAGTCGGTTATGACAATATTGATGTAACTTCAGCATCTAAACTTGGGATAGCTGTTTGCAATACACCTGGTATACTATCTGAAAGTACAGCAGATGAAGCTTTTGCGTTATTGGCAACTTTTGCTAGAAGAACTTATGATTTGCCTAATATTGTGAAAAACGGAGAATGGGGTGATTTTGACCCATTAGGTTATCTTGCATCAGATATTCATCATAAAACCTTAGGAATTGTTGGTATGGGAAGAATTGGAAGTGAAATGGCTAAAAGAGCGAATGGTTTTAATATGAACGTTGTTTACCATAATAGAACAAAAAGAGACGAAGAGTTTGGCGCAAAATATATCGATTCATTAGATGAATTACTTTCACTTTCAGATTTTGTTTCACTTCATAATCCATTAAATGAATCAACAACGAACTTGATGTCAATGAAGCAATTCAAACTTATGAAAAATTCAGCCATTTTAATCAATACCACTAGAGGCCCTGTAGTAAATCAAGAAGATCTATATGAAGCTTTAGTTAATGGGGAAATTGCGGGAGCAGCTTTAGATGTTACTGTTCCTGAACCTATTCCGTCAGATCATAAATTATTGTCATTAGATAATTGTCTAATTATGCCCCACGTAGCTAGCGCAACTCATGATACGAGAATGAAAATGGCACTAATGTGTGTTGAGAATATTATTTCAGGGTTAAAAGGTGATTTCCCACCTTATTGTGTTAATACAGATTCAATTATCAATAACTCTAGATTGAAAAACTAATTTTCAAAAAAATCCTTATCTTCTTCCTTAAGGTATTTCTTTGCTTCTTCTTCTATAAATGTTACCCCTAATCCTGGTAAGTCATTTACTTCAATATGACTATCTTTAACTTCTAATTTATCTGTATTAGTTAGGATGTCATTCCACCACTTAGGCTCAGCATTAGGTAGCTCAAAAGCTATATAGTTTTTTGGTAATGTTGCAGATAAATGAACATTTGCAGCAATACCTAGTACACCATCTAAGGTACCATGAGGAGCAAATAATATTCCATGAAGATTTGCATATTCAGCAATGAACTTCATCTCAGCTAATCCACCTACATCAGCTACATCTGGACCCAAAACATTTACGGCNTTTTTTTCTATTAGTTCAACAAAATTTTCTCTTAAGTATATTTGTTCTCCAGTATGAATTCTAGTNGTTGTAAATGGAGTTACTTGTTTNTAAAGATCTGCCAAAACATAAGGTGTATAATCACCTGTAATCATATCTTCTAGCCACATTATATTTTTACCCTCAAGGGCCTGTGCTAATCTTTGTGCATCTGGAACTGTAAATCCAGGGCCACAATCCAAAGCTAACCCAACTTTATCACCACATTCNTGAAGCATAGCTTCAATACATTCCATCATGTAGTTAAAGCCCTTTTGAGTTATTAGTCCAGAATTTGGATGTCTTACAGTTGTAACTTTTTCTCCGTAGTAAAAATCTGGAAATTGAGTTGCTTGAGGACCATGAAAAGCTATACCTTGTTTAATGATTGAAAAATTGTGAGGAAGATCAACCATTTTTTTCATTATTTTCCCATATTCTTCTGGGGATAATGCATCTCCTACTTTTGAAGCATTAAGGTATTCTTCATGAGATAATTTAAAACGAATATTACCATTATATACTTGTACTTTATCTCTGACTTTTCCACCTAGTAATTTGTATATTGGTAAATTTGCAGCTTTTCCAGCTAAATCCCAAAGAGCTATTTCTATGACACTTACCGCGGCACCCCACGGTTTAAATCCACCTAATCTTCTAATTCCCTGCATAACTCTTTCGACATCAGTCGGGTCTTTACCAATTATGAATTCTTTATAAAATTCAATCATTGGCTTTAGGTAAGGTTTACTTGATTCTGCTGCAGCGATACCATCGATTCCTTCGTCAGTAGTTATTCTTACTACAGGGTGGTTACCTATAACTGCTACCTTTAGATCTTTAATTATCATTTTTTTTCCTCAATTTACAAATATATATATTATTTTTACAATATAAAAATACAAATGTAAATAAACTAGGTTCATGTATAAATGAAAATTGCTAAGTGGTATGGCGAAAAAAAATTCGTTATAGAGGAATCTAAAATACCTAAACCCTTAAACGATCAACTTGTTGTAAAAATTCATTCTGCAGGAATATGTGGCACTGATATTCATATAACTCAAAATTTATTTCCAAAAGAAATACCCAATGTTTTAGGGCACGAATTTTCTGGAATAATTCATAGTGTTGGCCCAAAATTATCTAAAGATTTCTTAGGGAAAAAAGTTACTTGTACGATATATGCTTCATGTAAAGAATGTGAATCTTGCAAAAAATGGTCCTTAATGCATTGTGAAAATTCTGTAAGAAGAGATGGAGCTTTTTCTCAATATTTATTAATTGATTATGGACAAGCATATTTTTTAAGCAACGACTTTGATCTAGAAATGGCATCTTTTGTTGAACCACTTGCTTGCGTTATTTCAAATTTAAATTTAGCTGATTTGAAAAACATAAATACCGCCTTAGTCATTGGTGGCGGATTACTTGGCTTATTTTCTGTTGCAATGTTGAAATTAAGAGGTATTAAAAATATCATTCTTTCAGAGCCAAAAACTTCTAGGAGAAATTTAGGCAAGGAAATGGGAGCATCACATATTCTTAATCCTTACTCTGATGATATTGAAAAATTTATATCTAATTATACTGATAATAAAGGTATAGACATTTGTATAGAAGCTGTTGGATTACCAAGCCTTTTAGCAGAATCAGTTAAATTAGTTAGACCTAAAGGTAAAATTATTATGATCGGTGTTTCACCAAAAGAAACAATATTACCAGTGGATCTTTATAATCTTCATTATAAAGAAATATCAATTTCAGCAGCTATGGGTGCTGGAAATTCCTTTGAAGAAGCCTTAGATACTATTACAATGATATATAACCCAAATTTAGTTGCAAAAAGGTTTTCATTAAACGAAATTAAAAAGGCGTTTATTGAAGCAGAAAATGGTGAAGGTGTTAAGTATATTATTTCACCAAATTAGAATAGAAAGGTTTTTTTATGACAAAGATATCTGGTGGTGAAGCATTAGTTCAATCATTAGTAAGAGAAGGTGTAGAGGTTGTATTTGGTTTGCCAGGAGTACAAATGTATGGAATTGTTGATGCTTTGAGAAAAGAAAAATCCATAAAATTTATTGTTACAAGACATGAACAAGCAACTACTTATATGGCTGATGGTTATGCAAGAACTACCGGTAAACCAGGAGTAGCTTTAGTTGTCCCTGGACCTGGTATTTATAATGCTGGAGCCGGAATATCAACCGCTTTTTCTAGATCTTCACCAGTTATATTAATTGCTGGTCAGATTCCAAGAAAAACAATTGGTAAAAATTTTGGAGGATTACATGAAGTTAATGATCAAAAAGAAATAACTAGGCCAATAACTAAATGGCAAAAGTTAGTATTAAACGCAAAAGATATACCCGAAAATATTCATGAAGCTTTTTTTCAAGCACAATCTGGTAGGCCTTCACCAGTTCATTTTGAATTACCTCCAGAGGCTATGGTTGAAAAAGATAATATAAGTTTGATGGAACCCAAAGTTATTAATAGAATTACCCCAGATCATGAGAGTATAAAAAAAGCAGCAGAAATATTATTATCTGCTAAAAAACCAGTGATTTATGCAGGTGGGGGAGTCGCAAGGTCTAATGCGGAATCTCAGTTAGAAGAATTTGTAAACTTAGCTAAAATTCCTGTAATTACTTCAGCAGGAGGGAAAGGTACTTTGTCAGATGACCATCCTTTGTCCTTAGGTTCATCTCTTTCTGGTAATGGATTATTAAAAGATTATATGGATAGCGCAGATGTTATTCTTGGAATTGGAACAAGATTCTCCATGAGAGACCAATCAGGTGATAATGCAAAGCTCATTCATATTGATATTGATCCAAATATGATTGGTCATATACATAAAGATACATATGGATTGGTTGGGGATGCTCAAGAAACACTAAGGCTCCTATCCGAAGAAATTAAATATATAAAAGATTTCACATGGAATAACCCTGAAAGAGAGATATTACAAATTAAAAATAATTTGTCATCTAGTGAAGATGAACTTAATTACCCCCAAGAGGATTTTCTAAATGCCTTAAGAGAGGGAATACCTGATGATGGTATAACTATTTTTGGTATGACTCAAATGGGGTATTACTCCAGGTCAAGATGGATTACTAAGGCTCCTAAATCATATATTGATTCAGGGTACTCAGGAAATTTAGGTTATTCATTTCCAACTGCATTAGGTGCTAAATTTGGCAACCCAGACAAACCTGTAATTTGTGTTTGTGGAGATGGTGGGTTTATGTATAATTCTTCTGAAATTTCTACTGCAGTTAAGTATGGTATTAATTTAGTAACTTTGATATATAACGATGGAAGTTATGGGAATGTTGCTAGAGATTTAGATAATGATTTTGGGGGAGCTTATGAAACAGATTTTGTTAATCCTGATTTTGTTAAATTAGCCGAATCTTTTGGTGCAGTTGGCATTCGAGCTAAAAATCCAATGGATGTCAAAAATATTATCCCTGATGCAATCAAATTAGATAAACCAGTATTTATTGATGTGCCAATGGACAGAGTCCCAAGACCGAAACAATGGGCAACTAGTGCTCCATGGAGGAAGCCACAAGAAGGATTAATTAAGTGAGATTTCATTATCTTTTAATTTTATTATTTGCAATATTGATTATCTCCTGCACTGATGAGAAAAGCGTAATTCCAGAAATTAATAATCAGCTAGATGATAACTCGTTATCAGGTAAACCTGCAAAGGAGATAATACCTCAAAATAATGAAACAGTAGAAAGAAAAAATGGAGACGAAAGTTCAGATTTTTTATTAGAAAAAATTCACTTTAAATCTACATATTTTGAAATAGCCGAACCCTCATCTGTTACTTTTACAGTAAATGAAAAACTTGCAAGATTGCCTTTGCCAATTGATGCTGTCTTGTCGACTGAAATTGTTAAGGGTTCAATAGATTTAGAGTACACAAAATCTGATATAACTGTTGATTTGCATACATTGCAAAGTGACCAAGAAAAAAGAGATAGATATGTAAGAGAACAACTATTNCCAGATCAAANATATGCCTTTATTAAGATAGATAAATTTCCTACTATTCCTGATGAATTTTACGAAGGCGCAGGTTTCGAAACAACTATTTCAGCTATAGTTAATGTTAATGGGGTTGATGCAGTCCTAGATTTTGATATAACAGCCCAACTTTCTTACATTAATCCCTTTTATTCAGATGAAGTTTTAGAAATTACCGGTATTAGTCACTTTTACTGGTCTGATTTTAATATGGAAACACCAAAGAGTGGATTTTTTACACTTAAAGATAAAGTTGATGTACAGTTGTCTTTTATAGCAAAATCATTAGTTATTAGGTATTAGCATAATGGAACAAACAAATCTTAGGAATTTCTGCATAATTGCCCATATAGATCACGGGAAGTCAACTTTAGCTGATAGATTAATAGAAATTACAGGTGCGGTATCAGAAAGAAATATGACAGCACAGCACCTAGATACAATGGAACTCGAACAGGAAAGAGGCATCACTATAAAAGCTCAAGCAATTAGACTTGCATATAACTCTGATGNCCAAAACTATCAATTAAATCTAATAGATACTCCTGGACATGTAGATTTTTCATATGAAGTTTCAAGGTCATTAGCTGCTTGCGAAGGTACAATTTTGTTAGTAGATGCTACACAAGGAATTCAAGCTCAAACACTGGCTAATGTATACCTAGCTATGGAAAATGACCTGGAAATAATTCCAGTAATAAACAAACTAGATTTACCTGCTGCTGAACCTGAAAGAGTTAAGCAAGAACTAATTAGTACTTTTGGATTTAAGGAAAATGAAATACTTAATATATCTGCAAAAACAGGTGATGGAGTGGATGCTTTACTAGAAGAAATTATATATAAAATACCCGCACCAAAAGGAATCGTTGATGACCCACTTAGAGCGTTAATATTTGATTCTAAATACGATCCTTATAAAGGAGTCGTGGCTTATATAAGAACAATGCATGGTTCATTAGAGCAAGGTGAAAAGGTTAAGTTTATGGGTACTAATCAATCTGCNGAAATTATTGAATCNGGTTACTTTAGTCCAATTCTTGAAAAAACAAANGGTTTATACACAGGTGAAGTTGGATATGTAGCAACTGGNNTAAAAGATGTTCGCTCNGTTACTGTTGGTGACACTATGACAACCNTAAANCATTCATCNNAAATNCCNCTCCCTGGCTATGAACCGCAAAACCCTATGGTNTTTACTGGCATATATCCNACNGATGGAGAAGACTATCCACTATTNCGTGAAGCTCTAGAAAAATTACGNTTGAATGATGCAGCATTATTTTTTGAACCNGAATCATCTGCAGCATTNGGATTTGGATTTAGATGTGGGTTTTTAGGATTACTTCATATGGATATAATTCAAGAAAGACTTGAAAGAGAATATGATTTAAATTTAATAGCTACAGCACCAAGTGTAAGTTATGAAATTAAGTTACATGATNATTCGATNGTNAANGTTGATAATCCTTCAAAATTGCCCGCTAGCAANGAATACACAGATATTTTTGAACCNTGGGTNAGTATAAATATAATTACTCCTTCAAAATTCATTGGTGTAATAATGGATTTAGTCATAAATAAAAGAGGCGAATATAAAAGAATGGAGTATTTAGAATCTAAATCTGTAGAGACTACAGACGGAAGAGTACTCATAGACTACGAGATGCCACTTTCAGAAATTTTAATTGATTTTCACGATAAATTAAAATCAGGTACTCAGGGATATGCATCAATGGATTATAACCTTATTGAGCCCAGATCTTCACAATTAGTTAAAGTAGATGTTTTAGTTAATCACGAAAATGTAGATGCTTTATCAATGATCGCTCATAAAGATAAAGCTTCAATATTGGGTAAATCACTTGTAGAAAAATTACAAGAGCTAATCCCAAGGCAAATGTTTCCTATTCCTATACAAGCAGCTATAGGTGGAAAAATTTTAGCAAGAACTAACGTTAAGGCNCTTAGAAAGAATGTTTTAGCTAAATGTTATGGTGGAGATGTTACTAGAAAAAGGAAACTTCTTGAACAGCAAAAAAAAGGTAAAAAAAAGAGAATGAAAATGATTGGATCTATAGAAATTCCACAAGATGCTTTTATGGCTGTATTGAAATTAGATTAATTGGTCTATAATTTTGCTTAATTTAGGGTCTAGTTTTGCTGTTTTTATGATTGCTTTCAACATTCCTTCAGGAGTTCCGCAATCAGCGTGGTAGCCATCTATTATTTTACCTAAAACCACAGAATTTTTTATTAGCATAAATATTGCATCTGTAATTTGAAATTCACCATTGGCTCCATTTTTACATTTTTCTAAAAAATTAAAAATTTCTGAAGTAAAAATATACCTCCCTAAAATACTTATATCACTAGGTGCGTCTTTTATATTAGGTTTCTCAATAACGTTTAGTATTTTGTGAGAATTAGTTTTATAATCAGCAATTTGAACTATGCCCTTAAAAGGTATTTGAGATTCCTCAATCTTAGTTAGACCTATAACACTGTGTCCAAATTTATAATAATCATTTAGAATTTGAGAACTTGCTGATTCATTATTGAAAATTAAGTCATCAGGAAAAATCAATAAAAAAGGTTCATTGTTACAAAATTCTTTAGCTCTTAAAATAGCGTCACCAGGACCAATTGGATCTTCTTGTACTAAAGTTGTAATTCTTGCCAAATTCGATATAGATTTGAGTAAATTAACATCATCTTGATTATTTTTTTTTCTTAGTTCAGTAACATATTCATGTTTGAAATTAAAATAATCAGCTACCTCTCTCATATTAGGTGAGATTATTAGTGCTATTTCATTTATTCCTAACTCACTTGCTTCTCTGACAGCATACTCAATAATAGGTTTATTGATAACTGGTAATAGTGGCTTTGGTACTGATTTAGTGATTGGGAGGAATCTAGTTCCTAGCCCAGCAACTGGAATTATAGCTTTGTTTATTTTTTTCATAATTATATTGTATATGTTTTTATCAAGTTTGTTTAAACCCTTATAAAAGTTTCATTGATTAATAAATATGATAGGATTTAATAAGGTCGTGCTAGATGGGGCGTTAGCGGTGCCTTGTACTCGCAATCCGCTACAGCGAGATTGAATTCCTCATTTGAGGGTAGGTATTGGTGACCTCTAAACTTAAAATATAATGTTGATNGGCTAGCCCTACGCGGCGAATTGTCGTAAACTCCGTCAGGACTGGAAAGTAGCAGCGGTAAGCGGATTTNTTTGGGTGCTGTAGGTNATCTGGACTTGAGTTGTATTTANGTTGTATGTTATTANTTCTACTCAAATTTGAGGGCACGGCTCTTTTANAATTATGAAAAAAAAATTTGGTCAACATTTCTTAACTGATGAANTNATTATAAATAAAATCATTTCATCAGCAAANATAAATTTCGATGATATCTTGATTGAGATTGGNCCAGGCAATGGNTCACTTACTAATAANCTCTATTCATTAGTAAAGAAATTAATTCTTNTTGAATACGATGAAAAATATTNNAATATTATTAAAAATCANTNCCTAGNCACATCTGTTNANATATATCATGATGATGCNAGAAATTTTAATTATTCAAAAGTAATTAAAGAAAAANAACCTTATTCTATTATAGGAAATCTACCTTACTANGCNTCTAANCCNATAATTAGAAATATTTTACGCCTGAAACANAAACCAAATAATATNACTTTTATGATTCAAAAAGAAGTAGCTGANCANATATGTGCTAATGAAGGTAATTTTTCATTTTTNTCAGCATATATNAACTTATTTGCAAGAGCANAAAAACTTTTTGATGTAAGNCCTNAATCCTTTAATCCACCNCCAAAAGTAGTTTCTTCAGTGATAGAAATTNTACCTGTAGAAAAAAAAATATTACCNAANGATGAAATTGATAAATTTATTGAATTTCTTACTTTTGGNTTTAAGAGCCCAAGAAANCAAATNCATAATTCANTGTCTGATGGTTTATTTTTGCAATTGAATTATTCAAAACAAATTATTGATAAAGCAGGTATTGAAACAACAAGAAGGCCNTCAACCCTCACTATNAGCGAATGGAAAANATTATATGAAATCTGGTTAAGTTTAGATTCACCCAGAAATANACCAGGTTCAATNAGGAGAANATAATTGTATATTAATTCGTATGCNAAGATAAATTTTACCTTAGAAATACTTGGTAAATNTAATAGTGAATTTCATTATATTAAGTCGNTAATGCATACTATTAGCTTACACGACAAAATTACAATCAATAATTCTAAATTTTTAAATATAGATATACCAAAAAAATATATAAACTTAGAAGAAAATATAGTTTATAAAACAATATTATTAGTCAAGGATGAGTTTTCAATTAAGAATTGGGTCGATGTTGGTATTGAAAAACAAATACCTATATCTGCAGGACTTGGAGGAGGTTCAAGCAATGCAGCGGCTGTATTGTTGGCATTAAATAAGTTATGGAAACTTAATATGAATGAAAATAAACTAATGAATTTAGGGGCCTTACTCGGATCGGATGTCCCGTTTTTTATCAAAGGAGGAGGTGCAATAGTTTCTGGGAAAGGAGAGACTATATCTCCTGTAAATAATTGTAATTTTGATGAGGTGTTACTTATTTTCCCAAGAGATATATTTAATTTCATTAAAAATAAAACTAAATACATGTATTCGAAAATAACCAAAGACCATTATACAGACGGAAATATCACTGAAAATATTTTAAGTAATTTATCAATGATCACTCAATTAAACTCATCTGATTTTCATAATCCATTTTTGAATGTTCTCCGAGATGTATCTAAGGACTTTTTAGATATTATATATTATCTTGAAAACCAAAATATTAAAAGATATTTTTTNTCAGGAGCAGGTCCAACTATATGCGTTTTGGATTTCAAAGATAAAATTGACATAGAAAATTTGTGTAAAAAGTTTAATGCTGAAGTTTTTCTTGTTAAGAATAATATTTTATGAATGATTTTCCATATATATTAATTATTTCACTCATTTCTGGCGCTTTATTTGGATTGATATTTGTTGCTCATATATCTTTATTATTTGTATTTAAAGAAGACCTTTACAAGAAAAATAGTTTACTATTTATCAGATTAACTACAGTCATAATTATTGCTGGTTTTTTAGCAATTAATTTTATAACTTTTATTTTTGTTATATTAGCTAGATTAGTATTTGAAAATAATTTGAATTTGTTGCAATTTAATGAGTATCATCTCATCGTTTTAATGTTTATTAGTATTATCATTACATTGGGCTTATTCTTATTACCAAAATATATCAATCATATACTAATACAGATGCTTATTTGTTTTATTATTTTTGTTATCATAATTCCTAATTTACTTATATCATTAGGAGTTATTTGATGAGATTTAAAGATAAGGTCATTTTACTCACAGGCTCTGCTGCCTGTAACAAAAATGAAATTATGGGTTTTGGTGGCGCGACTGTATGGAGGTTTTTTGAGGAGGGTGGACNCGCAGCGATAATCACTGATGTTCAAGAAGATTTAGGTAAAGAATCTGAATCATTATTAAGNTCACAAGGATATGATGCTACCTATATGAANCTTGATGTGACTAAAAATGAAGAATGGGAAAAAGTAATACATTATATTGATAATAAATATTCAAGATTAGATATATTAGTAAATATAGCTGGGATTCTTGATCCAAAATCTATAATGGACATAGATATTAAGCTGTGGGAAAAAACTATGCAAATTAGCACGCTGGGTATTTTTCTAGGTGTAAGAAATTCCGCTAGTTTAATGGAAAAATCTGGTGGGGGTTCAGTTGTTAATATTTCATCAATGGGTGCCCTTCAGGGCAGTAATGCGTATGGCTCTGCGTATGGTTTTTCTAGAGGAGGCATGATAAATTTCACTAAATCTGCGGCAATGCAATTAGCTGATAAAAATATCAGAGTTAATGTTGTTATGCCAGGTTGGGTTCACACACCATTTACAGATTATTTATATAACGATGAAATTCAAAGTCAACATCGAGTTTCTCAGGTACCTTTAAAGCGTTGGGGTAAACCAGATGATATAGCTGCCGCAATTTTATTTTTATCATCTAGTGATGCATCATATATGACGGGGTCACAAATGCTTATTGATGGTGGAGTTACTGCAGGAAGAATGAGAATATCTAATCCTTTAGACAGATAATACTTTACGTATTTGTTCAAAATCAGGCATTTCTAAGGGTGAGTTAGATATCCACAGCCATTCAATTTTTTTATCTTCACTTATTATAAAAACTGATCTAGTTGCAACTGTATACCCTTCAATAAAAGCAAAATTATTAAATACAACATCATAATCTTTGATTGTTTTATGTGAGTAATCACTTAAAATTGGATGATTTATATTATATTTCTTTTTGAATTCTTCATTAGCAAACTTACTCTCTGTAGTTATAGATAATGTTTGAATATTATAGTTTTCATATAAGTACAAGTTAGTATCTACTTTGCATATTTCTTCAGTACATACTTCGCTAAAAGGTGCTGGTATAAAAAACAGTATAACTTTTTCTTTGATCCTATATAAGTCAATTAGATTAGCTTCAGAATCATATAACTTGAAATTTGGTGCTTTATCGCCAACTTTTAGTGTCATTTTTTTTCCTTATTTTAAAAACTTATTGCAATTTTTATAACATTATCTTTTTTTTGTCTGTAAATCTCAAAAGCTTCTTGTATTTGGTCGAATTTCATATTATGAGACCGCAATTTACTAGGCTCTAACCATCCTCTTTCTGTTAAATTAACAACCTCTTTAATTTCTTGAATTGGCTTTGATGTAGCAGCAACTACTGTAGCGTTTAGTTGTAAGTTTTTTGTCATCCATTGTCTATGATTAAATTCCACTTTATCTGGATTAACCAAACTAAAAGAAATAATTTGTCCCTCATTTTTTGCTATATTTATAGCTGTATTTAGTCCCGAGTGATCTCCTGATGCATCTACCACTGTATCGAATAATTTGCCATTTGTAATTTCTAAAGATTTTTCTAAAATATTTTCTTTTTCAGGGTTTATAAAATCCGTTGATCCAAATTCCTTACTTTTAATACATCTATACTTATTCAAATCAATGCCTACTATATTTAGTGCACCTTGTTTTTCAGCAATTTGAGTAAATGTTAGACCAATTGGTCCTTGCCCTATTATTGCTATATTTTTATTTATCGGATTACCCCATTTTTTTGTAGAGTATAAAGCAGTACCCATTGGCTGGCACATTACCCAATCGTCAAGTGAACCCCACATGGGCAATTTTATAAGCCTAGAGGGTTCTGAAATAATTCTCTCTTGCATTCCATTTACATCTTCCGGGAATACAATAACTCTGTCACCATTTTTATATTTAGAGTTTTTACTATCAAGTACTATACCAGCACATTCATGCATTGGGGCTCCGTGTAAAAATGGGTAATGGTCTTCGGGTAATTCTGCATCATATTCAAGAAGTATATCGCTGCCACAAATTGACATAGACTTAATTTCTATTAATACCTCATCTTCTCTTAATTGACCAGGTTCAGAGATATCATTAAATTGTATGTTTCGCCTTGAAACTAATCTTGCAGACTTCAAATATATATCCAAATAAACTATTTATAAGTCAAATAATATTGATTACTTATATATTCTATACATATTCTAATAAATATGAAGAAGATTTTTGTATCAATTGATTTAGAAACTACTGGCTTTGATTTCCAAAACGATAAGATTATTGAAGTGGGTGCAGTTAAATTTGAAAATAATAAAGTTTTAGAAAAACTTTCTATATTAGTAAATCCAATGCAAAAAATTTCACATGAAATTTCAGAACTTACTGGTATTAATCAAATAGAATTAGATTCAGCAAAAGAATGGGATGAAGTTAAAGATGAAGTAGCCAATTTTATTGATGATTATCCTATAATTGGGCATAATGTAAATTTTGAAAATCAATTCTTAAGCGAGAACAATATAAAAATTGTAAATTCTTATGATACTTTATCATTGGCAAGAATCTTGCTTCCTAATTTACCAGAATATAACCTAACAGGTATTTCAAAACATCTGAATTTGAATCATGAAAATCCACATAGAGCGTTATCTGATTCATTGGTAACTATGGACTTATTTAATATTTTAATGAATACTTTATTCAATTTAGAAACTAAAACAATAGAAATTTTGTACCATTTGAGCAAAAAAAATAAATCCAGTATTTATAAATTAATAAAAGAAGAAATTAGTTCTAAGGCTATTTCAAATTATCCGAAAATTTTTTCTATAGATCCTTACTCAAAAAAAATTGATGAAAATTTTCATATAGAAAAATTAGATAATTATCTTCCAGAAAATTACTCCTTAGAAAATGAAATTAGTAATATTTATGATAATTCTGAAAAAATAAAAAACATTTTTCCAACTTATGAGTATAGAGAAGAACAAAAAATTATGTCAGATTCTGTTTCAAAAAGTATAATTAACGATAATGAAATTATCATAGAAGCAGGGACTGGGGTTGGTAAGTCTTTCTCATATCTTTTGCCTTCATTGATTTCCATAATTAAGTCCAACAAAAAAGTAGTAGTCTCTACTAATACTATTCCACTACAAGAACAAATATTAAATAAAGACCTTAAAACAGTTAGATTGATTCTTTCAGAGTTTGGATATGATACTAGTAAAATTATATATTTTTCATTGAAAGGTAGATCCAATTACATTTGTTTACATAAAATTTTCTCTTCAATTCAAAACTCAGAATTAAGTAACAAAGAAATTGAATTTCTTTCTAAGATGTTTGTTTGGCTTCAAGATTCAAAAACAGGAGAGATAAATGAGATTAATGTATCCACTATGGAAATTTTATTTGAACAATATTCCCATAAAGAATTTTCTTCTTGTGTTAAGTCAGACAAAAATTGTTACTTTAAAGCTGCTAGAAAAAAAGCAACATTTTCAAATTTTCTTGTTATAAATCACTCTTTACTATTCTCTGATTTAGCAACAGATAATTCAATTATTCCTAAGCATGATGTACTAATATTAGATGAATCTCACCACATTGAAGATATAGCTACTCAGAATTTAAGTTTTGATTATGGTAGATTATCTCTTGATTTTACTTTGAGAAAATTCTTAGGCAAATTGGGAATACTCAATAAAATTAAAGGCGAAAATAAAAACGAAAATATTGATCAAAAATTAGAAAATCTTAATAATAAAGTTCTAGAACTCCAGCAAATAAATAATGATTTTTTTGATCAATTATCTTATGAACTAATTCGTATATATGAAAAAGACAGACTCTTTAGAGAGCTAAGAATTACTAAAGATCTCCTAGATAAAGTTATGGATTCTAATCTAAGTACCACGCTCAGTAATACAAATAATTTAATCAATAAAATATTAGATGATTTATCAGTAATAATAGATATAAAAAAATTAGAAAATTCTTCCAATAAAAATATTGTAAATGAAATAAGTGAATCTCTTATTTCATTATCAAATTCAGCTAAATATATTAACTTGATAATCAATTTGGATGAAAATTATGTTTTTTGGTTTAATAAAAATTATGACAATAAATTTTCTATTTCCGGCGCACCTTTAGATGTTTCAGAATTTATTTACAACGGTTTGTTTTCAGATGATAAAACAATTATTTTAACCGGCGCTACACTAAATAACAACGATAATTATCAATCATTTAAACAGAAGTTGGGTAACAATTCAATTCCTTCAATAACTATTAATTCTACATACGAATATTCAGAAAAATCATTACTCATATTAGCTAGAGATTTTCCTGACAGGCGAAATAACTATAATGATTTTGTTGTTGAATTATCAGAATTAATAATGTATAAATCTATAGACTTAATTGGTCCAATGCTTATTCTTTGTACTAATTATGAATTAATGAAAGATGTAAGAGAAAAAATTAAAAAACGGATAAATAATAATATAAGATTGCTAGTACAAAGGTTTGATGGCAGTGCAAAAAAAATTATAGATTTATTAAATGATGATATTCCTACTGTTGCTATAGGTAATTATACGTTCTGGGAAGGAGTTGATTTACATAATAAAAGTTTTGAAACTATAATCATGACTGCTTTGCCTTTTCCTGTCTTTACGAATCCTCTTCATCAGTCTAGGTCTGAATCTTATGATAACGCATTTCTTGAATATCATTTACCACTTGCAACTACTAAATTCAGGCAAGGTTTTGGTAGATTGATTAGATCAAAAACAGATACAGGAGTTTTTATAGTCCTCGATCATAGGATTGTGACAAAAAAATATGGTAAAAATTTTATTGAAAGTTTACCGAATCCTAAATTAAAAATTACTTCATATAAAAATATAAATTTCAGCATTGCTGAATGGAAACAAAATTATGAATAATAATAGTATTGATTTAAGTTTTGAATTTCATCAAATAGATCTTCAGTCAACCTTAGATGGCGGACAAGCATTTAGATGGTACAAAGATGCAGATAATTTTTACAGAGGTGTAATTTATAATAGGTCAATTTCTTTACATTCAAAGGGAAAAATAATTCAAGTGAAAATCAATGACAATAAACCTCATAAAAATATAAAAAATATTCTTAATGAATACCTTGACAGCCCTAAAGCTTATGAAGAATTTTATAATAAATATAGTAAGGATCTTTGTCTAGGTCCTGCTGTTAGAAGCTTTAAGGGGCTTCGAATTCTTAGGCAAGACCCATGGGAATGCTTGTTTTCTTTTATAACTTCTACAACAAATAATCTACTAAGAATCAAGTTTCATATAAATAATATTTCATATGCTTTAGGTGAAAAAATTGGTCCTACTAAATATGATTATACTTTTCCTCGTCCAGAAAATGTATTAGACGCAGGTGAATCATTTCTTAGGGAATTAGGATTTGGTTTTAGGGCAAAATACTTAATATATGCTGCTAATGAAATTGTTAACAATAATTTCAATCTAAATGAATTAAAAAAAAATACATATATAGATGCAAAAAAACATCTTACAACTCTTTATGGAGTTGGTGAAAAAGTTGCTGATTGTGTCCTAGCATTTTCACTTGACAAAAATGAAGCATTTCCAGTAGACAGGCATATTCATAGAGCTCTTATAAAGTGGTATGATGTATCAAAAAATATGTCACTGACTGACATTTCTAAATGGGCAATAGATTATTTTGGAACTTATGGATCTATAGCTAATCAATATATGTTTCACAGGGAAAGATTGCTAAGTAGAGCTAAAAATTGGGGCGGTAATCATATAAATTTCGTAGCTAAGGAAGATTATTCTTCATTCTAGTAATAGCAAAATTTAATTCATCAGTTTTTGTCTTGATTTCCCCGTTTATTTTTTTCATTAATATCTCATTAAGAATATTCCCTATTATCGGTCCTCTTTTGAAACCAATTTCTAATAAATCTGTTCCATTTAAGATTACTTTTATTTTGGATGATTGAGTTAAGTAATTTGTTAATTGTTTTTTTACCAATTTTCTTGATTCTGTAATTTCCTTTAATAATAAAAATTCTCTAGGAAATTCTTTTAAAACTAAATAAAGTTTACTTGAAGTAGTATATTTATCAAATTCAATTTTCTTATATATATTATTTATTTTTATACTTTCTACCCATTCAAAAAATTCAGGAGATTTAATTTGTAAATTTTTAGCTACAACGTTTTCTATATTCATTGTTAGTAAATATATTTTCTGTAATCTGGTTAGTTCTAATTTATTATATGTTGACATTTTATCTGTAAATAGAATGAATTTTTTTTCTATCTCTGGCATAAGATTATATTTAGATAGTCCTTTGAAAATAAGATAAAAATCATCCTCTGCTAGTAATAAATTTAATTCGTTCAAAATTCTTGACGCTGATAATGTTTTAATGAATCTTTTATAAGCATATATTTGCTTTTTTGTATCTGAATGAAATTTTAGATTTAATTTTGATGAATATTTAATTGCTCTGAAAATTCTTGTAGGATCGTCACAGAAACTTTCTGAGTGATTGTTGCGTAGGATATGATTTTTTATATCTGATAATCCATTTAATGGATCTACAATCTTCCCAAGGTCTTTTGTATTCAATGATGCAGCAAGTGAGTTTATTGTGAAATCCCTTCTAGTTAAATCATCTTCAATCGTATAGACTAATTTGATTCTAGGTAAAGAACCAGGTTTTGGGTATATTTCCTTCCTCATATTAGCTATATCAATTTTAATATCACTTTTAGTTATTGAGAATGTTTTAAACATAGAACTTTTAACTTCAGCATTGAATATATTTGAAATTGTAGTAGATAGCAAATGTGAATTTTTTTCGACAGATAAATCTATATCGCTACTTTTAATGCCCAAAAAATGGTCTCTTATAAAACCGCCAACGACATAAACTTTTCCAAATCTTTCTTGGCTGCATGTTTCTAATATTTTAGATAAGGTAACGTTATTTATTATTGCCTCTTTGATATTCAAGTTGTTTTTTACCTAATACTTTTTTTTTAGTTATTATTTTATAATAGATACTATTGAAAGGAATGGCTGATGTCAAAATTTGATATTTTTATAGATTACACCTGCCCTTGGGTAGCTCAAATTTTTCCATGGATAATGGATATCATGCAAAAGGATAAAAATCTTCAAGTTAAATGGAGATCATTTCCACTTGAGCAAATTAACAACGAACTTGATGAATGGAAATGCTGGGAACAAGATGAAAATTATATAAGTAGAGGTCTTTGGCCACTTAGAGGTGGTATTGCTGCTAGGATGATTAGCAATGAATGCCATAACGAATACATGGCTACAATATTAGATTTAAAACATATAAAACATAATGATATTAGAAGCAGAGGTGCCATTATAGACATTGCTGAAAAGTTAAATTTTCCAATAAAATTTACTGATTTTCTTGATGATCCATTAAGATTACAAGAAATCTCTGAAGACTATGTGTATGCAGAATCTTTAG
This sequence comes from Chloroflexota bacterium, assembly GCA_002711965.1. The sequence continues at coordinate 7,599 of PASM01000012.1, read as the reverse complement.
GAGTATTTGGTACACCAACATTTATTTTTGATGATACTAATGTTGCATTTCTAAAAACATTTACCCCACCAAAATCAGATTCATTACCTTTTTTCAATAATTTTTATCAAATGGCAGCTCTTAAGAATTATTTTGGAGAATTAAAACGACCTCAGCCACCTTGGCCTAGGTATGCGAAAGATTAGTTTTGTTTTTAGATATACTTGAAAATAATAATTTGGAATTATTTCAAAAAAAAATAGGTATTAAATATAATAATACTGATAAATTAATTGAAGCTCTAACTCATAATTCATTTGTAAATGAGGCGAAAAATGATGATCTTTATTCTAACGAAAGATTAGAATTTTTAGGAGATGCAGTCCTTCAGCTTATAACTACAGAGTTGCTTTATAAGCTAATTCCTTTTAAATCTGAAGGCGATATGACTATAATGAGATCTCATGTTGTAAGAAAAGAAACTTTGGCTGAATCTGCACGAAATATTGGCCTTGCAAAATGGTTGAGGGTTGGAAAAGGTCAAATATTTTCAGAAATTGCATCAAACAAATCAATCTTATCAAATACATACGAAGCTTTAGTTGGTTCCATTTATTTAGACTTAGGTTATGAATCAGCAAAAAAATTTATTGAAAGTACATTATCCGATAAAATTATTTCTGTGAAAAAAGATGAGGTAAAAAAAGATCCTAAATCCGAATTACAAGAACTCCTTCAATCAAAAAAAATATCTAAACCCTATTATCTAACAAGAATACTTGATTCCAAAAATAATACCTTCTCATGCGATTTGTTTGTAAATAATAAACTTATTACATCCTCTGTATCCAATTCAAAAATTGAATCTGAAGTATTATGTGCAATTGATGCATTGAAAAAGTATAAAGTAAAGGAATAAAATGTTCGGAATAAGAAAAAATCCATCTAAAAATAAAGAAACATTTGGTAAAACTAAAAGTTTTTGGAATAATAAATTTTCTACCTTTTTTACAAAAAATGAAATTGATGAAAATTTTTGGGATAAATTTGAAGAGATGCTAATAACATCGGATATAGGTGTTAAAACTGCATTCTATGCTATTGAAAAAATCAGAGAAATAACACAAAAAAATAACATTAAGACAATATTAGAAATAAAACCTATAATGCGAGAAGTTCTTTCAGATATGTTTAGTTCTGACGATATCCTGTATAAAAATCTTGATCAAAACAAATCAATACTTTTAGTTGTTGGTGTTAATGGTGCTGGAAAAACAACTTCAATTGCCAAAATTGCGAATTCATATTCTAATACTAATAAGAAAGTAATGCTTGCAGCGGCAGATACTTTTCGAGCTGGTGCTATTGAACAACTTAAAATTTGGGGCAATAGGCTATCAATACCTGTAATTCATAATAAACCTTCATCAGACCCTGGAGCGGTTGTCTACGATGCAATCAATTCAGCTAAATCCAAAAATATTGATCTTCTAATAATTGATACAGCAGGTAGATTGCATACAACGCATAATTTAATGGAAGAATTAAAGAAAATTTATAAAATATGTAAATCAAATGAAGAATACTCTGTAAAAGTACTTCTTGTGCTAGATAGTAATACTGGCCAAAATGGTATAACTCAAGCGAAAAATTTTAAAAGTGTTGTAGACTGCGATGGAGTTTTTCTTACAAAGTTAGATGGCACAGCTAAAGGCGGTATAGCTATCTCAATTTCTTCTGAATTAGATATGCCTATTTTATTTGTAGGTACAGGCGAAAAAATAGATGATATATCTATTTTTGATAAAGATATATTTTTGAATGAAATTCTTAAAGATTAGACTGCCATAATGAAAGAAATTTTATTTACATTACTATCGATTTACCTTTTGGGTTTTTTCTCTTTTGTCTTATTTTTTAGGCACTTGACTATATTAAAGGATAGAGGATGGTTTATTTCAAAAATAATAGGTTTGCTTCTTATTTCAACATTTGTTTGGTTAATTTGTACATTCACTCCTATACCTAACTTGAGTTACACCTGGAGATATGTTTTTATAATTTTTATATCTATTGGTATTTTAAGGCTTATTAATTATGAAATAAGAAAAGAAATAATCAATTTTATTATTTCTAATAATAAACAGATAATATTATTAGAATTTTTATTTTTACTAGTATTTTTTATTTTTGTACTATTGAGAATTTACGATAATAATGCGATTGGAACAGAAAGACCTATGGATTCGATGATGTTAAATTCTGTTTTTAATTCTTACCATACGCCACCAATTGATTTATGGATGTCGGGTAACAAACTTTCATATTATTATTTTGGGTATTGGATTTTTGCGGGTTTTCATTCAATAATTTTTACCGATACAAATAATTTATATAATTTATCATTTGTATTAATACCAGCATTATCATTTATTTCAGCAGTTTCTTTTGCACTTAGTTTTATTCATATCTCTAAAAAAAATCAAATAAGTTTTTTTAAACCTTTTTATTTGATTATTATTACTCCAATTTTTTTAATCTTTAGTTCTAATTTTTATGGTGCTGTATTATTGTTAGACAAGCTAAATATAGTGCCATTATCACTTCTTAATTGGCTTAATGGTGACAAGCATTTATCGATTGCCAAGTACGAATATTTTATACCGCAAGATTTCTGGTGGTGGTGGAAAAGTTCTAGAATAATCAACAGTTATAAAAATAATCAATCTGTAGATTTTACGATTAATGAATTTCCATTTTTTAGCTTTCTATTAGGAGATTTACATCCTCACATGATTTCAATTCCATTTTTTATAACAACACTATTATTGTTTACTAGTTATTTTGTGTCATCTAAATATTTATATTCAACTAGAAAAAGGCCAAAAATTAGTTATATTTTTACTATATTATTGATTTTATTTATTGGATCAACAGGTTTTATAAATATGTGGAATTTATCATTTTTTGTTTTGTTTACCTTTATACTTATATACTTCCACATTGTTATAAATAAATTTCGAATAAAACCTCTTCTCTCTTCTAAGTTTTTATTAGAAATTACTCTTGTTTGGGTTTCTGGAATTTTGATTTTTAGTAATTTCTATTTTATTACTTCCGATTCTAATATTAGTTATCCTTTTATATCTATAAACGAGATCACTACAAGGCCTATTCACTTGATTTATGTTTGGGTTATTCCTTTTGCTATTATTATTCCGTTACTATATTATTTATTTCGTGAAAATATAAATATTAAATCTAATATTGTATTTTTAAATAAAAAGTCTAATTTGATACTAGTCATTATGTTCACTATTACTTCATTATTATGGGCGGTAATAAATTTAGTAATTTCAGAACAAACTATAGCACAGTTATTATTAAGTTTGATGTTTTTTTACATTTTTTTCTTTCCTGTTTTATTCATAATTAATAATCTTATCCTCAAAACTATCTATAAAAATGAGTTACAGAGACTTAGCTATTACTTATTATTATTTACTTGTTTTATTTTGTTATATTTGTCAGAACTTTTTTACCTAAAAGATATTTTTGATAATAGAATGAACACAATTTTTAAGTTTCACTACCAGGCTTGGATAGTATTTTCTATAACATCTGGAATAACCTTAAAATTGTTGCTTTCATATAACATGAAACATATTTCTAAAATTATTTTGTCTGTCTCGTTTACGATATTACTAATTTCTAATATCTATTTCGTTGCATCATCCTTCCTGACAAAGATCAATGAGGCTTCTAATTCAACTCCCAATCTTAGTAGTAATAATCATTTAAAAAATGACTCATATAAATACGAATTGATAAGGTACTTAGAAGAAAATTCTAATTATAATGATGTGCTTATTGAATTTGTAGGACAAAGTTATACAAAAGACAATCAGATATCTGCAGAGACACGAGTGCCAACTATTTTGGGATGGATAGGGCACCAGCTTCAATGGAGAAGTAACAATCAGGAAATTTTTGATAGGGAATCTGACATTGAAGCTTTTTATATGACTGAAAACTCTGAGGAAATTAAAAATATTATTAATAAATATTCAATTACTATGATCATTTTAGGGCCTAGTGAAATTGAAAAATATAATATTATTAATTTAGATAAATTTTTACAATTTTCAGAAATTATATATGAAAATAATGAGTATAGATTGCTTAGAGTACTATAAATTTGCGTAATAATAAAATACAAAAAAGAAATATAGGTGGCTATTGGATAAATGGCAATGAAATCCATGATAAATTTTATGTGCGAAAATTCTTTGATAAAGACCTAATATACAACTTATTATTCATTTTTATTTTTTTAGTTGCATTTTCATTAAGGCTTTATTCTCTAGGAGATAGAGCTGTTCATCATGATGAAAGTTTACATGGTTACTTTGCATACCAAATGTATATAGGCAGTGGTTATGAACATAATCCTTTAATGCACGGTATATTTCTTTTTCAACTAGTTTCATTATCGTTTTTTTTCTTCGGTGATTCTGAATTTTCATTACGCTTTCCAATGGCTTTAGTTGGTTCAATAATAATTTTCCTTCCCATTTTGATGAAAGACAGGCTAGGATATCTCGGATCAATATTTGCATCACTCATGTTAGCAATTTCACCATCCATTCTGTATTTCAGTAGATTTGCCAGAAATGATATATTTATGCTTTTTATTTTCTTGTTATTAGTAATCGCAATGTGGAAATATTTTTCTAACAAAGATTCTAAATGGTTATATATATTTTCAATTTTTATGGCTATAGGGTTCATCACAAAAGAAACACAATATATTTTTGTTGCTATTATTTCAATGTTTCTTATATTTATGTCAAAAGATAATATAAAGAATTGGTTGTTTGGTAAAATCCCAATAACAAGTTTTAATGATTATGGTAAATTTTTAATATTTGTCATAATATTATCTGCTCCGATGCTTGCTGCTAGTATTTCAATATTTCAAAATGTAATCAATATAACGCTTGCAAACAATGATACTAATTCATTAACTCCAATTGGGTTGCCAGAGTCTAATGGACAATTATTCGCTATAATAATTTCTTTATTATTATTACTATCTTCTATATTAGTATCTTTTATTTTTAATAAAAAATTATTTTTTCTACCTTTTTTGATTTTTATTAGTTTAGTGTTTTTGTTTTTTACTAATTTTCTATCTAATCTTTCCGGTATATCAACAGGAATATGGCAATCTTTAGGCTACTGGATAGCTCAACAAGATGTAGCCAGAGGTAGCCAACCATGGTATTACTATATTACACTCGGTTCAATTTATGAATTTATGCCTTTAGGAATTTCCTTTTTAGGATTTTCCTACTTCTTAATAAAATCTAGATATTTATCCTTATTACCAATAGTAATTATAATAGTAAGTTTTGTTGTTTTGGCTGATAACGAAGCATCTTACACGAATGGTAAAATAAACACTACAGGTATATTTTTTCAACTATTATTATATTTTTCTATACTAATACTCCCATTGACGATAAAAGCATCTAACTTTTATAAATTTTTATTTTTTTGGGCAATTTCATCATTTTTGTTATATACATATGCAGGTGAGAAAATGCCGTGGCTAATTACTAATATAACTTTACCTTTTATTTTATTGTCTTCTAAAATATTAAATGATTTTTTTACCAGAGTTAAATTTTCATATTCTCATATAAAATATTACATAATCATATTTTTCTCAGCATTACTTTTTATTAATTTACTCTGGAGGTTAATAACCCACGATTTAGGTACAGAAACAGAACAATTCTTAAATATTTGGCTTATTTTTTTAATCTTTGGCTTTTTATTTTTTATTTTGCAATCGATATCTAGAGTTATTTCCAAAAAACAAACTTTTTACTATTTCCTTATTCCGCTACTATTGCTAACTTCAATTTTCACTTTTAGAAGCAGTTGGATATTAAATTACAATAACTTTGATACCCCTAACGAAATGATGATATACACTCAAACTTCACCTCATCTTCATAAAGTATCAAAAACAATCGACAAGATTGCCTTTCAGAGCTTAGAAGAAAAATCTATTAGAATATCTGTGGATACTACTGATGCATTTTCATGGCCGTGGCAATGGTATCTCAGACAATATGAAAATGTTACCTTCGACGATCATACTCAAGATATAAATATTGACGATGTTAGTATATTACTCTTAAGTTATAAAAATGACTTAAGAGGTCCAGAGAGAAATAATTTTACTCAAGGGCAAAAATTTCCTTTTAGATGGTGGTTCCCAGAAAAATACAAAAATGCTAAATTTTCAGATGTTGTTTCGACAATATTTGATAAAAATAGATGGAATAATTCTCTTGACTATTTTATCTACAGGAAACTTGAGTATGATTTAGGGAGTATTGATTCATATTTATATATACAAAAAGACTATAATTATGATTTCAGGTAATTTATTATGTTAGACAAGAAAATGTTCTTTATTGGATTGTTTTTTACTTTGATATTTACTTTTATTTTGTTTAATTTTCTCATTGATTTAAGTGAACTAATAAATGTACTTTCAAATGTTAATATTTTTTATGTTTTAGTTTCTTTAGGTTTTTATTTATTATCACTATATTTTAGGTCTAAGCGTTGGGTGTATTTACTAAAAGACCAAATCACAAACTCTTCAAGGTCAGTTTTACCTGTTGTAATTTTTGGCTATATGGCTAACAATTTAATCCCAGTTAGAATAGGCGAGTTTTTACGTTCCTACTATTTAGCCATTAGAGAAAATATTTCTACCAGTTTTGTATTCGGTACTATTATTATTGAAAGATTGATGGATGTTATTGCTTTGATTATATTCTTTTCTATAGGAGCTTTAGTTGGAAGCTTTTTTAATTCTAGCGATTTTGATGATTTTTCAAATACTATTCCTGGTGGCAAAATCTCTATTATTTTTTTATCTTTATTTCCTTTTATTTTTTTAGCAGTAATTATAATTATTTATAACAAATTATCAAATGATAAAATAAAACACGTCCTAGATAAGTTGTTATTTTTCACATCTAATAAAATTAAATTCAGTATTAGTAACAAACTAATTATGTTACTTGAAGGCGTCACTACTATACTCAAAAGAAATACCTTTATTTACACATTGTTATTTTCCATAATCATTTGGGCATGTGAAGCAATAATGTATTACATAATATCTCTAGGACTAAGATTAGACACATTTTTCGACTCAGGATTAGAGCATATATCAATAATAATTGTCTTTACTTCTGTAGTAAATCTTGCTGGAATAATTCCTTCAACTGCTGGAAGTTGGGGTCCATTTGATTTTTTTGGATCAATAACATTAATTACACTAGGAGTAAGTAATGAAGTAGCTGTAGCATATTCTTTGTTGGTTCATTTAGCATTATGGTTACCTCCTACATTATTAGGTTTTGTTATCATTATATTAGATCAAAAAACCATAAAAAAAGTTATTCAAAATTTCAAATCCAGAAAAATCAATTATGTCGAATAAAAAAAATATTGCTATTATAGGTGCTGGTGCTGCCGGGCTATCTGCTGCTTTTTATTTATCCAAAGAAAAATACAATATAACAATAT
>PASM01000011.1 GCA_002711965.1 Chloroflexota bacterium | reverse complement strand
ATGAAAAAACTACTAATTATAATTTCATTAGCTGTAATATTCGGTTGTGGGGGAGAAAATCTATCCTTTACAAATATTGTTCAAACACAAACTGCAGAAAATATGCTAGGTAACGCAACTGCAACTGCTGTTGCTGAAGTAACAGAATGTACAGCAGAGCAGGGAATTGTTTTTTCTTCTTTATCAGAAGCTGAAAAAGAAAAATGGGTTACAGAATGTGAAAATTCATTTACTGCTGCAGCTCAAGCTGTAGGAAAAGATGCTGCTGCGTCAGCTGAAAAAGTTTCTATTTCTTTAACTGCTACTGCTGAAGCAGGTGGTGAAGCGGCTTGTATAGGTTCTACATGTGAAAAGGAAGAAGAAAAAATTGAAATTGATATGCCAGAAGGACCTGTTTTAGAAGGTGTTGTTGAGGTAAGTATTGGTCAAGGTGGTGTTATGGATCCACAAACAGTAAAAGTTAAATCAGGAACAACTGTAAATTGGCTTAACCCTAAGGGTGCTGCTAGTTCTTCTACATCCGATGATGGGCAGGAAGACATGTGGGATTCAGGCGCTTTCAATAAAGGACCTTTTGATAAAAACCCTGAAGATTGGACTTATTCAAGAGAATTTAGTGTAGGTGGATGTTTTCAATATAGATCTCTATATAGTGGAGACGCTGATACAGGGAACTTTGGTGTTGTTTGTGTAGTTGAGTAAGTAATTACCCTCCACCAACAGGCCTAACTATTTCTATCTTATCCCCATCAATAATAATTGTTTTATTATATTCACTTTTGTGAATAATTTTCATATTTATTGCAACTGCGATCATTTTATTGTCTAAACCTTGGGAAGAAATAAATTCTTTTACAGTTAAATCTTTTTTTATTTCAGTTTCTTTGCCATTGAGATAAATTTTACTCATAGTATGATTTCAAGTTAGTAATTACATTTTTTAAGTTTGAAGCATTTGCCAATTCGCTTATCAAAGCGACGCCTTTAGCCCCTGATTCTACAACTGATGCTATATTATTTGTATCTATGCCACCAATTCCAATCACAGGTTTTTCTGATAGTTTAACTAATTCAATAAATTTCTCAATACCTAATGTCTTGCCGTTAGGATGAGAGTTTGATGGAAAAATCGTCCCAACAATAAATGCATTGATATTTTTGTCCTTATTATTTAACAATAATTCTTTTTTTGAATGAATAGATTTAGAAATCCAATTTGCCCCACTCATTTTTTTTGCATCCGCTCCATTAAGTATTGATTTAGCAGTAATATGAAATCCAAAACATGAAATTATTTTAGATGATTTATGGTCGGAATTAATTATTAGATTTGTTCTTTTATGATCGATTATATTATTTATTTTAGTAGTAAGATTTGTTTTGCTTGTTTGATCAAGATTCTTTAATCTAACTTGAATATACTCAATACCTAATAAAGAAGATTGTTTGATGTTTTCTAAAAATGAATTTTCATTATTAAATTTATTAGGATCTGTGACATAAATTATCATTAAGTATTTACAATGTTATCCTTTGGGCTACTTGCATTTGCCTGTTCTGATTTTGGAATTCTACCAGATAAATATGCATTTCTACCAGCCATTACTCCTAACTTAAATGCTTCAGCCATCATCTTTGGGTTTTTAGCTCCAGCTATTGCTGTGTTTACTAATACAGCATCTGCTCCACATTCCATAACTAAAGAAGCTTCGGATGGGACCCCTAAGCCGGCATCTACAACTACTGGAATCTCTGATTGTTCTATAATAATTTGAATTTCTTCTAAAGCTTGAACTCCTCTTCCTGAGCCTATTGGAGAACCTAATGGCATAACAGTAGCACAGCCTATATCTTCTAGCCTTTTGGCTAATACAGGGTCGGGAGATATATATGGAAGCACTATAAATCCTTCTTTTACTAGATTTTCACAAGCTTCAAGTGTTCCAATAGGATCTGGTAATAAATATTTTGAATCAGGTATAACTTCTATTTTAATCCAATTAGATTGAGTCACTTCTCTGGCTAGCATAGCAGTATAAATAGCTTCTTCTGCAGTTTTACTCCCCGCTGTATTTGGCAAAATATTATATTTATCCCAATCAATTACATCAAGTAAGTTTTTTTCTTTAGGATCGTCAAAATTTATTCTTCTAATTGCAACTGTTATCATTTCTGTATCAGATGCATTAATAGAATCCTTCAAATCTTTTGAGGATCTATGTTTTCCTGTTCCTGTAATAAGTCTAGATTTAAACTTTTTTCCTGCTATTACTAAATCATCCATATTATAATAAATTTATGATAAATTATTTTAATCATAAACCTGTAAATTGTAACTAGAAACCTTATTACTATATTTTTTTGGAAAAATTTTGAATATACATATAAATAAAAGACTGGAAACTCCTAAAATACTTGCTGCTTTATTTGACCTTGACGGTACTCTTTTAGATTCAAATGAAGAAATTCCAACTAATATAAGAAAAAAAATAGGTATGATTTCAAAACTTATCCCTGTGTCTATAGTTTCTGGAAGGATTTTTTCATCTGTACTGGAATACTCTAATTTGTTGAAACTTCAATCTCCTCAAATTTCTGATAATGGTGCAATAATATTTGATCCTTTGCAAAACAATAAAATAATATTCAGAAAATCTTTAAACCAAGCTGTTGCAGAATCAGTTTTTCATTTACTTGATAAGAATAAATTTGAATACTTTGCTAGTGCTGAAGGAAAAACAATGGATCACAGTATGAAAAATAAAATTTATAATAATGTAAATATAATCACTTGTTTTTATGATGACGTAAAAAAATATATATCAGAGAAAAGTTTTATTGATATTTCTAAAACTAGCTTAGTTCACTCATCTGGAAGTATGGGAGAAGAATACATCAGCTTTATGCCAAAAAATATTCATAAAGGAATAGCAGTCAATGAATATTCAAGAATACTAAAAATTAATAAATCAGATATCTTTGCATTAGGAGATGGAATGAATGATATTGAAATGCTAAAGGAATCAGGAGTATCAGTGGCTATGGGCAATTCTGTAGAAGAACTTTTCAAGATATCAAAGTACTCAACGAAGAAATATATAGAAAATGGTACAGAAATAGTATTAGATTGGATATTAAGAGGTTTAAAAGTCTAATTTCTTAGAGCTTTGTATCCCGCCTTTAATACATTGCTCCAAATTTTCATTTCATTTGAAACATTTTCAATTAGTTTATTATTGCCCATATCTATTTCTTGGAATTTTTTAACTCTTGTTCTTGCTAGTTTTCTTTTACTCTTATAATTTAAGTCTGAAAGTTCTTTTATGATACTTATTTTTATAAGCCTAGACATATCTTCAGGGCCTTTACTTGCTCCTAATGGGGGTTCTTGTATGATTTTATTTATAAGCCCTATTTCAAGGCAATTTATAGAATTGAGTTCATTATTACTGGCTTCAAAATCAGTATTTGTATAAAAAATTGAATTTTCTAGCATCAATACTTGATCTGAAATAAAGTATGGCAAAGAGCCTTCAGTAGTTGTCTCTCCAGTAATGATAGTAATTATTGGCTGTTCATGATTAGACAAGCTTTTTATAGAGTTTGATAGATTATTTCCTATGCCTAAAATCTCATTTTCGAATGTACTATTAATTCCTTTGTTATCAACAAAAAAAAGAATAGGCAATTCAAATTTTTTCGATATTTCAATTGCTTTAAATATTTTAGTAAAATCTAGGTTATTTAATTTTCCGTTATTTGATTTATTTAACCTTTGAAAGTGTTGAGAAATTACAACTACTGATTGAGAATCTATTTTTCCTAATCCTAATATAGAAATATTTTTTTCATTGCTTTTACCTAATTCAATAAAATCTTCCAAAACACTGTTAATATAATCTTTTCCACTGGGTCTACTTTTGTCAATTTTGATTTTTTTAGTTTTGGATGAAAATGAAATTTCGGGTAATTCTAAATCAATTTTTTTAGGAATTTTATTTTTAGAAATTATTAATTCAAATAAAATTGAAATTTCTTTTTTTAAATTATTTCTTGACACTACTTTATCTATTAATCCTTGGGAATGAAAATTTTCTGAAGATATATTTATTTTTTTATTATTTTTCGAACTTTTGCTCATTTCACTTAGGGTAAACATTCCTATGATTGCTCCAGGTTCAGCAATTTTTATATCAGCGGAGTTCGCAAAAGAGCTATAAACTTGTCCTCCAGATGGATTTGTAAATAATGTTATGTGAGGCAGTTTTTTATCATTTAATTCTTTTGTGGCATTAATTGTTTTTATCATTTGCATTAATGAAAAAGCCCCTTCTTGAACTCTTTTTCCACCACTTGATATTATAGAAAATACAGGTAGAGAATTTTTTCTAGCATGAGAAAATGCTTTAGAAATTTTTTCTCCTACTATAATTCCCATCGAACCACCTAGAAAACCAAAATCTAATAAAATTATTACAGTCTTTATTCCACCGATACTTGCTGTTCCTGTTACAGCAGCCTCTTCTAAACCTGTTCTCTCTCTAGTATTTTTGACATTTTTTTTATATTTAGAGTTTATTTCTAAATTTTTTGGTTTCTTTACTGAAATGCTTTTGTTAAATTCGACAAAAGAATTTTGATCTATAATTACTTCCAATCTTTTCTCAAAATCTATAGAATAATGAAAATTACAAAAGGGACAAATCCCATATTTTTTATAGAAATCAGAGTCTTTAATATTTTCTTGACAGCTTAAGCATTCTATAAGATTTTCACCTAGGCCTATAAAGTTTTCATTATTGTTATTCACAGGCTTAGTACTTTCCGTGGTTTTCCAGCTTCCCCAGGTCCAACTATTCCGTTATCCTCTAATTCATCCATAAGTCTAGCTGCTCTTGGATAACCAATTCTTAATCTTCTTTGTAATAATGAGGTAGATAGAGTCTTACTTTGAGAACTTAAATCTAAGGCTTGGTCATACAAGGTATCTCCAGACACCTGAGAGCTTGTTACATTATCATCTTCAGGGATATCTAGCATTTCCATAGAATATTTTTCATAGTATGGCCCCCATTGATTAGTTAGATTCTGTATATCATTTTCTGTTAAGAAAACTCCTTGAATTCTGCTCATTTGAGCATTATCTATTGGGCTGAATAACATGTCTCCTTTACCTATGAGTTTTTCTGCTCCGATACTATCAAGAACAGTTCTTGAATCAATTTGAGACATAACTGCAAAGGAAACTCTACTTGGGAAATTAGCTTTAATTAATCCAGTAACAACATCTACAGATGGCCTTTGAGTTGCTACTACAAGATGAATACCAGTAGCTCTTCCTAATTGTGCAAGTCTAACTATAAGTCTTTCAATTTCACTTCCAGCTTGTAACATCAAATCTGCTAATTCATCTATAACTACTAGAATATTCCACATTTTATGTGATGATTTCATTTTTTTATTAAAATCTGATATGTTTTTCACTCCAACTTTTTCTAATATTTTGAATCTCATCATCATTTCTTCAACTGTAGCAGATAATACTGTAACTGCTTTTTCTGTATCTACTATTACCTCGTCAGTGTAAAGATGAGGGATTTTTGCATAAGGTGTAAGTTCTACTCTTTTAGGATCGATCAAAATCATCCTTACATCATCTGGTTTTTTTGTAGTCAATAAACCCGCAATAATAGAATTAATAAATACAGATTTTCCAGAACCTGTGGAACCTGCAACTAATAAATGAGGCATTTTTGATAAATCTATTACCCTAGGGATCCCGTCCATTCCTTGTCCTAATGGGGCAGGTAAATTGTACTTATCTGAATTTTTATTCAGTTTTTCATTTTCTATTACCTCTTTGAAATCTACAGTGTTAGGTGATAGGTTAGGTATTTCTATGCCCATTGTATTCTGTATACCATCTATTACGGCCTCAAATCTTATATTAGGAGACCCTAATGCCAATGCTAAATCTTTCTCTCTTCTTAGAACTTGTTCTACTTTTACTCTCTTTTTTTCATTTTCATCAACCCATCCAGGCTTCAATTGATACATAGTAACAGATGGGCCAGAAGTATGTTTTTCAATTGAAGTGTTAACACCATGAGCTGATAAAGTGTTTATTATTATTTTTTTTGTATCCTCAATTTCATTATTACTTAGTTCTTTTTTTTCAGAAACCATAAAGTCTGAAGTACTAATTTTAGGCCACTTAAAACCTTCGATCTTAAATTTTTCAATCTCGTTTTTATCGTAACTTTCTTCAAATGAAATTGTTTTATTTAATTCAAATTCATTTCCATTTTCAATGACTTTTTCTTTTATGGTTTTTCCATTAATAGATTCTTCATTATCACTTTTTATTTCAGGAATTTTATCTCTATGATTTGATTTTGCATTCATTGAATCTGTATTAGTAATATTGCTTGTTAAATTTATAGCTTTATCATCATGAAGATTTTTTGAGGTGCTAATTTTTATTTTTTTTATTAAATTATTTATTACTCTATAAACAAATTTAATTAAGTTTATTCCTGAATTCTTAAACAATTGGGGTTTGTATAAAAAAAAGATTAGCAATACAGGTATAAACATTCTAAAAAACAAGTCAAAGTAGTTTAAAAAATTTGCACTATATGCGCTCCAAAATGATGGCCATTTAGCTAAAAACTCTCCACTTTTTCCTGATAGAGAATAATCAAAAGAAAAATTTGAGCTAGAAACGTAATTTATGGATCCAAAAAAAATATAAACTGAAAAATTGACTAAAATTATTGAAAATATTAATTTTGAAGATAAAAAATTTACAGAATTTATTATTGAATATCTCAAGTAGATTAGAATTATTGCTAAAAAAAATGAAATTAATATTGGAGCTATTCCAAAATTTTGCCTAATTGGATTAATCAATATTGGAGAAATTATGATCACACTAAAGATGAGGAGGTACAAAAAGAAATTACGTTTTTGTATAAATCCTAAGATTTTATTTTGCCATAAATTATTATTGTTATTTTCCATCTCAAAATAACTATTTTTCTATAAATATTGATTTAATAACATATTTTTTATTAAACTTATCTAATACTAATCTATAGATTTCTTGATTAAATTGCTTAGTTATTTCACTCCACAGTTCTATGTTATTTTTCATATTACTTTCAAGAATATATTTTTCAATAATTTGTTTAATTTTTATGTTATTGGACTTGTCAAATATTTTAATATTAATATCTTTAATTTCTATCTTATTCCCTAAATTTACAATAATTGAAATTATATTTTTTTCAAAGATGTTACTATCAAGTTCATTTTTATAAACAGGATTGTCTCTTAATATAACTTCGTCTATGATCTTCTCTGGAGGGATTTTTTTTGCCTTATCAGAATTGATTACGAGGTTATCTCCGTTAGTCATTATAAAAACATTTTTTTTGTCAACACCTTTTGAAACAGCTATATTTTTGTGAGCATTTAACATTTCATTATTACCGTGAATTGGGATGAAATATTTTGGTTTTAATGTATTTATTACATTACCTAATTCAGCTTTATTTGAATGGCCAGAAACATGTAACTTGTTATCAATATTATTAAATCTGACTTCAGCTCCTAGTCCTTGTAATCTGTGGATTACTCCAAAAACTTTTTCTTCATTTCCTGGAATTACAGAAGATGACATTAGAATTAGATCATTTTTATTGATTTTTAAATTATTATATTTTTTAGAAGAAAGCCTGTTCAATACTGAAAAATCTTCTCCTTGTGAACCTGTTACAAAATAAATAAAATTTTTATCATTAATTTCATTATTTTTATTTGATGAAATTACATTTTCATAGTCATAAATAATATTTAAGCCTTTAGTAATTTTTAAGTTTTTCTTTAACGTGCTTCCCATTAAAACTATTTTTTTATTAAATTTTCTTGCTACATTAATTGCCATTTGAATTCTTGAAATTTGAGAAGCAAAAGTACATATTATTATTCTTCTGTTTTCTTTAAATGATCTAGTAAATGTTTTTTCTATTTCCTTTTCTGAAAAAGAGTCACTCTCTACTAAGGCATTTGTTGAATCAGAAAATAAAACATCACATCTGTTGCCTATTCTTTCTTTGATACTCTTAAAATTTGTGTTTTTCCCAAAGATAGGATTTTCGTCAAACCTAAAGTCGCCAGTATGAATTATATTTAATTTTTTTGTTTGTATAATAAGGCCACAAGAATCAGGTATTGAATGAACCACAGGGAACCAAGATATAGTGAAATCTTCAAATTGAAATTTTTTATTTACTGTTACTTCTTTTAGTAAGTGGCTTTGATCTTTAAATAACTTTTTCTTGATTATCTCTTTAGCCAAGGGAGGGCAATAAATAGGAACATTTAAAAAAGCTAATTTTGATAAAGCTCCCACATGATCTTCATGACCGTGAGTAATAAAAATACCAGATATTTTTTCTTTTATTTTTTCTAAATGCTCTAAGTCAGGTAGAATAAAGTCTATTTCAGGATCTGTGGAAAACTTTATTCCTGCATCAATAATATAGACTTTAGAGTTGATTTCGAATAGAAGTAAGTTTTTCCCTACCTCTCCCAAACCTCCCAAAGGAGTAAACTTTATGTTTTCCATATTTTTCTCATATCTAAATTTAAATTAAATTATTTAGATAAGATAAAATTGAGACTTATTTAGACTTTTGAAGATATATAATCGACGGCATCTTGAACTGTTCTAATATTTTCAGCATCTTCGTCTGAAATTTCAATTGCCTTGTCATCAGTTGAAAACTCTTCTTCTAGAGCCATTATTAGCTCTACAACGTCTAATGAGTCTGCTTCTAAATCTTCTGTAAATGAAGATTCAGATTTTACATCTCCTATATCAACGCTTAATTTTTCTGCTGTGATTTCTTGTATTTTTTCTAAAACTGAAGCCATTCTATCCTCCAAATTTTTAACCGCAAGTTTATGTTATTGAATAATGATCTAAAAGTCTATCTTAGCATAGAGCTTAAAACACCATTAATAAAGTTTTTAGACGTATCTGAACCAAAAATATCTGCAAGTTTTACAGATTCATTGACTATAACTCCTATCGGAGTNTCTATATCAGAGTTTATCTCAGATATTGCCATTCTAAGAATCGATAAATCCGTTTTAGGAATCCTGTCTAAATTTTTATCACTAGTATGTTTTTTTATACTTGAGTCAATTTCTTTTTTGTTTTCCAAAGCATATTTTAATATAGTATCTGCTATTTTTTGCTTTGATTTATTGAGCTTTTTATAAAAATGTAAGTCATTTATATTTTCTGATTTATAGTCTTTTGATATTTCACTTTCAAATAACGATTGAACAACTGATGCACGAGCCATATTTGTACCAAAAATGGATTGNCTTTTTTCTTCAGAAATAAATTCTCCGTCAACCTTATTATTTAAGTTGTCCTCGGTTTTATTCATNAATAAAACAACTAGCTTCTTGACTCAACGTAGTCTAATACCTGATTATAATTTCCTATATTTTTTACATTCAAATTTGAGTCTATTCTTTTTAGTATTCCAGATAAAACTGAACCAGGTCCTATTTCATAAAAAGTTTCGACATCTTCATCAATCATATAATTTATAGAGTCGCTCCATAATACACAATTTTGAAGTTGTGTTTTCAACTCTTCTCTAACTAAATTCTTATCTGTAATAGCTTCAGCGCTTGTATTTGCGATAATAGGAACTACTGCATCCTCAAAATTAGCATNATCAATNACTGAGTTTAATTCTTCTTGAGCTGATGACATTAGAGCTGAATGAAATGCTCCTCCTACAGGNAAAGGGATAGCCTTTTTTGCACCAAATCTTGATGCTAGGTCCATTGCATTAACTAAATTTTCTTTTGTACCTGCAATAATAATTTGGTTCGATGTNTTTATATTTGATAAATAGGTTCCTGTTTCTTCACAAACCTCTTTTACAGCGTCAGAATCAATNCCAATGATTGCAGACATTCCTCCTGGTGAATCATTGCATGCTTTTTCCATTAATTCACCTCTTTTTGAGACTAAATCGATTGTATCTTTTATACTTAACGATCCAGCAGTAGCTAGTGAACTATACTCTCCTAAACTATGACCTGCAGTGTAATTTGGCAATTGAATAGATCCCATTTCAGACTCTATAGCTCTCCATGCTGCTATTGAAACGGTAGCTATGGAAGGTTGAGCATTTTCTGTACGAGTTAATTCTTCTTTTGATCCTTCAAATATAACTTCAGATAATTTTCTACCAAGAATATCATCAGCTTCTTGAAAAACTTCTCTTGCAGCAATNCTGTTTTTGTATAAATCTAATCCCATGCCTGGTGTTTGAGACGCCTGACCAGGGAAAAGAAACGCAACTTTTTCTTTTTTCATTTATTCACCTAAATAAATTATATATCTTCTATTGTTTCTATTTTTTAATTATATTTCAATAAAATTCATTACAGAAATCATGAAAATCTCCTTCTTGGAGTTTAATTTGACAAAAAACTTGAAATATATGGACATAAAATTATAATAAACCTATGATTATTTTAGGAGTAGACCCAAGCCTTTCCAATACAGGTTATGGCTTATTAGAATCGTTAAATAACAANCTCAAGCCTATAGAAGGAGGAGTAATTAGAACTAGCTCTTCAGATCAATTAACAAAAAGACTAGCTATTATCTCTAAAGAGTTTGATCAAATTATTGATAATTTTTTACCAGATGTAATAGCTGTTGAAGATTTACATTCTAGACCTAAATTCGCTAAAACATCAATATTGATGGGTCACGCAAGAGGAGTTATTCTTGCATCTGCTGGAATTAAAAANATTGAAGTTTTTGATTATCAGCCAACACAAGCTAAAAACATAGTTACTGGTTCTGGAAGGGCAGATAAAAAACAAGTGATGCTATCTGTTTCTAAAATATTAAATAANCAAAATATATTAAAGAATGAACATGTAGCGGATGCATTTTCTATTGCCATCTGTCATTCTATTATTAGTAAATCAAAATTCAAATGATTAGTTTTATTCAAGGTGAAATACTAAAATTCTTATCTGATCCTAAAAGGATAATTTTATTAGTTAAAGGCATAGGTTATGAAATTTATATTCCAGAATATTTGAATAATTATTTTNTTGAAAATAATTATTCAATAAACTCCGAAATAGATTTAGAAATTTATTACCATGTTACTGAAAGGCAACCAAAGCCTCTTCTCGTTGGTTTTATTTCTTANGCAGATAAAGAATTTTTTGAACAACTAATACAAGTTGAAGGAATCGGNCCAATAAAAGCTGCAAATTCTTTAGTCTTTCCAATAAGCATAATTGCTAATGCTATTGAAACAGAAGATACTGCTTTATTAGAACAAATGCCAGGTATNGGTAGCAGAGCTGCTCAAAAAATTATTGCATCATTAAAAGGTAAATTGTCTTACAAAATTGATGAACTATCAAATAAGTCTTCTGAATTTAANGTGACGGACTCGATTTTTGATGAAGCTTTATCAGGATTAATTGGTCTTGGATATAAAAATAATGAAGCAAGAAGTGCTATTAATGAAATTCTTTCTGATTCAGACAATGAAATAGATGTCGAAACTATTGTAAGAAAAGTTTTGAAAAAAAATACAAGAAAATACGTATAAAATTATGGCTGAAAACTTAGAAAATAAAGAAGTGATTTTTTCAGATCAAAATTCCTCAAATTCTACTTTTCCAGATGAAAAGATNGAATCTAATATTCTTAGNCCTAACTCTTTTGATGAATACGTTGGTCAGCTAAAAATTAAAGAATCTTTATCNATCGCTGTAAAAGCTTCAAAAAAAAGAGATGAATCATTGGACCATGTGTTATTTTATGGGCCTCCTGGACTAGGAAAAACTACATTATCCTATATTATTTCTAATCAAATAGAATCGAATTTTATTCATACTAGCGGACCTGCTTTAGAAAGACCTGCAGATGCAGTTGGTCTACTTTCAAATTTAAGCTCTAAAGATGTACTTTTTATAGATGAGATTCATAGAATNCCAAAATCTGTTGAAGAATATNTATATTCAGCTATGGAAGATTTTCGAGTAGACTTCATCACNGGAAGCGGAGCTTTTGCAAAAACTATTAATCTTCGCTTAGAAAGTTTTACTCTTGTTGGTTCAACAACAAGACCTGGATTNCTTAGCTCCCCATTAAGAGATCGCTTTGGCCTATCTTATCATCTTGATTACTATGATGAAAAAGATTTAGCAAATATAATCATTAGATCNGCGAATCTAATGAATATGTCTATTGATAAAAAATCATCATTAGAAATAGCTAAAAGATCTAGAGGAACACCTAGAATAGCAAATAGATTACTAAGAAGAGTAAGAGATTATGCTGAGGTGAAAAACCTAAAAAAACTCAATGTTGATTTGATAAATAATTCTCTTGAAATAGAAGGNGTTGATACATTAGGNCTTGATCGTCTAGATAGACAATACTTAAATATTATTGCAAAAAATTATCTNGGAGGCCCAGTGGGAATAGAAGCAATAAGTGCATCTTTGAATGAAGATCCTGCAACTCTATCTGATGTAGTGGAGCCTTTCCTTCTAAAAATTGGATTTATCATAAGAACTTCTCAAGGAAGAAAAATAACTAAAGAAGGAGCAAGTCATTTAGGAATAAAAATTTCTTCTATAGACCGAGAGCTTTTACTATAAATTTTTATAAAAAGTATTTTCTAAAAGATTAGGGCTTTCAAAGCATATAGCATCTTCTCTTTGTCTGTTTAAAGGGTAATAATTTTTTCTAATGCTAGTAATTTTAAATAAATATTTTTTATAAAGATTTATTGCTTCAGTNTTTGATTTTCTGCATTCCAGCATTATTTTATTTATATTTTCTTGAATCGAATAGTTTATAGCAATCTTTAATAATTTTTCACCTATTCCTTGTCTTTGAAAATTTTCTAAAACACCTAATTGTTCAATATGTAGATCTTCCATTACTTTCCAGATTTTTACATATCCAATAATAATTTCTTCTTGAGTATATAGAACATTTTTTTTTGAATTAATATTTAAAAATCTTAAAATCTTACTTAANTAATGTGAATTATTATTTATNGTATTTTCAAAAGTACAGACAAAGATTNNTTTATTTTCTTTNTCAATTTCTCTNTCAAAGTTAGTCTTTACTTTATCTAATGAAAAAATGTTTGATTCNATGTTAGATAATTGNNNNGCATCNCTAATAAGAGCATTTCTNTATTTNGNTTTATNGATTTTTTTTTNCATCAAACAAGAATTAATATTTATATGTTATTTATTTTTAATAAGAGTATAATAATCCATAGTGTTTATAAACGCTTGAAAAAAAAATATAAAGTTTTTAGTACAAATTTAATGTTTCTAAGTAAAAATCTAATCAGAGTTCTTAAGTTTCCGCTAAAAAATAATAAACCAGATTTATTATTATCTCTTATATCTATAATTTTTGCTGCTGCTCTACAAATGTCTATACCTTATTATCTGGGGACTTCGATCGATACAGCTTTAACTAATAATGAAGTTGGAGACTTGTCTCTTACCCCTTTTATTACAATTGGAATACTTGTCTTAACCTTATCTATTGCTAGAGGTGTTTTTAGCTTTTTTCATGTTTACCAAGGTGAAAAAATGGGGCAAACAGTAGCATTCAATTTAAGAAAAGAATATTTTAACAAATTACAAAGATTATCGTTTAATTATCATGACAATGTTCATACTGGAGATTTGATTACAAAAGGAATTATAGACATAGAAGGTTGTAGGATGTTTATAAATACAGGTATTCTAAGAGTTGTTTTTCTTTCTATATTTATTTCAACTGGTGCGATTTTGGTATTAAATATTGATCTATTTTTAGGCCTTTTAGCACTATCATTCGTTCCTTTCATAGGAATAATTTCTTCATATGCCAGATTGACTTTAAGAAAAAATTGGTACAGATTACAAGAGCAATTGGGCGTTCTAACTCGAGTAATGGATGAAAATTTGTCAGGAGTTAGACTCGTAAGATCTTTTATGAAGCAAAAATATGAATTAGAAAAATATTCAATTGCATCCCAAGTTGTCAAAGGTATGACATTTCGGCAAATCACGATTAGAAGCTTCTCTATTTCACTTAATTCTTTCGCATTCTTGATTTCTATGAGCTTAGTTGTATATTTCGGATCTATTTCTGTTTTAGAAAGTAGAATAACTCTAGGTGAACTAACTTCTTTAATAGCCTTTATGAGCATTCTTCAAGGACCTGTAAGGCAAATTGGAATGTTAGTTAATTCTTTTGCTAGAGCTTCCGCTACCTCTTCAAGATTATTTGAAGTAATTGATAAAGAAGAAGATGTGAAAAATATACAAGGGAATAAATTTAACCAGCCAGTAAAAAATATAGAAGTTAATGATTTGTGTTTTTCATATGGAAGTACCAAAGTTTTAAAAAATATTAATTTTGAAGCAAATCCAAAACATTCAATTGGAATAGTTGGGCCTCCTGGGTCAGGTAAAACTACTTTGTCAAGATTGCTTCCAAGATTTTATAATCCAACAAAAGGTTTAATAAAAATAAATGGTATAGATATTAGTACTCTAGATTTAGGTGATTTAAGGCATTCAGTTAATCTAGTTGATCAGGATAATTTTCTTTTTTCAGATACTTTTTTTGAAAATGTTAGATATGGTGATCCTGAAGCTTCAAAAGAAAAAGTTAACTGGTCAACTGATAAGGCACAAATATACAAACATATAAATACTCTCCCAGGTAAATTTGAAACCTTAATAGGAGAAAGAGGGGTTCAATTGTCAGGAGGACAAAGACAGAGACTTTCCGTTTCAAGAACTTTGCTATTCAATTCTAAAGTTGTTATTTTTGATGATTCAACTTCTGCCATTGATACTCAAACTGAAAAAAAGATCAGAGAAGAAATGATGTCATTAGGATCAGGGATAACATTAATTGTTATAGCCCACAGAATTTCATCTGTCATGAATTTAGATGAAATATTATATTTGGACTCAGGTGAAATTATCGAGAGAGGTAGCCATAGTCAACTAATCAAACAAAAAGGTCGTTATTCAGAGCTTTATAATATGCAAATAAATCCAGAATTAAAGGTATAAAATGGTAAGTTTATCTGATGAAGATATAAGGTCGAGATCCTTTGATTACAATATAATCAAAAGATTTATGCCTTATGTAGCTAAATATAAAAGAGATGTTTTTATAGGGTTCTTTTTCATATTATTGCTTACGGGATCATCTTTAATGATACCTCTTGTAATAAAAGACCTTATAGATCAGTCTGGTTGTTTGGTTGGATCTTCATGTAACGATATTGATATGGTCAAAAACTCTATTCTTACGGGACTCTTAAAATTTTTAGGACTTGCAGCTTTAGTCTGTATTTCCATTTTTATGTCTGATTCAATAATTGAGAAAGTTGGAGAAAATATTCTTTTAGATCTTAGAAAAAAAATGTTTATGCACTTACAAGATGTGTCTATCTCATTTATGGACAAAACAGATGTAGGGAAATTAATGTCTAGACTTCAAGGAGATGTGGCAGCTATGCAAGAAGCGTTACAGATGTCAGTATTTGCTATTGGAGATCTAGTTCTTATTTTTGGAATTATAAGCGTTTTACTAGTTATGAATCTTCAACTTGGTTTAGTAACTATTCTTGTGTTGCCATTAATGATTTTGATCAGAATGATTTGGCTTCCAAAAGCCAGAATTGCTTTTTTAGATGCAAGAACAAAAAGCTCAGCTGCTACCTCATATTTAGCAGAAAATATTAATGGTATTAGAACTGTCCAATCATTTAATAGGCAAGAATTTAACTCTAAAATTTTTGAAAATAAAGCAAATGATTTATACAAAGCTCAGCTTAGAGCTGCAAAATTATCAAGCTTAATGTTGCCTACGGTTGAGACATTAACTGGAATATCTTTTGCAATCATAATTATTGTTGGTGCAAGTTTGGTAATAAATGATCATATTACAGCAGGTGTAATGGTAGCTTATATGCTTTTAGTTCAAAGATTTTTTGACCCTATAAGAACTATTTCAATGCAATATAACGCTATGCAAAGAGCAATGGCATCAGGATATAGAATTTTTGAAGTTTTGGATATTCCTGTTACGATAAAGGATCCGAAAAAACCTCTAGACTGTCCATTAGATGGCTCAATAAAATTTGAAAATGTTTCTTTTGCTTATGTTGATAAAAACTATATTTTAGAAGATTTTGACTTAATGATTGAAAATGGAGAAAGAATAGGAATCGTTGGACCAACTGGAGCTGGGAAATCTACTATTTCAAATTTAATTCACAGGTTCTATGACACTAATAAAGGTAAAGTTTTATTAGGTGGTGTCGAAATAAGAAAATTTTCTCAAGAATATATAGGAAAAAAAGTAGGAATGGTTCTGCAAGATCCTTTTTTATTTTCTGGAACAATTTTAGATAATATCAAGTATGGAAATTCTGAAATATCAATAAAAGAAGTAGAAAAAGCCACTGAGATATTGGGATTAAATGATTTTATAAATTCTTTAGATAATGGCTATAGTACAGTTATAGGTCAAAGAGGCTCAGATCTATCAATGGGACAGAGGCAATTACTAAGTATATTGAGAGCACTTGTTGCAAATACGCAGTATCTTATACTGGATGAAGCAACTTCATCAATTGATTCATATACTGAAAAGAAAATACAAAAGGCATTAGACGTTCTTTTAAAAGACAGAACTTCAATAACTATTGCTCATCGATTAGCCACAGTTAGAAAATGTGACAGAATAATAGTTTTAAATGCAGGAAAAATTGAAGAAATTGGGTCTCATGATCAACTATTAAGTCAAAAAGGACTTTACAGTAGATTATATAGTTTGAATTATTCTTCTTTTGATGATTAGATAATACCCTTAGATATTATGTCCTGGCTCTGAATCATCGTAGTCATAATCATTATTTAACTTAATGAAATCTTTTTGGTCATCAGGGACTTCATCTTCTTCAAAGATAGCACTTTCTGGACATACTGGCTCACAGGCTGCGCAATCAATACATTCTTCTGGGTTTATGAATAATTGATTATCTCCTGGTTTAGAGTAAATACAATCAACTGGACACACATCTACACATGCTCCATCCATTACATCTACACAAGCTTTACCTATTATATAANTCATATTTATAGTCTCTCTTAGTTCTCTTAATTTACTTCTTATTAGATGATATAAGAAAAAATAAACATAATTGAATCGAATTTAATTACAAAGTTTAAGCAATTTAGCTTTGGCAGCCACATCCGCCGCCGCCAGAATGACCACCGCATCCTGCGCTTTCAGCCTCGGCTCCAGCACCACATCCACATGCGCCACCACCGCCACCGCATCCACCACCACCACCTTCTTGTTTGAATTTGGGGTTAGATATTACAAATCCTGATCTTTGGAAACCTTCAACGTAATCAATGTTTGATCCTTCGACAAATTTTAGACTATCTGGATCAACGACAGTTTTAATTACAGAGTCTAGAATAATATCATTGCTTTCAGGTTTTTCAACAAGTCCAAAAACATATTCAAAGCCACCATTTGCAGTTTCATCTATAGATACTCTAAGGTAACTTTCTTCGCTTCCTTGCTCTTTCATTATTTCTTTAAGCTTTTCGCTTGCAATTTCTGTATAACTTACTATTTGCTCTGAATCTAACAATGTACTCTCCAGTAATTTAAATATTTAGAATTAATTTATATTGTACTTTATTTACAAAAAATAAATCAATGAATACATATCAAAAAAACTAAATTTAAAATGATTCTATGCTTGGTTTTTATAGGTATAATATTTTTATCAATAGTTATTTTTTGGAATCAAATGGATCAAATAGATAGAAAAATAGTTTCAATGTTAGGACGCGATGGCAGATTATCTAATGCCCAAATGGCAAGAGAATTAGATGTAAGTGAAGGCACTATAAGAAGAAGAGTAAAAAATTTATTAGATTCAAAAACAATTTCAATTGTTGCTGCATCAGATCCAAAGAAACTAGGGTTTTTTTCAGAAGCTCTTATAGGAGTTCAATGTGAACCTGACAAAGTATCTGAAATTTCTAGTGAAATTGCATCATTAGATCATACTAGATGGGTTATAGCTACTACAGGCAGTTATGATGTATTCTGTTTAGTTGCTTTAGAAAGTTCAGAAGAATTAGGAAATTTTATTAGAATTAATATTGGTTCAATTGATGGAATCATTAGAACTGAAACATTCGTAAATTTAGCAGTAGCAAAAAGAGAGTATGGCGACTAAATATAATAATCATATGAGGAAATATGTATAGAGATATTATGTGTGGAAAAATTTCTTCATCAAACGAAGAAAATAAGATTAGTCTTGCGGGGTGGGTTTCTAGAAGAAGAGATCATGGGCAGCTAATATTTATAGATTTGAGAGATAAGTCAGGAATAATGCAAATAGTATTTAACCCTGAAGTTTCAGAATCAACTCATAATATTGCTAAAGAATTAAGATCTGAATGGGTAATATCTGTTTCTGGAACTGTGAAGAAAAGAATACAAGGAGCAGAAAATCCAGATATNGCTACTGGAAATTATGAATTAATTGTGGATTCAATGGAAATTTTGTCTAAATCAAAAACTCCTCCTTTTGAAGTTTCGGATGCTAATGAAGTATCAGAAGAAATAAGACTTAAGTATAGATTTTTGGATTTGAGAAGAGATTCAATGCAACAAAAAATTTCTTTAAGGCATGAAGTTACGAAGTTCATTTGGGAAAATTTATCTCAAAAAGGCTTTACTCATATTGAAACTCCTATATTAATTAAAAGTACCCCTGAGGGAGCAAGAGATTATGTTGTTCCATCAAGAGTTAAAAATGGATCTTTTTATGCTCTTCCTCAATCTCCACAGCAGATGAAACAAATGTTAATGGTATCTGGCTGTGATAGATATTTTCAAATTGCTAGATGCTTTAGAGATGAAGATTTGAGAGCTGATAGGCAACCTGAACATACTCAACTAGATCTAGAAATGAGTTTTGTGCATCAAGAAGATGTTATGCAAGCTGTAGAGAGTTTGTATATAGATTTAATCAATTCTGTTAATTCTGATATCAATGTAGATTCAGTCTTTGAAAAAATGACTTATACAGAAGCTATGGATAGATTTGGATCTGATAAACCAGACATAAGATTTGGAATGGAATTAAGAAATTTGACTGATGTTGCTAGAAAAATCGAATCAAATGTAATAGCGAATTCTTTATCAAACGGAGGTATTTTAAAGGGATTTACTGTAAAAAATTCAGATTCATACGGTAGAAGAGATTTTGATAGATTGACTGATCTAGTTAAGTCCCAAGGTGCAGGAGGATTGATTTATATTTCTATTCCTGACGATATTGAAGAACCAATTAAATTAGAACAAACAAATGGACCTTTAAATAAATTTTATACCCAAGAAAACTTTGATTCTATTTTAGAAAAAACCGAAGCGAGTGCAGGNGATGTTATTTTTATGATTATTGGAGAAGAGAAAATAGTTAATAATTCTCTTTCATTTTTGAGAAATCATATTGCTAAAGAAAAGGATATGATTGATAAAAATACTATGAAATTTGTATGGATTACAGACTTTCCTCTTTTTGAAAAAGACGATGATGGTAATTGGCAAGCAGCACATCATGTCTTCTCTTCGCCAAAAACGGGGGATATTCAATTTTTAGAAACAGACCCTGGAAAAGTAAAAGCAGATCTATTCGATTTAGTGTGCAACGGAGTTGAATTAGGTTCTGGCTCAATTAGAATACATGATAGAAAATTGCAAGAAAAAGTTTTTGACGTAATAGGCTATTCTGAAGATGATGTAAGTACTTTATTTGGCCATCTTCTTGATGCTTTTGAATATGGAGTCCCGCCTCATGGAGGAATGGGCCTAGGTTTAGACAGATTAGTTGCAATGCTGTCCAATGAGGAATCTATAAGAGAAGTAATTGCATTTCCTAAAACACAAACGGCATCAGATTTACTTTTTGGATCTCCAGACGTTATATCTGAAGATCAACTTGATGAATTAAGTATTAATATTGTTGAAGAAGAGGAATAATAATAAAAATGAATATTGAGATAAAAGATGAAAAAAATAAACAAGTTGATATAGAAATATTAGTTGACGATTTTTTAGTAAATAAGCATCTAAAGAATTCAGCAAAAAATATATCTAAATCTGCGAATATAAAAGGATTTAGAAAAGGCAAAGTCCCTTATAGTATTATCGAATCTCAGTATGGTAAAGATTATATTTTAGAAAACAGTCTTGATGCTATTATTCAAGAGGTTGCACAAGAGGTATTGAACAATAATAAATTTGAATATCCATGTGCTCCAAAAGTAGATATTTTAGAAAGAGAACCTAAATTAAAAATAAACCTTATGGTACCAATGATGCCTGAAGTAACTGTAGGTACATATAAAAATATTNCTACTACTGTGAAAAAAGAAAAAGTTTCTAAAGCTAGATTAGATGAGGCTAAAAATAGAATTTTAGAATCTAGGGCAACATGGGAACCTAGTGATGTAAAATTAGATTTCCCTGGCTTTGCTAAGGTTAATTTAAAAGCTATTTGTGAAGACAAAGTAATTATAGAAGAAAATGATTTTGATTTTTATGCTGTTGAAAATAGNAATCTAATTGCTCCAGGAGTATCTGAAAATATTAAGGGAATCAAGAAAGGTGATAAGAAAAACTTCACCTTAACTTTACCCTTAGATTGGAGAGAAGAAGAGTATCAAGGGAAAAATGCAAAATTTGAAGTTGATTGTATAAGCGTTCAAAAAAAAGTTCTTCCTAAGTTAGATAAAAAGTTTCTACAAGAAATAAATCCTGAAATTAAGGATGTTAAAGATTTTGAAAACCAGTTAAAAGAAGAAATTTCTGCTGAAAATGATTATAAATATAATGTCGAATTAGAAACAGAAATTTTAGAAAAGTTACTAAAGAAATCTAAATTCAAAATTGCTGAAATTCAGATACAAAGGTCAGCTGATCATATTATTGAGGACAGAGTTAGATCTGTTTCTCAATATAATATGCAATTTGATGATTATCTAAAAGCAATAAATAAAACTAATGAAGAATTCTATAAAGAAACACTTGAAACATCTGAAGAAGAGATCAAGAGATTTTTAATCATAGAAGAAATAATAAAAAAAGAAAAATTTGAAGTATCAGAAGAAGAAATTCTTTCAGAAGTTGAAATAATAAAACAGCAATATAAAGACCAAAAGATAGCAGATGATGAAACATTGAAAAATCATGTCAGAAGTAATATTCAGAGAAAAAAATGTTTGGAGTTTCTAGTTAAATCCTCTAAAAAAACAACAAGTAATCGAAAAAAGAAATAATATTTAGTAAAATTAAAACATTAGTAATAAAGGAGAGCTCTTTTGGAGTCAAAAAATATAAATCCTACATCTTTAATTCCTTCAGTAATTGAAACAACTTCAAGAGGCGAGAGAGCTTATGATATTTTTTCCCTCTTATTNAAAGAAAGAATTATATTTTTAGGAACCCCTGTTGATGATTTTGTTTCAAATACTATTGTAGCTCAGCTTCTTTATTTATCTAGAGAAGATCCTGAAAGAGATATTAATCTGTATATNAACTCTCCAGGAGGATCTGTTTATGCAGGCCTTTCTATTTATGACACTATGCAAATGATCCCAAATGATGTTTGCACCTTTTCTGTAGGGTTATCTGCAAGTATGGGGACAATTTTGTTAACTGCTGGAGCAAAAGGGAAAAGATATGCATTGCCAAATTCTACCATGATGATACATAGTGTTTCTGGAGGAGGAGGAGGAACAATATCTGATGTTCAAATTCAGGCAAAAGAAATGCTTAGAATCAATGATAAACTGACTAAAATCATGGCTCATCATACAGGTCAATCTGAGTCTAAGGTTAGAAAAGATGAAGATCGTGATTTTTGGATGGATGCAGAGCAAGCTGTAAAATATGGTTTAGTTGATCAGGTAATCTACCCAGAAGGAACATCCAAATCAAAAAAGAAATAATTATATAAGCTGATTCACTTCTTCAGATAGATTTTTTGACTCAGTGTCATTGATATTAATTTCTTTAGAGGATATTTTTTCTAAGGTTTTTCTTAGTAAAATCCTTTCATATATAATCATTTTTTTTCTTATATCTAAAAATAGATCAGATTTTTCAAAATCANTTTTTTTGTTATCTATATTTTCCCAAAGATTAATATTTTCTTTATTTTTTATATTGAATTTACAATATGAAACACAAGGCCCTTCATCTAAATCAGGAGTCATTAAATGTATTGAAATGCCTGAAAAGTTTGATTCTTTANAAATNAATTCATTGATAACATTTTTCCATGTCCCTATTGGGCCTTTAGGCAAAGCTGGGTGCAAGTTTAAGATTTTATAGTGATTACATATTACAGGGGAGAAAAGCATATATCCTGCAGCTATTATAATATCAACTTTATGTTTAGAAATTTTTGATAATACAATTTNGTCAAAATCATTCCTCAATTCTTTCCATGCTTTATTTTTATTAGATTTATAATTCCTTGATGAAAATGTGATCATNTTAATGTTATTNTTCTTAACATGATTTATGAAATTATCGGACCCTTTTTTTTCACCATAATCACGATTAGAAAAGACATATTCTAATGAAATTTTTTGTTCTTGATGTAAATCTAATGCTTGTTGTAATAGACCGAGAGATCCTTGTCCATTTCCAGTTGAAAGCCATCCAATAGATAGTGTTTTATTTTTTTTAATCATTAACTATTTTCTACCAAGATAAGATCCATCTGAAGTTGAAACATTTATTTGTTGTCCATTTTCTATGAATAATGGAACTTGTAGGGTTAGTCCAGAAGTAGTTGTAGCAGGTTTAGTGGCACCTGACTGAGTGTCTCCTTTAAGTCCAATATCTGTATTTTCAACAGTCATTATTATTGATGAAGGTAATTCAATTGCCAGAGGTTTGATATCTAAAAATATAATTGAAATGTTATTTCCTTCAGCTAGATACTTTGATGCATCTCCAACTATTTTTTCATCTAACTCATATTGTTCAAAATTAGAATTGTCCATAAATACAAATAAATCTTTATCTTTGTATAGAAATTGAGCTTCTCTTGTATCCGTTAATGCAAGTTCTAGCTTTTGATTCCCAGGAACTTTTTTTTCGTATA
Organism: Chloroflexota bacterium; assembly: GCA_002711965.1. Next base: position 14,981 of record PASM01000011.1, on the reverse strand, counting down.
CATTGCCTGTTTCTATATGCCTTAATTTTAAAGTTANNGTAGGNGGCGCTTTAGGTGCTTGTCTATGTTGCCATTCTAAAATCTGATATATTTCATCTTGTAAGATTATAGTCATATTTCTTTTTATTTCACCTGATGAAATAGTCATTATTACTCCTTGAATTTATAATTATATTTTATGCTTTAGGATGAGCTTTTGTATATACATCTCTAGATTTTTCTANAGAAATATGAGTGTAAATCTCTGTAGTTTTAGGAGAAGTATGTCCTAATAATTCTTGTACAACTCTTAGATCTGCTCCTCCATCTAAAAGATGAGTAGCAAAGGAATGCCTCAAAGTATGTGTNTGATATTTTGGATTTAGTCCAGCTAATTTTATATATTTTTTTATAATATGNTGAATAGTTCTAATAGATAATCTTTTACCAGAATTGCTTAGAAAAAAACCATTTTCTTTGTTGCTTGATGTTTCTCTTATGCTTAGATAATTTTCCAGTACCTTAGATGTGAAATCTGAAAAAATAACGGATCTATATTTAGCCCCTTTTCCAAAAATTATAGCTTGATTGATTTTAGTATCTACATCATTCATATTTAGATTGTTTACCTCAGACACTCTTAGACCTGCGGAGTAGATAAGTTCTATTATAGCTTTGTCTCTTTTTCCTAATTTTGAGTTTGGATCAACTTTTCCAATCATTTTATCTATTTCTTCTAAACTGGCAATTGATGGAAGTTTTTTTTCCATTTTGGGGGTACTTATTTCTGAAAACAAGTTTTTTGTAAAAATTTTATTGTCAATTAAGAAATCAAAATAAATTTTTAAGTTTGAAATTATCCTTCTAATAGAACCTTGTGATTTATTTAATCTGAGTTCAGAGATAAACTTTCTAATTAAATCAATTTTTAAGTATTCATTACAATTATTGTTTATAAATGCTATAAATGTTTCTATATCTTGACTTTGATTTCTTAAAGAAAAATGCGATAAATGTTTTCTGTTTTCGAGAAAAGTGCTTTTATTCTTTTCTATGTCTTTTATTATTTTTTTTATCTTCATAAGAAATATAATAATAAAAAACCATTTATCNTATAAATTTGAAATTTATACAAAGATTAGTAAAAATCATTTTTTTGTTAGTANAGCTTCGTTGAAATATTCTAAATTATTTTTTCTTGTTCTTCCGATAGATACCCAGCATTTTTCAGGCAGATAACTTTTATGATCTGTTCGCCCTTTTTCATTATAATTTTTTTCACAAGCTAAGAAAGCACCATCATCTTTTACTGATTTTTTCTTTATTGGAATCCATTTCATATGAACAGCTTCACAGTTGTAGTTTTTCTCTCTTAGACCTTCAGTCTGATCAAATTCATCCCCACCACAAAGTTCTATTTCTCCTGAGCAGNTGGGACAATGAATATCTGTAAAATGATGTGCATGGCTTGGATCTACAACTTTTTCTTTATCTTCTTGAGAAAAATTATTTTCACCAATTTTTTTTAATTTTTCTAACTTACTCTTAAAGTTTTCATAAAACTCACAAACTACTTTTTCCCAATCTAATTTTCCTTGAGCAATTTCATCTAAATTCTTTTCCATATTACTGGTAAATTCTAATGATATAAAATGATCTCCAAAAATAGGAAGTAATGCATTTATCATTGCTTTTCCAACGTTTGTTCTATACAAGCTTCTTCTCAATATTATGACAGCTTTATGATACTGAATTCTATCCATTATACTGGCATAAGTACTTGGCCTTCCAATTCCACTACTTTCCAACTCCTTTATTAAGCTTGCTTCTGAATATCTACTTTTTGGACGTGTAAAGTTTTTTAATTTATGAACTTTATCAAGACTTAGTGTGTCACCAAGCGAAATATTAGGAANTTTATCAAAATTAGTTTTTTCGTCTAAAATTTTAAATCCATCAAATACAGGTTGTATGTATTCTGATTCAAGTATGTATTCATTATTCTTATCTTTTGCTTGCACTGTAAGAACTGTTTTTTCTGAAATNCTATCTTTCATTTGAGAAGCTAATGTTCTATCCCAAATAAGTTTGTATAATTTATACTGTTGGTCGTTTAGTTGATTTTTTATTTTTTCAGGTGAATTANCTATATCAGTTGGACGAATAGCTTCATGAGCTTCTTGTGAGTTTTTTGATACTTTTGAATAAACCCTAGATCCTGAATAATAATTTTCACCATGATTTTTTACTACATATTTACCAATCGAATTTAAAATCTCTGAAGATATAAATGTTGAGTCTGTTCTCATATAAGTAATTAGATTTATTACGTTATTGCCACTTTCTATTCCTCTAAAAAGTTCTTGGGCAATATCCATAGTTCTTCTAGGAGCCATTCTTAACTCAGAAGATGCTGCTTGCTGCAGTGTGCTTGTTGTGAATGGAGCACGAGGTTTACTTTTGAATTCATTTTTTTTGATTGATTCTACTTTAAACTCAGATTTAGATAATAATTCTTCAATTTTATTTGCACTTTGTTCATCAGGTATAGGAATCATTTTGCTTTTTTTTGGATCAAAAATAAAATGATTTTTGTTGGATTGATTACCTTTCAATTGAACATTGATTAGATCATCATTTTTGTTAAGTAAGTCAACTTTAATGTTCCAAAACTCAAGAGCATTATGCGCTTGAATTTCATCTTCTCTGTTATTTACTATAAGAAGAGATGGCCCTTGAACTCTACCAGTAGCCCTTCCTCCTACTCTAATAGCACTAGAAAGAGGTGCTGAGGTTTCNAATCCTACTATTCTGTCCATAACCCTTCTAGCCTTATATCCATCTACTAAATCCATATCAATCTTTTTTGGATTATCAAAAGACTCTAAAATAGCATTTTTTGTAATTTCATGAAAAACNACTCTATTTACATTTTTTTTATCAAGTAATTTCAATTCATCNGCNAAGTGCCAAGATATAGCTTCTCCTTCTCTNTCAGGATCTGATGCTAAAAAAATTGCTTTAGGNTTTTNATNTTTTATANATTTNGAAATTTCACTTANGTTTTTCTTACTTTTTGATTCAACTGCCCAAGTAAGATCTACTTTGGATTGATCTAAATCTATTTCNTATCCATTATTAGATTTTTTATCCCCCCATTTTTTTTTAGTTAGATCTCTTACATGTCCATAAGAAGCCATTACGCTATATTCTTTCCCTAAATAATTTTGTAAAGCCTTTGCTTTTACTGGCGATTCAACTATAACTAAATTTTTTGACAAAAAACTACCTCAACATTTTTTTGGATTTGATTTCTTATATTATATAACATAAAAAATGGCGGAGAGGACAGGATTCGAACCTGCGGTACGCATTAATCGTACACACGCTTTCCAAGCGTGCTCATTAAGCCACTCTGACACCTCTCCAAAATTTTTTAAATCATATTATTATGATATTATTAATTCTTATTAGTCAAAATGAAAAGCTTATTGAATTATAAAAAATTTATATATGAATAGAACTCCTTCTAACAGACTTTTTTTCTTAAACCCAAACTCTAATGAAACCTCCGTCGATATTTAATTTACTCAAAAAAATACTTAATAATAAGCCTTCTAATTCAAAACATGTTGAAAATTTAATCTCCTCAGGTGTAAAAATTGTTGATGTAAATTCCGTATATATAGAAGAATCAGTAGAAATTTCTCCTGGTTCGATAATTTTGCCCTCAACATTTATTATGGGAAATACAAATATTAAAATTGATTGTGTGATAGGTCCTAACACAACTATATCAAATTCTAATATAGCTAAAGGAACTAAAATTATTTACTCAATAGTTACAGATTCTTCTATTGGAGAAAATAATCAAATAGGACCCTTTGCTTATATTAGAGAATCAACATCCACATTATCAAATGTTGAAATTGGAAATTTTGTTGATGTTAAATCTTCTCAAATTGGTAAAAATTCAAAATCTAAACATCTTGCCTACATAGGAGATACTGAAGTTTCTCATAACGTAAATATAGGAGCAGGGGCTGTTGTTGCAAATTTTGATGGTAAAAATAAAAATAAATCTTCTATTCAGGAGAATGTTCTCTTAGGTTCTAATTCAACAATAATTTCTCCAGTTGTAATAAGCTCAAATTCAATTATAGGTGCAGGAGCAGTAGTGACTAAAGATGTTATGTCTAAAGAAATAGTAGCAGGGAATCCTGCTAGAAAATTAAGGAAGTAGAAAATTATGGAATATTTTTTGTTTTTGTTTCTTTCTGTTTTTTCAATAGTAATTTATATATTCATCAATTACTCTTTGAGTATCCTAGGTTACAGAACTTTTGGACTTTCGCTTGATGATGATTTTGATGAAAATTCTGAATATCTTGATAAAGAAAAAGATGAAGAAAACAAATCTAATAGACTTTCTTATGAAGCTTATATTTTTGCAATATTTATAAGGAATTTAATTATTTGTATAGGACTGGCTTCATTTATTTTATTTTTAAATAAAAGTGGATTATTTGAAGATATTCTTAATGTAAACTTACTGAGCTTATCTATACTTTATTTTTTTATTTTAGTATTTTCTATTGTTATTACTAACAAAATATTTTCAGCACTTAATAATAAATTATTTTTTCTAGCTCTAATTGTTGGAAGATTCTTAGAATTTTTTTCTGGGATCCCAAAATTTAATAGATTTATAAGATATATAGGACTTCCAGCTTCAAATGAGTCTAATGATGACGATAAAGCCACAGCTACCTTAATAGAAACTTTAGATCTTTTAGAATCAGATCAAATTCCTGCTCATCAAGAAGACCTTAGAATGATTAGAGGTATATTAAGAATGGATGACCTCAGAGTTATTGAAATAATGAAGCCTAGGCCTGATATAGTTGCAGCATCGATAGATGAACCAATTAATTCTATAATTGAAAAAATGACTGTTGGTGGTTATTCTAAAATTCCTATATATAATGCTGACTTAGATAGTATTTTAGGTGTTTTGTTTGCAAGAGATATACTTGCTCTAGAAAAAGAAAAGGTAGATAAAAAAACAATAAATGATCTTATAAGGCAGCCTATATATATTCCTGAATCTCAAAATCTAGAGACTCTATTAAAAGAATTTCAAAATAATAATATATCAATCGGTATGGTTCTTGATGAACATGGTATTGTTTCAGGATTAGTTACTGTTACTGATTTAGTTGAAGAAATCATAGGTGAACTTTCTGATGAATTTGATGTAGATCCTCCAGAAATACAAGAAGTCAGACAAGGTATATTTTTGTTGGATGCCACATTATCAATAGATCAGATTAATAGAAAATTTAACTTAAAAATTGATGCTGATGGTATTTCTACTATCGGAGGTTTTATTTATTCTCAACTAGGTAGAATTCCATCAAATGGAGACGTAGTAGAAACATCAGATACTTTTATCACAGTAAGGTCAATTTCAGGAAGAAGAATAAAAAGAGTATCTCTTGCGTTAAAGTAAGATGTTCATTTTATGTCACATTTTTCTACAGTGATATCTTGATTTTTTTTTTTTGAGTAATATTTAATAAGTGATTACTTAAAGATTACAAATGGAGAAAATTTTGAAAAATAAATCGTTTTTTTATTTAATTGTTGCAGCTTCATTGGTTCCATTCTTGGTTTCTGTTTATTTCTGGTTCTTCACTTCAGGAAATGAAATGGAAGCTATTTTTGTTGGAATATGGGTTCCTTCTATATTGAGTTTTGCAACACTTTTACAGGTGACCAAAAAATGAGTACGGAAGTTATAATATCAGGAGCCTTTGTAGTAGTTGCTATATTATTCGTAGGGGCTATTTTTACTGTACTAGAATTAGATAAAACTAAAAAAGAAGAAGAAAATAAAACTAAAAAATAAAATGAACTATTCCCATTAGAATTGTTCCTATCAAAATCAGAACGCCTATTAGTCTATAATTATTTTCACTCATACTTATATTTTAGCTTTTTAAAATCCATATAAAAATTANAAATAAAGCTCATTAGGACTAATAAATAGAATGATTATTGTGTTTATCAATTGCTNCGTGNGGTAAAGAGTTTATCTCTCTTATATGTCTAAATGCGAATTCTTTTAAATATGTTTAATTTTATTTCAAACATATTATGCTTTTCTTGATTGGATCTAATTTCATTAAATAAAAAGAACCCACAAAACTGTGGGTTCTTTTTATTTTACTTCTTGTGAAAGGGGTTAGTTTCCAGGTANTGCATCAACCACAATAGCTGATGTATGNGCAATATCTCCTCCACCTGATGCTGTGATAGCTATTGGATATATTCCATTNCCATCNNCNTCNACCCANGAGAAAGAACTNGTAGGAAGTGAAATTGTNGTTTCAAAATTACCAGCTNCATCTGTTGAAAGAGATGAAACTCCTGTCTTATCAACAGTAACTACATTCTTAGCAAAACCACTTGAGTTTACAGCAGATACTGTTATTTCAACGTTACGTCCGAAACCTGATCCTATTAGATGTACATCTACATTCTCAGCATTTCTACTCCACTCAATAACGCTTGATCCATTTGAACCAACTGCTGTTAGTCCTGATGTAGATCCTGCTTTACCATCAGCTCCTGCTGGTCCTGGTACNCCTGGAGGTCCNTCAGTTCCATCANNTCCTGATGCTCCTGGATTTCCTGGTGCTCCTGGCTCACCCGGTAGACCCGGTGCTCCTGNTGCTCCTGAAATTCCNGGCTCACCCGGTAGNCCCGGTGCTCCTGGTGCTCCTGCTGCTCCTGCAGGTCCTGTTGAGCCAGCACATGCATACATAAATAATGAAGCAGCTACGATCGAAATTATCAATAATGATCTCTTCATATTGGTTACCCCTTTTGTAAACAACTTGTCAAAATTATTTTAATCCTGACACAGTTTAATTAAATTTTTTGTTGATTTATATTCCATCATTATACACGTAAGATAAAATTTATCACTATGCAAAGATTATTAAAAGCATACATTTATATGAAATATATTCAAATCTATATATCATCTTATTTATTTTAGATTGTCTATGTCAAGTAAACTTTCNACAGATTGTTTAGTTTTTTAAGTATTTTTATTAAATTTTGTAAAATTATTAAAAAATCTGACTTTAAAATTAGCTACAATTTATATTTTTAGTGATATCATCAGTTAGTAACAAATAATAAAGAGAGAAATAAAGAAAGGTATAAGTCCCCATTTAGTAATAGTCAAGAAAAGACTTTGGGGTAGAAATTAGTAAATTGTCTAAAGAAAACGATCCAGCACTAAGTAAATTATTGAAACATGATAAAGATACTGGCTCATCAGAAGCTCAAATAATATCTATGACCGGTAGGATCAATCAATTAAACGAACACTTTAAACACCATAAGCATGATCAATCCTCACGAAGAGGNCTTCTAAAAATTGTTGGTAAAAGAAGAAGACTTTTAAAATACTTGAAGTCGAATAATTCTGAAAAGTATGAACAGGTTATTAAGTCCTTGGATTTACGAGGATAGTTTTACAATCTCATTTCTATTTCATAGTTCCTGATNTCTTGGGGACCTTTAGAAAAAATGGTAAATAATATAAAAAAATATTCATTAGATATTAATGGCAAAAATCTTGAAGTAGAAGTAGGGAGAGTTGCTAATTTAGCAAATGGATCATGCGTATTAACGCTAGGAGAAACTGTTGTTTTAGCAACTGCATCAGCAAACAATGTGGCAAAAGAAGGGATTGATTTTCTTCCCCTAACTGTAGATGTTCAAGAGAAAGCTTATGCACTAGGTAAATTGCCTGGAGGTTTTTTTAAGAGAGAAGGTCGCCCTACTACTGATGCAACACTTGTATGTAGATTAATAGATAGGCCTTTGAGACCTCTTTTCCCAAAGACATATCATAATGATACTCAGGTAATTATAAGCGTTTTATCTTCAGATGAAGAAAACCCATACGATGCACTTGGAATTGTAGGATCTTCAATTGCTTTAGCTATATCTGANATTCCGTTTAGAGATCCTGTGGGTGCATGTGTTATTGGACTAATTGATGACGAATTAATAGTAAATCCAACATATGAACAGCTACAAGAAAGCAAACTAGATCTTACTGTGGCTGGTACTGAAGATGCAATCATGATGGTTGAATCAGGATCTGAATTTGTCAGTGAAGAAATACTATTAGATGCTTTGAAGTTAGCTCAAGAAGTTAATGGTCAAATTGTTCGATTCATAAAGGAAATTGTAGACGAAGTAGGAAAATCTAAGTGGGAAGTAGAAGAAGATGATGATTCTCTAGAAGCCATTAAGGAGAAGCTAAACTCTTNATATCTTGAAGATATAAAAAAAATAGTTAGATCAAAAGACAATAAAACAGAAAAAATTGAAAAATATAACTCATTAAGAGAAACGATTCTATCAGAAATTTCAGAAGAATTTGAAGAAGATGATATTAACTCATCATTAGATTCAATAGAGAAAAAAGAAATNAGAGAAGCTTTACTTAATGAACAAATAAGACCAGATGGAAGAGATTTTGATGAAATCAGAGAATTATCATCAGAAGTAAGATATCTTCCTAGAGTTCATGGTTCAGGTATTTTTACAAGAGGTGAAACNCAAATACTTAATGCAGTAACTTTGGCTCCATTAGCGGATAGCCAAAAATTAGATGGCTTTAACCCTATTAAAGAAAAACATTTTATTCATCACTATAATTTNCCTCCTTTTTCTGTAGGTGAGCCTGGAAGAATGATGACGGGTAGAAGAGAGGTTGGTCATGGAGCATTAGCTGAAAGAGCGATAATACCTGTCCTCCCAAATACAGACGATTTCCCATATACTATAAGATCTGTTTCTGAAGCTTTGTCTTCTAATGGATCAACATCTATGGCTTCNGTTTGTTCTTCATCATTGGCTCTTATGGATGCAGGTGTTCCAATCAGTGCTCCTGTAGCAGGAATTGCAATGGGTTTAATCACTGATGAAAATGGTAAGTTTGCTGTACTAACAGATATTCAAGGAGCTGAAGATCACATTGGAGATATGGATTTTAAAGTTGCAGGAACAAAAGACGGAGTAACGGCTCTTCAAATGGATATAAAAGTTAAAGGAATAACTTTTGAAATTATGGAACAGGCTCTAGCAAAAGCTAAAATTGCTAGAATGAAAATNCTTGAACATATGGCTACTACTATCTCTGAAGCTAGTCAAGAATTATCAAAGTATGCACCAAAAATAACAACAATAAATGTACCTCAAGAGAAAATAGGAGCTGTAATAGGTTCAGGTGGAGCGACAATTAAAGGATTACAATCAGATTTTGATGTTTCAATAAATATTGATGAAGATGGTAAAGTAATGATTGGAGCTAATAACTCTGAGGTAGCTGAGAATGTTGTAGCTGCTATAAATTCGATAATCAAAGATGTTGAAACTGGAGATGTTTACAATGCTAAAGTAGTGAAATTGATGAACTTTGGTGCTTTTGCAGAAATATTACCAGGAAAACAAGGTCTTATTCACATAAGTGAAATTTCCACTGAAAGAGTTGAAAATGTAGAATCTGTTCTTTCTGTCGGAGATACGGTGGATGTAAAAGTTATAAAGGTAGATAAGCAAGGAAGAATAGATCTTTCTATAAAAGCTTTAAATTCTTCGTCAGATAATAATTCTAAGTCAGATAATAACTCTAAAAAATCAGAAGAAAAAGAAAATTCTGATGACGACGAATATAAACAATCAAGAAGGTCTGGAAAAAGGAAACAGGTTGGAGGATAAAATGATTAATGTAAGCGTCAATGGAGCATTAGGTAGAATGGGTTCAACAGTTTGTGAAGCCATTATAGCCGATTCTGAAACTGAGCTTGTAGATTCTGTGGATTTTAACTCTAATGGCCAAAAAACTCCCAACAATAAATTAATAGGTAATAACTTTGACTATCTTTCGAAAGAAAATAAACCAGATGTAATTGTAGATTTTACAAATAGAGAAGGATTGATNAACTTAGCAAAAATAGCTATACCTTTAGGGATTCCTATTGTTAGTGGTTCTACAGGTTTATTAGAAGAGGATTATACTTTATTAGAAGAGATTTCTAAAAAGCACTCATGTGGTATTTTGTCGGCTTCTAATTTTGCCATCGGAGCAGTTTTAATGATGGAATTATCTTCTATCGCAGGTAAATATTTTGATTATGCCGATTTGATTGAAAGTCATCATGAAAATAAAATAGATGCTCCTTCTGGAACTGCTATTTCTATTGCAGAAGCTGCCGCATCAAAGAGAGGAAAAAACTTTGAGCAAAATCAGGCTGAGAAACAAACTATAAAAAATACTAGGGGAGGATCCTTAGGAGGAGTGCAAATTCATTCAGCAAGAATGCCTGGAAGAGTTGCAAGGCACGAATTGGTTTTTGGTGGTTTGGGTCAAACATTTACTATGCTGCACGACTCAATTGATAGACAATCATTTATGCCTGGAGTAGTTTTAGGTGTGAAGGAAATTGTCAAAAAGAAAGAGCTGGTAATTGGTCTAGATAAAATTATGGGAATTTAAAATGAACTTAAAAAATGCAAACATTGGAATAATAGGAGCAACGGGTGCAGTAGGTATTGAGGCATTGAAACTTCTGGCAGAAATTAATCATCCAGCTGAAAATATTCATTTATTCGCTTCAAATAGATCTAAAGGGAAAAAAATTAAATACCAAGACAAAGAACTGACAGTAAAAACTACTTCAGAAGATGAATTCAATAAAATTGATGTAGCTTTAATTTCTGTAAGCTCTGAAATCAGCAAAGAACTTGCTCCTAAAATTGTAAAAAATGGAGGAATTGTAATTGATGATGGTTCTGCATATAGGATGGAAAAGAATGTNCCTTTAGTTGTNCCAGAAATCAATGAAAGTGATCTAAGTTTTCATGAAGGGATTGTTNCAATTCCAAATTGCACNACTACCCCGCTGGTNATGGTTATTGATGCACTTAATNCATTGACTAAAGTTANTAAAGTAATTGTTTCAACATATCAAGCGGTTTCAGGCACAGGTAAAGAAGCTGTAAATGAATTGATAAATCAACAATCAGGAGATCAAANAATANATGTATATGATTTTCCAATTGCTAATAATGTTTTTCCACATGTGGATGATTTTTTAGAAGATGGATTNACTAAAGAAGAACATAAAATGATAAATGAAACTAAAAAAATTCTTCANGATCAAAATATTNACGTGATTCCAACTTGNGTAAGAGTTCCTGTAAGAATAGGACACTCAGAATCATTAACATTANCTGTAGAAAAANATATCTCTATTGAACAAATAATTAATTGTTTNAATAAATATTCAGGAATTAAAGTATTGAGTGAATCCGATGAGACTCCTTACCCTATGCCATTGTTTGCAGAAGGAGAAAAAGAAGTTTTTGTAGGAAGAATAAGAAAAAGTTTAAATAATTCAAAAGAAATAAATTTATGGTTAAGTTGCGATAATTTGATAAAAGGTGCAGCTTACAACGCTCTACAAATATTGGAATCAATGATAAAAAAAGAATTAATTGAACTTTAATTAATTCAACATAATAGGTGGATGAGAGGCAAGATTATGAAAGATTTAGGCAGACTAATAACAGCAATGGTAACTCCATTTACAAATAATGGAGAGGTTGATTTTGAAAGAGCAAAAGAATTTGCAAAAGCTTTGGTAGATACAGGTTCTGATGGACTACTTATTGGAGGTACTACAGGTGAATCTCCATCTATGAGCGAGGATGAAAAATTAGAATTATTTAAGTCAGTTAAGGAAGCTGTAGGCACTTCTGCTTCAGTTATCGCTGGNACNACTGATAATAATACTATTGCTTCAATNGATTTATCAAAAAAAGCAGAAAAATTAGGAGTAGATGCAATTCTTNTGACTGTTCCGGCTTATAACAAACCNACTCAAGAAGGACTTTTCCGACATTTTAAAAAAATATCTGAATCGGTAANTATTCCTGGAATACTTTATAACGTCCCTTCAAGAACTTCTTTGAATATGGATGTAGACACTACAATTAGACTTTCAAAAATAGATAATATTGTAGGGGTAAAGGAAGCTTCTTCTGATCCTGATCAAATTACAAATATTATTTCTAAAGCTGATAGCGATTTTAAGATATGGAGCGGAAATGATAATGAAACATTTTCTATAATGTCCACAGGAGGGCATGGAGTAGTTAGTGTAGCGTCAAATATAATTGGGAATCAGGTTAAAAAACTTATGGGATATGTTTTAGACGGACAAACTGATTTAGCAGCTACGGAACATAAAAGACTGTTGCTCTTTTTCAATGCATTATTTTGGGTTACAAATCCTATTCCTATAAGATACGCACTTAATAGATCAGGATTCCATATGGGACCTCCAAGATTACCAATGACGGAAGCCCCGGATGATTTCAAGAAGAATTTTGATCCAGTTATGGATCAATATGATATGGATATTTCTTGATATAAATGAGCTTCACAAATTTAAATTCCTTCGTGTTTTTTGGTGGAGGTACAGGATTATCAAATATTTTAAAACCATTTGTCTTATCTCAGAATATCCCTATTGATTCCACTATTTCTGCAATAGTTTCTACATTTGATAATGGAGGATCTTCAGGAATATTAAGATCAAAGTATGGAATTCCTGCATTAGGGGATTTACGGAAAGTTTTATCCTCATTGTCTTCACANTCTAAGTCTGAGTTTTTAGAATATAGATTTAGAAATAAACCACTTACTCAACATGTAGTTGGAAATTTGTTATTATATTCATATTTAAAAAAAACAAACTCTTTGGAATCGGCGATAGAAATATACAAAGAAAAATTTACAGAAAAATCTATTGATGTAATTCCTTCCTCTATAATTTCAGCTGATTTAGTAGGAAAATTTAAAAAGGATATTTTTTTTGGAGAATGTAACNTTGAGCAAATTTCTCATGAAAAACTTGATGATTTGAGCCTGCTATCAAAAAATAAATCCAATATTCGTGCAGATAAAAAAATTATAGATATTATAAAAAACAGTTCATTTNTCTTTTTTGCACCAGGCAGCTTTTATACAAGCTTAATGGCTTCTATGCTTCCTATTGGAATTATTGAAGCCATAAAATCTTCGAAAGCTAAAACAATTTTNTTTCAGAATAGAGATAAACAAAAATTCATGAATCATCTTGATTTTATGAATTTTAAATTTGGTGGATTTGCTCCAGATTTTATTGCTTCTTCAAATAAAGATCTAAGGGCAAAAATTCAAAAAAAATATCCACAAATTGAATTTATTTTTCATGATTTTTTTTCATCCGATTCTAAAATTCATNAATTTCAAAATACTAAGATTTTTTTTGAAGATTTCTTNANATCTATAAATCATTAACTACGATTGTTGCTTTTCTGTTAGGCCCTGTTGATATTATATCTATTGGAACACCNACAATTTTTTCAAGATTTTTTATNAATTCTTTGGCGTTTGAATTAATTTTTTCTATAGAATCTACATTATATGTTGAATCATCCCAACCCTCGAATTCTTCATAAATTGGTTTTATTTTAGAAAGAACGTTTTCGTCAGAAGGGAAAAAATCTATTTTCTTACCTTTATATTCATACCCTGTGCATACTTTTATTTTTTCAAAATGATCTAATATATCTAGCTTAGTTATTACTAAAGAGTCCAAACCATTTATTTGAGCAGAATATTTTGCAGCTACAGCATCAAACCAGCCTATTCTCCTTGGTCTTCCTGTAGTAGTTCCAAATTCTCCAGCAATTTCTCTGATTTTTTCAGCCTCATCTCCAAATATTTCTGTTGGAAATGGTCCCTCTCCTACTCTAGTACAAAAAGCCTTAAATACTCCTAGGACTTTGTTTATCTCTTTTGCTCCNATTCCTAAACCAGTTAGTGATCCTCCAGAAATAGAGTTGGAAGAAGTAACATAAGGATATGTTCCATGGTCTATATCTAATAGAGCTCCTTGTGCTCCTTCAAGAAGAATGTAATTATCTTTTTTTATATGATCATGAATTATTTGTTCAGTGTTTGATATGTATTTGCCAAGTTTTTTATACCATTTATCTATTTTTTTAAAAATATCTGCTTCTGAAATTTCATTTGTCCCATAAATTTCTTTCAAAATCTTATTCTTTATATTTAAGTTTTTAGAAATTTTTAATTTNAAATTATCTAAATTATTAAGATCTCCCATTCTTATTCCATTTCTAGAAATTTTATCTGAATAGGCCGGGCCAATTCCTCTTCCTGTTGTACCAACAGCTTTGTTGCCNCTATGACTTTCTTCAGCTTGGTCTAACTTAATNTGATAGGGCATAATTAAATGNGCTTTTTCACTAATGAATATTTCGCCAGGAAGATTGTTGCTCTTTATTAATTCCAATTCTTCTATAAGTACATTAGGATCTATTACTGTCCCNGAACCAATTATGTTTTTAGTTCCTTCCCATCCAACACCACAAGGAACAAGATGTAATGCAAATTTACCATGATCGTTTTCTATTGTATGGCCAGCATTATTACCGCCTGAATATCTTGCAACTAAATCAGCATTTTTTGCCATATGATCTATTATTTTCCCTTTACCTTCGTCTCCCCATTGGCCCCCTATAATAGTAATAATTGTCATATTAACTCCAAAATTGGTAAAAATTTAATTTTTTACTTGAATAAATTTTTCGAACATTGAGATTATATCAGTCTTTATAATTAAAGGAATATGAAAAAAATAAAAACAAATCTATTGACTTGGAGCACATTTAAAAGAGATAATAAAAGTCTGACCAAAAAAAATCTTAAAAAATTTATTTTGGATTAGCACTTTAATAAAAGAATAATTTTTGTTTTATCGAGACCATTGAATTAACGAATTTAAGGTTCAAATTATTATGGGTTTATGGGGAATGCCTTGGCGTCAAAAGCCGAAGAA
>PASM01000010.1 GCA_002711965.1 Chloroflexota bacterium | reverse complement strand
TAAATTCTTTTATATTATTTATCCTACATGACTCTAAAACATTAGAAGTAGCAATTGCGGTTTTAGCAGGAAAAGTAAATTCTGAAATTGTTACTGAATTTCAAAATATGAATGTTAATGCTATTGGATTATCAGGATCATCAGGAATTTTAGAAGCCAAGCAATTAGATAAAAAACTAGGATTTGTTGGAGAAATAATCAATTGTAAAACAGAGGTATTAACAAATCTTTTAGATAATGGATTTTTGCCTGTAGTTTCTCCCCTTGCAATTTCAATAGATATCAAAAATCAGATTTATAACACTAATGCAGATACTGCTGCTGGGATAATAGCAAAAAAAATCAAAGCAGAAAATATAATTTTTCAAACTGATGTCCCTGGAATCCTAGATGCTAACAAAAGAGTAATACCACAAATGACAAAGGGTCAAGCAAATGAATTAATAGATACAGGAATTGCTCAAGGCGGTATGATTCCAAAGATAAGAGCATGTATAAATGCATTAGAATATGTAAAAACAGGAAGAATTATTGATGGAAGAGAATCTGGAGCCTTGTTATCCGCATTCACTAATGAGAATATTGGTACTAGAATAATATAAAGAACATTTTTTGGAGAGAAATATGAAGTCAACACAAGATTATAAAGATTTAGAAAAAAAATATTATATGCAGGTTGTAAATAGAATGCCACCTGTATTAGTTGAGGGAGAAGGAACTGTTGTTAGAGATAATGATGGTAAAGAATACTTAGATTTTACAGCTGGTTGGGCTGTATTAAACTTAGGTCATTCTCATGAATCTGTAACACAAGCTATAAAAGATCAAGCTGGAAAAATTTTACAAATGAGCAACCTTTACTATACTACGCCTCAACTTTCTCTTGCAGAAACAATTGTAGAAAATTCAGCTGTGGATAGAGTCTTTTTTTGTAATTCAGGCGCAGAAGCAAATGAAGGCGCTACCAAACTTGCTAGAAAATGGGGTAAAAAGAAATTAAATGGAGCTTTTGAAATCATAACTACCTTAAATTCATTTCATGGAAGAACTCAAGCTATGATGGCAGCAACTGGTCAACCCCACTATCAGGATAATTGGAGACCTCTAATGCCTGGATTTGTAAATGTAGAGTACAACAATATTGATCAAATAAAGAATGCTTACAATGACAATACTTGTGCAGTAATGATTGAACCTTTGCAAGGAGAAGGAGGAGTTAATGTTCCAAGTGACGGATACCTAAAGGAAGTTCAAGAGTTTTGTAAATCAAAAAACATTTTATTTATATTAGATGAAGTTCAAACAGGAATGGGACGCTTGGGTACATTATTTGGTTACCAAAGATTTGATGGTGTTGAACCTGATGTTATGACACTTGCGAAAGCTTTAGGATCTGGAGCTCCATTAGGTGCTTTTTGTTCAAAAGAATTTTGTTCTGTTTTAGAACCTGGAGACCATGGCTCTACTTTTGGAGGGAATGCATTGACAACTGCAGCAGGTGCAGCAGCAGCAAAATTCATGGTAGAGAATGATATTCCTAATTTAGCTCAGAAGTCTGGAGATTATATGAAGGATCAATTATGTTCTTTAATGGATAAATTTTCTTTTATTACTGAAGTAAGAGGAATGGGATTATTAATTGGACTTGAGATGAATCAAGATTTTTCTTCAAAAATTGTTGCAGAAGCGCTTGATGCAGGTTTATTAATTAATGCTGTTAGGCCAAACATGATTAGATTTATGCCACCATTAAATGTTTCTACACAAGAGATTGATTCTGCTGTAAAAATAATTGAATCTATATTAGAAGGATTGAAATAATATGTCAAAAGGTAAATGCGTATTAGCTTATAGCGGAGGAATGGATTCAACCATTTCAGTTGTTTGGATTAGAGAAAACTATGATCTTGATGTAATTACTCTAACAGTTGATTTGGGTGCAGGACCTGAGATTGAAGGTGTGGCAGAAAAAGCTAAAAAGGCAGGAGCTATAGATTCAGTAATTTTGGATGTAAAAGATGAATTTGTAAATGAGTATGTTTTTCCAGGGCTTAAGGCAGGAGCAATGTATGAGGATGTATATGCTTTGTCCACAGCTTTTGCAAGACCTCTCATGTCAAAAAAATTAGTTGAAACTGCTAGAAAATATGGAGCAGAGTATGTTTCTCATGGATGCACAGGTAAAGGAAATGATCAAGTAAGATTTGATGCATCAATTATGACTCTCTCTGGTGACGGAGATTCTATAAAAATAATAGCCCCTGCTAGAGAATGGGGAATGACTCGAGATGAAGAAAAAGAATATGCTAATAAGGCAGGTTTAGAAATAAGAGAAGTTGGTAATAATAGAGTGTACTCTATTGATAGAAATTTATGGGGCTTAGCTATAGAAGGAGAAGACTTGGAAGATACTTGGGTTGCTCCTCCTGAAGATGCATTTTCTTGGACATCTAGTATAGAAAATGCTCCTAATGAACAAGAAATAATAGAAATTGGTTTTGAAAAAGGAATTCCTGTTTCTTTAAATAATAAGGAAATGTCAGGAGTAAAACTAATCGATGAATTAAATGTTATAGCAGGAAAACATGGCATTGGTAGAGTAGACCATTTAGAAAACAGATTAGTTGGAATTAAAAGCAGAGAAGTTTATGAAACTCCTGCAGCAGTAGTTTTATATCAAGCTATAGCAGCTTTAGAAACGGCAACTTTATCAAGAGAACAACAGAGGATTAAATCTTCTCTTTCCACAACATTTTCTGATTTGGTTTACGATGGAAGATGGTTTACAAACTTAAGAGAAAATATTCAAGCATTTATGGATGATACTCAGAAATTTACTTCAGGAAATGTAAAACTTAAGCTCTACAAAGGTAGTTCTACAGTAATTGGTAGAAAATCTAGATTTTCACTATATGATTATAATATGTCTACATATTCTACTACTGATAGTTTTAATCATGGATCAGCAGAAGGTTTTATAGATATATATTCATTACCAGCTAGAATGCAGGCAAAAAAACAAAAATATAATGATTTATAAATTTGAAAAAAGATAATAAAAATAAAACTTCATCTGTCCAAGGTGGGGAAATTTTCGGAGAATTTACAAGTTCTTTTGATACTGATATTAGAATGTACAAAGAAGATATTTCTGTTTCAATTGCTTACTCCAAAATGTTGGAAAAAATAAATTTAATTACTTCATCAGAATGTAAGAGTATCGTTAATGGTTTAAATGAGATATTAAAAGAAATTCAACAAAAAAAGTTTAATTGGAATAGTAGTTTAGAAGACATACATCTAAATATAGAAAAAGCTTTATACGAAAAAATAGGAGATACAGCAGGCAAATTACATTTTGGAAGATCAAGAAATGATCAAGTTGCAACAGATGTAAAGTTGTACATGAAAAATAGATTAACTGATGTAAGAAATGAGTTGATATTATTTTTAGAAGAAACTATTTCTCTGGCTGATGAAAATATTTCAATAATTATGCCTGGTTATACTCACTTACAAAAAGGACAGCCAGTACTTCTATCTCAATATCTAATGGCATATTTTACTATGTTATCTAGAGATTTAGATAGAGTTGATCAATGTTTTGAAAACTTAGATATTATGCCATTAGGATCTGGTGCATTTGCCGGTGTTACTATACCTATTGATAGAGAATTTTTAGCTAAGGAACTAGGTTTTACTAAAATATCAAGCAACTCAATTGATGCGGTTTCTTCTAGGGACCACATTTTGGACGTTCATTATGTTTGCGCCTCAACTATATTGAATTTATCTAGAATATGTGAAGAATTTATTATTTGGTCTACAGATGAGTTTGATTTTATAAACCTCCCAGAAAAATTTACAACAGGTTCTAGCATAATGCCTCAGAAAAGGAATCCTGATTATTTAGAATTAATTCGTGGAAAATCAGGAGGAGTGTTAGGGAATTTTATGGGTCTTATGGCAACTTTAAAAGCTTTGCCATTTACTTATAATAGAGATTTGCAAGAAGATAGAAGCGGCGTGATGTTATCTTTAGATGTTTTATTAGATAGTTTAAAGGTTTTAAAAACTATGTTTTCTGAAATTACTTTCAATAAGGAAAAAATGCTTGAATCATCATTAAAATCTGATATCTTAGCAACAGATTTTGCAGACTACCTAGCATATAAAAAAATCCCCTTCAGAGAAGCTTATGAAATTATAAAAAAGGTATCTCAAAAACTATCTAGAGAAAAAAAATCTATAAATGAATTATCTTTAGATGAATTTAAGGATATTTCTGATCTTTTTGATGATGATGTGATGAATATAGACCTAAAGTATTCTATAAATAAAAGAAATTCTTTAGGAGGAACTTCTACTGATTCTGTAAAAAATCAAATAAAAAATGCAAAAATTTTTATAAGTACTAAATTAAATGCTTGATAAAGATATTATTATAAGTGCATCAATTTTATCTTCAAATTTTAAGAATTTAGAAAAAGAAATAAAATCACTCAATTTATCTGGAATAAATGAATTTCATATTGATATTATGGATGGCCATTTTGTTGAAAATATTTCTTTTGGACAACCATTAGTCCAGACAGTAAGATCATTGACTAAATTACCCGTAGAAGCTCACTTAATGGTGAATAACCCAATAAATCATGCAGTCAGTCTATC
This sequence comes from Chloroflexota bacterium, assembly GCA_002711965.1. The sequence goes on along the minus strand of PASM01000010.1, from coordinate 12,979 downwards.
TGAAATAGGAGTCGATATATTTACTTTTCATATAGAATCTTCAGATAATCCTAAAGAAGTAATCGATATTCTTTGTAATACAAAAACTAAAATAGGAATAGCTATTAATCCTGATACAGAAATTAATGAAATCGTTCCTTTCTTAGATTTTATTGATAGAGTGTTATTCATGACTGTTTATCCTGGAAAAGGTGGACAATCTTATCTTCCTTTTGTTGAAGAAAAAATAAAAAGTTTAGCTGAAATTGATAAATCAGGAGATTTACTAATAGGTGTTGATGGAGGAATAAAATCAGAAACTATTAAACGTCCATTTGAATGTGGAGCAAGAATGTTTGTTTCTGGGACAGGTATTTTAAATAACGAGTTAGGTTATTTGGGTGCTGTAAATCAGTTGCGAAAAACTATTTGAGAGCAATTCCTTTTTTGTCTAAAGTTCTTATTTCTCTTGCAGTTAATTTTACTGTATATTCTTTTTCGCCAATTGTAACTTTTCTTTTTTGAACGTTTGGTTTTGAAATTTTTTGAGTTGCATTAAGTGCGTGTGACCTGTTATGACCAAATAAAGGTTTTTTTAGTGGACCTAAGCCCAAGTGCTTTCTAGGATCGATTGACATTTTTCTCTCTCGGTAAATTTATTATNTAAATTATTTTTTTTTTTACGACTATAGTTTATCATTCAATCTTATAATCGGAAATATTATTTTATGAACACAAATAAAGAGATTTCACTCGAAAACCTAATTTTAGGGATTAATAATTTTATTTTTTGCTTGAATTTATACAAAGAAAAAATAAATAATTTAAATGTTTTCCCTGTTCCAGATGGAGATACAGGAACAAATATGCTTTTAACTATGAAAAGCTTAGACTTATCATATAAAGAGAATATGAAAATAGAGGATTTTTTATTTTCTTTAAAAAATTCTTCCTTGATGGAAGCAAGGGGAAATTCTGGAGTTATTTTATCTCAATTTTTTCTTGGTTTGCTATCAGCGTATGAAAAAAATAAAGTTTTATCATTCAAAACATTGGCAGATGCAATAGTTAATGCAGCCAGAACAACGAGAGAATCTCTACCAAACCCTGTTGAAGGAACTTTGCTAACTATTTATGAAGATGTTGGTACAATCGCAATCAGAAAATTTGAATCATCTAAGAATTTATCAGATTTTTTGAAAGAACTTTCTCTTGAATCTATTAAATCTGTAAAAGATACACCTAATAAATTACAAATTTTAAAAGAAGCAGATGTAGTAGACTCGGGAGGATTAGGATTTGCAATGATGATTAATTCTTGGTTTTTTTCAACACTTTACAAAAATCAAGAAGATATAGAAAAAAAACTTAATGAGGTATACCTTGAAATGATTTCAGGTTTATCTGACTCTGTATCTAAAGACTTTTATGATGATTCAGAAGAAATTGAATGGGGGAATTGTACTGTATTTACTGTAAAAGGTGAAAATATGGATATTTCAAAACATAGAAAAAAAATCCCTGAATTTGGGAAATCTGCTGTAATTACAGGCGATTCGTCTTTGATGAAAATCCATATACATGTTTTAGAAACTGATCCAATTATAGAATATGCTAATTCAATTGGTTCAGTAGAAAATATTTTTATACAAAATATGGATGAGCAAACTAAAGATATGCTTAATTCCAAAAAAGATTATAAAAATATAAATACATCTATTATTTCAATTTGTGAAGGAAATGGAATCATAAATTTATTTAATGAAACTGCTGGAAATGCTATGCATGTTTTGATTGGAGGACCTAAAAAAAATCCCAGTATAAATGATATTTTAGAAATAGTTAAAAATATAAAATCTAAAAACATTATTATACTGCCAAATAATCCTAATATTTTAGTAACAGTAAAAAAATTACTTGAAATATCTGATCGAGAAGGTATTGGCATTTTAGAAACAAAGTCAATTCAGCAAGGTATATCGAGTGTTGTATATTTTGATGACTCTAAAACTTTAGATGAAAATATATCAATAATGAATAAGGGGATCTCTTCAATTGAAGAAGCCTCTGTAACAATATCTACTAGAGATGTAAAAATTAGTGGAAAAAATATAAAAAAGAATCAATATATTGCAATTCTAAATGATGAAATTTTAGATTCTTTTGATAATCCCCAAAAAGCACTTGAATATTTATTAAATAATATGAGTTCAAGAAATGAAATTTTGACAGTTATAGTAGGACATGATTCTATAGAAGAAGCCCACGAAAAATTAGAAGAATCTTTTTATGAACAAAACAATGATAATGAATTAACGATTGTAGAAGGCAACCAACCGTACTATAATTATTTCATATTAGGAGAATAGGTATATAAAATGTCAAAAATAGCAATAGTAACAGATAGTACTTGTGATTTACCAAATAAAGTAGTAAAAGAAAAAAATATAACAGTCATTCCATTAAATGTACATTTTGGAGAAGAAACTTTTTTAGATGGAATTGATATAAAATCAGATGCTTTTTTTGAAAAATTAAGTTCCTCAGAAATTCATCCACAAACTTCTCAACCATCAGTTGGAAGATTTGTTGAAGCATATGAAAAATTATTGAAAACTCATGATTCAATAATTTCTGTTCATATATCAGGAAAACTTAGTGCTACATACAGCTCAGCATTACAGGCCCAAAAAGAAATAGGGAATGACAATGTGAAAGTTATCGATAGTATGAATGGAACTCTTGGTTTAGGAGCAATAATATATAAGCTTGCAGAATTAAATCAAGAGGGAAAATCTTTTGAAAATATAGTAGAAGAAGCAAAAAAAATTATACCAAATGCAAAATTTATGGGCTTAGTACCTACTCTAGAATATTTAGCAAAAGGTGGACGAATAGGTAAAGCACGTGAATTTATAGGCTCCTTATTAAAGATCAAGCCTATTTTAGGAGCTGTCGACGGAGAGATTCAATCTGTTGGTAAGGCTAGAACCCTAGTAAAAGGAATGGATTTTATAGTTGAAGAATTAAAAAACCATAATATAAAAACTCTTTTTATAGTCCATGCGAATCATTCAGAAAGAGCAAATTTACTAAAAGACAAAGCATCAGAAGTAGTTGATTCAAAAAACATAATTATTGCTGAGTTTGGACCGGTTGTTGGAACGCATCTCGGACCAGGAGCCTTTGGGGTAGGATTTCTTTCTTCGGAGTAAATAATTGGATTCTTCAAAGAAAGTAAATAGGCTAAAAATATTGTCCTCTATTCTTTCACAAGAATATGATTTGGGCCTAAATGATCAATCAATTGAGCTTGGTATAGATAATTTTATTCAAAATTCATTTAATGATTTAGATTGGATTAGAGATGTTTATCCAATGCGTTCAAGACAGTATAAAAATTTAGGAATAGGCGAGAGGCATATATGGGTTAAAAATCTTATATCTAAAATATATTATGAAATAAAAATTATTGAAGAAAAAATTTCTCATGAGTTGCTCTTAAAAAATTTACCTCTTGAGACTCCTTTAGATCAACTTCCATTTATGGAAAAAAGAAATGTAATGAAATTTTCTAATTTAGGGATTTTTAATCTTGGGGATTTAGTTTTACACTTTCCTTTTAGATACAAAGATTACACAACAAAAAAACCTATAAAACTTTTGAAAGAAAATGAGGATGCCACAATTGTAGGCACCATTACTAAAAAATTATTAATCAAAAGAATGAACGCTCCACAAATTATGGTCTCTGATGATACAGGTTCAATCACAGCTACTTTTTTTAATATGGCTTTTTTAGTAAAAAAATTTAAAGTGGGTCAAAAAATAGCTTTAGCTGGATTAGTAAAAAGATTTAGAAATTCACTACAATTTAATAATCCTGATTATGAATTATTTGAAACAAATATCAGAAGATTTGATTATCTTCAACCAATCTATCATTCAACGGATAAATTATCTCAAGAAGTAATTAAGACAAGAATTTCAAGTGCAATAAAATCTAATGTTTTAGAAAAATTTGAGGATTTTATTCCAAAAGATATTCTTTTAAGAAATGATCTTTTTTCACTAAGAGATTCCATAAAAAAACTACATTTTTCTAAAAATCTAAACGAAAAAGATAAGGCCTCTAGAAGTTTTGCTTTTCATGAAGTATTTGAGAATCAAATTTCTGTAAAATACAGAAAAAAACAGAGGGAAAAAAATATTTCTTCATATAAGTTTAAATCGTTTAGTGAAAACTATAAAACAATTATTAAACTATTGCCGTTTAATTTAACCAAAGACCAAAAGACTTCTCTTGGACAAATTGAAAATGACCTGTCTTCTAATCTACCCATGGCAAGATTGCTTCAAGGTGAAGTAGGTTCAGGAAAAACAATCATAGCTTTAATTTCTCTTTTATGTAGCGCAATGGAAAATAAACAAGGAATTTTATTGGCTCCGACAGAAGTATTGGCGGAACAACATTTTCTAAATTTATCTGATTTAGTTGATGCATCTATTGAATTTGGAAATGATGAGAATATACGAGTTTGTGAAATAAATAAACAAATAAAAATAGGACTACTAACAGGTTCATTGAATCAAAAAACTAAGGATAAAACTAGAAGTATGATAGTGAATAAAGAAGTAGACATTATTATTGGAACTCATGCTTTGCTACAAGAAAAAATTTCAAAAAACCTTTCAGGGCTTATTGTTATAGATGAACAACAAAGATTTGGAGTAGATCAAAGAAATTTACTATTAAAACGAAATCCTATTCCAAATTTATTGGCCATGTCAGCTACTCCAATTCCTAGAACATTAAGTATGACTCTTTATGGAGACCTATCTTTATCAACGATTAAAACTATGCCTAATAGAAAAAGGGATGTCGAAACTTTTTGGATGAAGAATAATCAATTTGATGAAATTATATTGAATATAGAAAAAGAATTAGAATCAGGATCTCAGGTTTTTTACGTTTGTCCACATATAGATACATCTGAAAAAATAGAAGTCTCTTCAGTTACTCAAGAATTTGAAAAATTACAACTTAGTAAATTATCTAAATATAAAATAATGCTTTTGCATGGAAGAATGAAAATGGACGAAAAACATAAAATTATGGATAAATTGAGAACAGGAGAAATAGATATTTTAGTTACAACTCCAATAATAGAAGTAGGTGTTGATATTCCAAATGCAACTCTTATAGTAATTAATTCCGCTGAAAGATTTGGGATATCTCAGCTTCACCAATTAAGAGGGAGGGTTGGAAGAGGTGAAAAAATATCCAAATGTATTATAGTTTCTTCTGATGAAATAAATGAATTGACTGCTAAAAGAATGGAAGCTTTGGTAAAAAGTAATAATGGATTTAAGCTTTCTGAAGAAGATCTGAAAATAAGAGGACCAGGGGAGATAGACAAAACTAAACAAAGTGGCTGGTCATCAGATTATAAAATTGCTGATCCATTAGACTTAGAATTGATAAAAGAAGTTAATGTCGAAGTTGAGAAAATAATAAATCAAGATCCAAATCTAAATACTCATTCAAAAATCAAAAAAGTCCTAAAGAAGCCTGCAATGGCAGACATAAATTTTGGATAAATTGTAATATTACAAAATTATGAGTAAAAAATACAAAGCGGTAAAATTTTGGGCTAAAATACCACATGGAATTTGGCTAAGAGAAGCAACAAGCGTTTCAATCGATAGTAATGATAATGTCTACATATTTAATAGAGGGAATATGCCTTTATTGATTTTTGATAAAAATGGCGATTTGATTAAATCTTGGGGTAACGAAGATCCTTATGGAGATATAAAAGTAGAAGCATTAAGAATTGATTATAAACTTCAAACATGGGCTGGCTCTAAGTTTGTAAGGCCTCATTCAATACTCTTAGATTATGAGGATAATATTTGGTGTGTAGATGATAGTGGACATAAAATTTATAAGTTTAATCAATCTTTAGAATTGTTACTTTCACTAGGTGATGGCAATCCTTCAGAAAGAGAAAGTGGAAAACCTTTTAATAGGCCAACTGATATTACTATAAATAAAGCCAATGGTGATATTTTTATATCTGATGGATATGGAAATTCAAGAATACATCATTACGATAGTGAAGGAAAACATATAAATAGTTGGGGAGAATCAGGTACTCAACCAGGTCAATTCTCACTTCCTCATAATTTGTGTATGATAAGTGAAGATGAACTTATTGTTTGCGACAGAGAAAATCATAGAGTTCAAATTTTTTCTACATCGGGGGAATTTATTAGAGAATGGCATGTTCACAAAGCAACAGCTGTTACGTCTGATAAAAAAGGTAATATATATATAGCTGAGCAAGGTCCTCCTCCTGTTCAAACTGGTGTAAAGAACTTGGGGCATTCAGTAAGCATTTGGAATAAACAAGGGGATCTAATACAAAGAATTGGATCCGAACTTCCAGGAGAAGAAGCTGACCAATTTTTATGGCCTCACTCAATTTCTGTTGATTCTAAAGGAAGAATATTTGTTGCTGAAGTGTCATATGTTGAAGTAGGCAGGACTCTTTCTCCTCCTAGAGAAATGACAAGCTTCAGAGTTTGGGAACCATTACCTAACAACTAAATTGATCAATTTATTTTCAATATAAATTTCTTTTATTATTTCTTTACCTGAAATATATTTTTTTAATTTTTCAGATTGATCTAAATATGTTTTGATTTCTTCGATGCTTGCGTTTTTTTGCATTTCAACTTGATCTCTCAATTTACCATTGACTTGAATTATAAGAATAAAACTTGATTTCTCTATCAGGTGATCTTTGTAGGAAGGGTTTTGTTGTAGATGTACTGAATTTTTATGCCCCAATTTTTCCCAAAGTTCCTCTGAAATATGAGGACAAATTGGAGAAAGATGAATTAAAAGCCTTTTTAAAGCATCTGTCCAATCTGATTTAGAAACCTTTCCATCATTTCTTATTTTGGATAGAAAGTTGGTATATTCCATTAAAGAAGCTATTGTTGTGTTGTACTTAAATTTATTCATGTCTTCCAAGACATTTTTTGTAGTTAAATTGCTTAATTGAATTAATTTTTTAGATTCTTCTTTATCTAAATGTTTTTCTTTATAGTCAAAATTGGCTAATTCCCAGATTCTATGCAGCCATCTGTACACTCCATTTATTCCTGAATCTGACCAATCTCCTCCTCTATCCCATGGGCCTAAAAACATTAAGTAAGCTCGAACAGAGTCTGCACCATATTCTTTAACAAGAGGCTCTGGGTTCAATGGGTTATTTCTTTTTGAAATTTTCATATGTCGTGCAAGCATTACACCTTGGTTAAATAATCTTTTGTAAGGTTCGTCAAAGTCTACATATCCTAAATCTCGTAGAACTTTATTGAAAAATCTTGCATATAGCAAATGCATTACTGCATGCTCAGCTCCTCCCATATACTGATCGACTGGAGACCAATTAAGCACCTTTTGTTTTTCGAACGGTGAATCTAAAGAGCCTGGGCTAGTGAATCTTAAGTGATACCAAGATGAATCCATAAATGTATCCATAGTATCAGTTTCTCTTTTTAATCTTCCTAATTTAGGATGATCAAAATAAAGAAAATTTTCATCAAGAGTTAAAGGGGATTGCCCTGTTGGCATAAATTCTTTAACATCAGGCAAAACAACAGGTAGTAAATTTTCTTCAACAGGAATAATTTGATCGTTTTCATCATAAAACATTGGGATAGGTGTTCCCCAATATCTCTGCCTTGAAATAAGCCAATCTCTAATATGATATGTGATTGTTTTTTCACCTACATTTTTATTTTCAATTAGGTTTGCAATACTTTTTTTTGCCTCTATATTATTTAACCCATCAAAATCTCCTGAATTAACTAAAGTTCCATTTTCTGTGTAAGCTTTGTTTAATTCGATGTTATTAGATCCATCAGGAGATATTACCAATCTTATTGGAAGGTTATATTTTTGAGCGAATATAAAATCTCTCTCGTCATGAGCAGGAACTCCCATAACGGCTCCTGTACCGTAAGAAGCTAAGACATAATCACCTACAAAAACAGGAACCTTTTCATTGTTTATTGGATTTATACAATAAATATCTGTTTTTACACCTGTTTTCTCTCTTACAGTTGAAGTTCTATCAATTTCAGATAGTTTTTGAGCATTAATAATATAATTTTCAACATCTTTGTTATTTTCTAATTTTAGTTTTTTTATTATTGGGTGTTCTGGCGCAAGAACTAAAAATGTAACTCCGAACAAAGTATCTACTCTTGTTGTAAATGTGCTAATTTTTTCTGATGACCCTTGAATGCTAAAGTCGATTGTAACTCCTTCAGATTTTCCAATCCAGTTTTTTTGCATTTGTTTTATTTTTTCGGGCCATTCTAGATCATCCATATTAAGTAATTCTTCAGCATAATCTGTAATTTTGAAGTACCATTGGGGCATCATTTTTTTTATAACTTCTGCTCCTGATCTTTCTGATTTCCCGTCTACAACCTGCTCATTTGCTAAGGTAGTTTGATCTATAGGGTCCCACCAAACAGGGCCGTTTTTTCGGTAGGCTAATTTATTTTTATACATTTCTAAGAAAAACTTTTGATTCCACTTATAATATTCAGGAGTACAAGTAACTAATTTTCTACTCCAATCATATGAATTCCCCATCATATCGAATTGATTTTGCATATTTTGAATATTGTCGAATGTCCATTTTTTAGGATTTATATTTCTTTTTATAGCAGCATTTTCTGCGGGTAATCCAAAAGCATCAAATCCTTGAGGGTGCATTACATTAAAGCCTTCAAGTCTTTTAAATCTTGCATGAGCATCAGCAGGTGCAAATGCAAACCAATGTCCTATATGAAGATCTCCTGATGGATAAGGGAACATTGATAATGCATACCAATTTTTTTTCGAATCTACTTTATCCTGAGTTTTATAGATTTCTTCTTTATTCCAAATCTCCTGCCACTTTTTTTCAACCTTGCTTGGCATGTAAGTTTGTGTATTAGAATTTTCTTCTTTTTGCATTATTTATAATTGTTTATTTTCTTATGTACTATAGTATAAATGGATTATTTAAAATTTTAACTTTGGTGGATAGAATGTTTGATTTAATTATAAAAAATGGATTACTATACGACGGTAGTGGAGAAAAGCCAAAAAAACTAGATATAGCTATAACTTCAGATAAAATATCTCAAATAGGGAATTTTAATGGAACTGAAGCAGATAAAATAATTGATGCTCAAGGGTTATCTGTTTCACCAGGATTTATTGACACGCATTCTCATGCAGATTTTGATATTCTAAAAAACCCTCAACATCTTTATGGGATTTCTCAAGGAGTTACCACTGAAATTCTTTCTCCTGATGGAATTGGAATAGTTCCTTTAAGTAAGTCAAAATCTCAAGAACATATCAAATATCTTTCAGGAATACTTGGACACCCAACTGAAGAATTTGATGGGACGTCATTTGATGAAGCTAAGAAATATTATCATAAAAAAAGCAAATGTAATGTTGCTGTATTTGCAGCTCATGGCCCATTAAGATTAGAACTTTGTGGAATGGAAGATATCCCTTTAGATGGAGATCTTATGAAAAAAGCTAAATACAATCTAGAAGAGGCATTTGAACAAGGAGCGGCAGGATTTTCAACTGGCTTGGATTATTACCCGCAGACTTTTGCTACAACTGATGAGCTCATTGAATTATCTAAAGTTGCTGCCTCTAAAAATAAAGTTTACTCTGTTCACCTTAGAAGCCATGAGAAAGATAGAGCTTTTGCTAACGGGGGAATCTTAGAAGCTATTGAAGTTGCAAGAAAATCTGGCGTTTCTTTAGTTGTTGAACATTATAGAACTGTCGAATCTAATGCTGGAGAAATAGATAAATTACTAGAACCTGTTGATAAGGCTAAAAAAGAAGGCATAGACATTACTATGGAAACATATTCTTATCCAGTTGGATGTACCATACCATTGATTTTCTTTCCAGGTGCATTTCATTTAGGAGGCTTTGACAATGTTATGTCTATTTTAAGAGATAAAAAACAAAGAGAATATTGGGAGCAAGAATTATTAAAAAATTCTCCAAGACATGATATCGAAGGTGCAATGTGGACATCTATAGGAAATGATGATTTGAAACATTATGCTGGCTTAAGTGTGAAAGATGCTGCAGAAATGGATAATTTATCTCCTATACAGCATGTAATGGACATCATGTTGAAAACAGAACTAAATTGTGGTTTTAGAGTTATTCCTCCTGCCAGTATTTCTAAATGGAGAAAAGTTGAAGAAGATATTATGACTCTTCTTCAAAGGCCAGATTATTTAGTTGGATCTGACTCAGTTCCCGTAGGACAAGTTATTCATCCAAGAGCCTACGGTTGTTTTACAAGAATATTAGGGAGACTAAGAAGAAGATTTAATATCCCTCTTGAACTTTTAATTAATAGAATGACTAAATTCCCTGCAGATAAAATAGGTTTACAAGGCAGAGGTCAAATTAAAGAAAATAATTTTGCAGATTTGGTTATATTTGATGCAGATGAAATAAATGATTTAGCTACATTTGAAGATCCTGAAATTGTTTCAGTAGGAATTAAGCAAGTTTTTGTAAATGGGAAGCTTTCATATCAAAATAAAAAAGATATAAAAGAGCTAAATGGTTATTTTATTTAAGGCTTAACAACAGATCCATCGGCTCTTCTTACTGTGTCCCAAGCTCCGCCATATTCCCTTTCCTTAAAAGGATGTTTCTTAGCTAAGTTTTCATCAATATCTATTCCTAATCCAGGTTTATCATTTGGCCACATCATGCCTTGTTTTACCTCTGGACATCCTGGAAAAACCTCTTTTGTCTTTTCTCCAAAAATAGAATATTCTTGTATCCCAAAATTAGAAGAACTTAGGTCTAAGGCTAAATTTGCTGCATGACCAACTGGGGACGTATCTCCTGGGCCATGCCATGCGGTTCTAATTCCCATTATTTCGCCCATAGCTGCAAGCTTTTTTGCTGGAGAAATCCCTCCAATATCTGAAATATGTATTCTAATGAAGTCAATTAGCCTTTCCTGTAGCATTGGAACTATCTCATGTGGAGAACTGTATAATTCTCCCATAGCAATAGGGGTAGAAGTTTGATTCCTTACCATTCTAAAATACTGATTATCTTCAGGGCTAAATAGATCTTCTAAAAAAAACAGCTGATATTTTTCAACTTCTTTTGCAAACCACACTCCTAGTATAGGAGGGATTCTTTCATGAACGTCGTGTAGTATTTCTACTCCATAACCGAATCGATTTCTAATATACTCAAACAAAGATAAAGCAGATCTCATATAAGGCTTAGGTTCGAAGACACCACCAGGATGTGCATATAATTTGTTTTTATCATATTCTTTTATTCTTTTAGTAATTGGTATTGGTCCATTTAAAGGATCTTTATTACTAGTGGTTTGGCTTCCTGTTTTTGCTGATTTATTGCCGTATGTTGAGTATCCCGGAGTTGATATTTGTACTCTTATATGATGAAATCCTTTTTCTAAATATGCTTGCATTTGATCACCGACTTCTTCTTCTGAATCTCCTGATGTATGCACATATACTGCAGCAGCTTCTCGAGTTTTACCTCCAAGTAAATCATAAACAGGCATGTTAGCCATCTTTCCTTTGATATCCCATAATGCCTGATCAATTCCTGATAAAGCATTATTTAAGACAGGTCCATTTCTCCAGTAGGAAGAAACGTAAGAAGATTGCCAAATATCTTCTATATTAGTTACTTCTGCTCCAATAAGAAAAGGCTTAAGGTAATCTTCTATTGCTGATTTCACAGGATTTGGCCTTTGTGTAAAAGTAGCACAGCCCACTCCATAAAGACCATCTTGATCAGTTAATATTTTTACTATAACCAAACGTATATTATCTGGTTCTGTGAAAATAACTTTTATATCTTTTATTTTCGGACTTGCCATATATAACCCCTAGTTTGTTTTATTTTTTTCTTCTTCTTGAGATTTCAAATAATCTTCTATGGATTGAATATCTTCTATTTCAACATAAAAATATAAAGTACTATTGCCTGGAATTCTTGGAGGAGCTCCTTGAGGACCATAGCCTAAATCTGGAGGAATTTTAATGAATATTTTTCCTGTTTTACCTACTTTAGTTATTCCTATTTGCCATCCTTGTATAACCCTAGAAAGTGGAAATACAGATGCTTCATTCCTTGTATATGAAGAGTCAAAAACACAACCATTTTCTAGCCATCCAGTATATTTTGAGGTGACTAAATAATTTAAGTCTGGCTTTTCCGACTCACCTTCTTCAAGAATAAAATATTCAATTCCTGATTCATCTACTGTTAATATATTAGAAGCCAAATCTTCGAGCTGAGGGTATGACTCAACATAGTATTGATTTTGGCAATACATATTAGATGGAGTTGGTTCTATTATTGGAATAGATGCACTACTTGAAGGATTGGCGCCTCCGCCCCTACAACCAAAAAGAATAAAAATAAAAATAAAAAATATGTAGTATTTTTTATTCAAAATTAGCTTTCTCCTTGGTCTACAAATTGCTTTGCTCCATTTGCCATCCATTCGCCGGTACCTGCAAATAAAAATTGAACTCCCATTCTTGCAAATTTATTAGTATTTGCTAAATTACACATCGTACCTGCAGTTCTCCCCGAATCAATTATTTTATTAAGAGCATTATCAATAGTATTAATAACCTCTTTATTTCCGAGATCGTTTATGTAACCCATAGACTGTGCTAAATCGCTTGGGGCCACAAAAAATACATCTATATTATCAACTTCTAGTATAGAATCTAAGTTATTAACAGCAACAATATCTTCAATTAATACAACCAGTAAACTCAAATCATTGGCGACTTCAAAGAAGTTATTAACTCCAAATCCTTGCCTAGATCCATACATTCCTCTTTGACCTATAGGAGCAAATTTTCC
>PASM01000009.1 GCA_002711965.1 Chloroflexota bacterium | reverse complement strand
CATTTTTTCTGACCAAACACCTCTTACTATTCCATCACCATGTTCTCCACTAAGAGAACCATCAAATTCTTTAACTAAATCAGAAATCTCGTCTGATATCTTTATCATACGATCTATACCTTCTTGATTTTTCAAGTTAATAGTTGGTCTTATATGAAGACAACCTTCAGATGCGTGTCCATAGTATCCAGCTTCTGTCCCATTACTTCGAACTATTTCATCGAATCTTTTTACGTATTCAGGTAATTTTTCTGGGGAAACAGCAGTGTCCTCAACAAAAGGGATTGGTTTTTTATCTCCTGGAATATTCATCATAAGCCCTAATCCAGCTTGCCTCATAGCCCATACCTGAGATATTTTTGAAGAATCAAAAAGAGTAGTTATGGCATATGAAAGATTCAATCTTTTCATTTTTTCAGATAATTTTTGTATCTTACTTCTTACCTCGTTATCAGTTGAACCATTCATTTCAACTACCAAAATATCAGTAGGATCTCCCTGTAAGAAATCCAAGTTTCTAGAAAACCCAAGTGATTGTTTTGCTTGGGTAATGATCATTTCTCCTATATGTTCTACTGCGGCAGGTCCTTCTTCAAGAGTTGCAACTGTGGCTTCCATTGATTCTATTAAATCTTTAAAGTGCAAAATAGCTAACCCAACATATTTTGGAAGAGGTTCTAAATTTAGTTTTGCTTTTGTTACTGCTGCCAATGTTCCTTCTGAACCTACCATGATGTTAACTAAATTTAATTTATTAGAATTTGGATGAACTAAGTCAAGGTTGTAACCACCAACTCTTCTATTTACTTTAGAGTATTTAGAATTTATTTCATCATAGTATTTTGAAGACATGCTCATTACATCTCTATAGATTTTTCCTTCTAAATTGTCTAGTGAAATTTTATCTTCTAATCTTTTTCCTGATATTTCCTCAAAGTAAGCTTTTGAACTATCAGATAGAATTACTTCCATCTCTTTAACTTGATCTACTGTTTTTCCATAAATAACCGAATGTGCTCCACAAGAGTTATTACCCATTGCTCCTCCAACATTTGCCCGTGATTTTGTTGAAGGGTCAGGAGTAAAATGTAGATTTGTATGCTTAAGGCTTTGATTTAAATTATCAATAGTTATACCAGGTTCTGTTATTACAAATTTTTCTTCTGGATTGATTTCTATTACATTGTTCATATATTTAGAAAAATCCATGACAACAGCAGAGTTTACAGTTTGCCCTGATAAACTTGTCCCTCCCCCCCTTGGAAGTACAGCTGTTTTATTTTTATTACAGATATCTATAATAGCGGATACATCATCAGGGTTTTTTGGGAGGGTAACTCCTATAGGAGTCATCTTATAAATTGAACCATCCGTTGCGTACATTTGTCTGTATACATCGTCAAAGTTAACTTCACCTTGTATACTGTTCTTAAGTTCGTGCTCTAGATAAGAATAAATATCATCCGATGTTTTTTTTCTTGCTAGAGTCATAGATTTATTTTATTGCATCTATTGTATATACCTGTTCTCCAGCAGGAGTAGAAACAGTAACTTCATCACCTGCTCTTCTACCAAGTATTGCTGCTCCGACTGGAGATACACTTGATATTTTTCCTACAAGAGGATTTGCCTCGTTGGCTTCAACTAGTTGATACTCTTGATTATTTTCACTTTGATGATTTTTTACAGTTACTTTAGAACCTATAACTATTTGATCACCCTGAGAACTACTATCTATTATATTGGCTACTTTTAGTATTGCTTCAATTTCATATATTTTGGAATTAACCATCTCTATTTTTTCTCTTGCAGCATCTAAAGGAGCATTCTCTCTGATATCCCCATCAGCTGCCGCTTTTCTTACTTCTTCAGCTAATGTCGGCATTTCAGTTTTGTAATCTTTAAGCTGTTTTTCATAATCTTTGTATCCAGCTTCAGTTAAATTTATCTCTGCGCCTTTAGTTTCTTCTAACTTTTTAGTTATTTTACCTACATTTGATTTTTTCATTCTAAGGTGAGAAGCTAAATTTCCATCTGATAATTCATTAATCTTAAGAAATGTAAGAAATTTTTTTATATATGCTACTTTTTGTGGAGCAGTATCTGTACTTGTTCTTTTTGCAAATTCATCAGAATAAGAGCCGATTTCAGAAGGTGTTATTGTTTTGATTTCTCTTTCGGGGCCAATCCACCTTACAAGTCTACCAATTTCTTGTTGAGCAATATTGTTTAGTTTTCTTGGTGAATTTTGAACGTAATATTGGAATGCAGCAGTAAGATCAACTAAATCTAATTCCGTAATTTCTTCAGTATTTTTCTCTTCAGAAGTTGTTTTTTTAGTCAATTTAGCCCCCACAGATAAATTTCGTATCANTCTATTTTAAATCAAATCTGAGTTAAATGTGTTNNAAATAGTCATGTTTTTGTAAAGAAANAATTCTTTTTGGAGTTTTTTTTGATAATATTAAATAATTATTACAAGTAAAAAATATTAAAAAAGAAATTATCCAGAGAAGAATTTAACTCAAATGCCAAAAAGAACTTACCAACCAAAAAATAGAAGAAGATCTAGAGTACATGGATTCAGAAGTAGAATGAGAACTCCTAGTGGGAGAAGAGTTTTGGCTAGAAGAAGAAGCAAGGGTCGTGAAAGACTAACTGTATAAACTGAATTTTGGAAGTAAAAAGTCTAAATAATAAATCAGATTTTTCTAAACTAAGAAAATATGGAAAAAGAAACAATTCAAATTTTGTTACTCTGATTACCTTAACTTACAAGATAAACGATTTTAGACTCGGNTTTCAAATAAATACGAAAACAGGCAATGCAGTTTTTAGGAATAGAATAAGAAGACAAATTAAGCATATCTTATTCGAGTTGTTTGATAAGTATGATAAAGATCCTTCAAAAAAAGGATTATGGGTACTAGTTAGCGTAAATCCTAAAATTGAAAAATTTGATTTCTCTGAATATAAATCTTTTTTAGAAAAAATAGATTTATAGGTTTATAAAATGAAAATTTATTCAGCAAATAAGTCGCTGAAAAATTTANTGATTCAGTTACTGACTTTTTATAAGTTGGCTATATCACCTTATATTAGTTCTCAATGCTCCTTTTCTGAGACTTGTTCAGAATTTTCTAAAAGAGCTATTTTTGAAAAAGGTNTCCTTGTTGGCGTATTTATAACGTTTNTAAGATTAATTTTATGTACACTTTTTCCATTTCTAAATTACTTTAGAAAATTAAAAATCAAATTAATATATTTATTTACTCCTTTGCTTTTATTTTTATTTATATCTTGTATGAGCTTTTCATATGAAGGAGGATGGTCTGATATCGTTTATTTAGAAGAAGANGATTCTTATTTTGTAACTACTAATCAAGGNAGGNTGCATAAATTTAANCTTTCAGAAGGAATTCCTGTCACACAGTGGTCCTATCCTAAAGAATCTAAAAATACTTCTTACNCNAATCCTATTTTTNATGAAAATTCTGTGATAAGTTCAAATTTNTCATGTAGAGGAAAATCATGTGAAGGNGAGGTTTTTCAACTTGATATTCGCACAGGAGAATTAGAATGGAATATTAATACCTTATCTAAAATTAGTTCAAAAATCTCTATCAATAAAGATATTCTNGTTTACTCAACTCTTAAGAAACAAACTGAAGTTTCAAATGATAAAGAAGCTGAGATACACTTTATATCATTATCAGGTAAAAATTATGAGAANTTAGGTAAAATTACTCTTGAGGGAGAGATTTGGACTGGAGTTGANTTATTTGAGGATAAATTCGTAGTTTCTACTTTGGATGGCTGGATATATATCTTAGATGCTAATATAGATGACTCAAAAAATATTAATCTAGAAAATTTACTTATAGATTCAAAAAAGTTCCCTTATTCAATAAATTCTCCGATATCTTTTGATAATAATAAACTCTATTTTTCTGATGTATCAGGGACATTTTATTCTACAAATATTAATGACCTTGATGAATTTAAATCTTCAGATATTGATAACTGGATGATTTCTTCTCCTGTTTTTTATAACGATAGTATATATGTTTTCACTGTAAATGGAGATTTGCTAATTCTTGATCAATCAAATCTAGATATAAAAGATAAATATTATACCGAAAAAATAATTGTAGGGGATCCAAAGTTAGTTTCTTATGATGGAAGAGAATATATTTTAATTCCTACAGAAAAAAAAGGTATAGAGGTATTAAGTAATAACAGTGTGAATTTTGCTGAAAGCCAAGGAAATTATCCTACTGATAAAAAAATATATAGTTCTCCTATTGTAAATAAAGATAATCTAATAATTCATTCACAAAAAGGAGAAATTTTATTTTTCAGATTAAAGTCTAGAGATCTATTTTATTGTTTGAATTTAAACGAAGGAAAAATTTGTGATTAATTAAAATGAATATTTTTAGCTTATTTTGGAACAACTTAATAATGAAACCTATGATCAACAGTTTATCTATACTGTATGATCTTTTAGGNGATAATTTAGGTCTATCAATTATTTCATTTACAATTATTATTCGATTTGTTCTTATTCCACTCACAATCAGGCAGACAAAGCAAATGAAAAAAATGCAAGAACTGCAACCTCAGCTTCAGGCTATTCAAAATAAATATAAAAATAAAACAGCACAAACTAGACAAAAAATCCAACANGAGACAATGGCTTTATATAAAGAAGCAGGAGTTAATCCAATAGGTTGTTTAGGTCCATTAATAATTCAAATGCCTATATGGATTGGTTTGTATAGAGCAATATTTAAAAGTGCTCCATCTTCTCCTGAAGGTTTTGTTGAACTTTCAAAAAACTTTTATTCTTGGAATCAATCAATTTCAAAAGTTCCATATAATACTGAATTTTTAGGTATAGATCTTGTGGATTTTGTTCAATATGCTCCATCTCCCTGGCAATTTGCCTTACCGGTGATAGTTGGATTATCAATGTTCATACAGCAAAAATTTACAACTTCTCCTTCAACAGACCCTAGGCAACAGCAAACACAACAAATGATGCTTTGGATGATGCCAATAATGTTTGGGGTTTTTACATGGCAATTTCCTGCAGGTCTTGCAGTATATATTCTTTTTTCAAATATTATCGGTATTTTTATACAATATTTCGTCGGAGGAAAACAACCAATAATGCTTTTTGGAAAACTATTCTTTGGAACAGAAGAATCTAGAACAATATATCTTCAAAAATTAAGTGATCAAAAGAATAGTACTAATAATAAACAAAAAATAGAAAACAATAAGGAGGAAACTGATGAACCCAAGGATATTCAAAGGGAGAACAGTAGAAGAAGCAACCGAAGAGGCTCTAAAAACGCTAAACGAAGATCTAGAAAATCTTGAAATTAAGATTATTGATACCGGCAGGAATGGTATTTTAGGTCTAGGAGGGCACCCTGCTGAGATCGAAGTTTATATTTTAGGAGAACCTAAATCTGAGCCTGAAAAAGCAAAGAAACCTATTAGAAAAACTAATAAAGATACAAAGCCTAGAAAAAAAGCTGTATCAAAAAAATCTGATAAATCAGAAAAGAAATCTAATGAAGATTCAAAAATTAAAAGAGAATCTAAAAAAGATTCTGAAAAAGAAATACCTATGGCTACNGAAAAAGATCCAGAGATAGAAGAGGCCGTAGGAAAAATTTTGAATAACTTGATTAATTCTACAGGTTTAGATGCAGATGTATACGTAAGAGACCAAATGGAAGAAGGTTCAATAGTTTTTGAGCTTGAAGGTAAAGACTCTGGTTTGTTGATCGGAAGGAGAGGAGAAACATTATCTTCATTGGAGTATCTAGTAAGATTGATGGCTAGTAAAGCTTTGGATAAAAGAGCTAATATTATGATTGACGTGGAAGATTACAAGTTAAGAAGAAAAGAAAAATTAGAAAATATTGCAATAAAAACAGCAGAAAAAGTTTCTAAAACAGGTAAAAGAATAACATTAGAACCAATGTCACCTGCCGACAGGAGAATTGTACATATGACTCTTGCTGAAATGAAAAATGTTACTACTCAGAGTAGAGGAGAGGGTCTTCACAGGAAAGTAGTAATTAATCCAGCAGATTAATAGATGAATAATATTTTAGTAATAGGTAATCCAACTGTTGATTTTGTAAAAGGAAAATGCTTTGGACCAGGAGGACCTGTTACATATGTTGCAAATTCATTGTCAAAGCTTGGTGAAAAAAAAATACATATTCTTACAAGCTTTGGAGAAGATTTTTCTATAGAAAATTTTACAGAGAAGAGTAANTTATTTAGAATTNNATCTGAATTTACAAATAAGTTTAATTTTTTTTTTAAATCAGAAATTAGAGAAATTCACGCTAACTCTTATGGGAAGAAATTGAAAATTACTGATTTGAAATTAAATTCTACACCTGAAATTATTTATATTTCACCTGTTCTTAATGAATTTTCGATTTTTGAAACTAAACTACTGATGAAAAAATTCAAGAAATCATTTTTTATTGGAATGCCACAAGGTTGGATTAGAAAACTAAAAACAGATGTGGTGAGAATAGATTTTTCTGATATAAAAAAAATCCCTTTTTTTGATATTTTGTTTTTTTCAGAAGAAGAAATATTAAATACCAGCATAAATATAGAACAATTTAGAAAANTAGCGAAAATTTTGGTTATAACAAGAGGGGATAAAGGTTCTTCTATTTATAGCGGGGAAAATAGCTTTGAATTCCCTTCAAAAAGAGTTAAGTCATTAAGCACTATTGGTGCAGGAGATATATTTGCAACAGTTTTTTCTCACACATTCTTTCATTCAAAAAATATTTCATTTGCGGCACAGTTAGCAAATGAAATAGCAGCTAAAAGCACTATGTATAGGGGATTAAAAAGTATCAATTCTGATGTTTTTAAGATTGCTATGAAAAGAAAATAGAGATTAGATACAAAAGTACTGATAGTTGAATAAAAAANTCTTTTGTAATTATTGTTTCTGGAGATTCCCCTCNAGTATTCCCGTTTGTGATAGAAAAATATCTTATAATCCCAGAGCTAAAAAATATTATTGTAATAATAAATATCAAGTTTCTTTGATCTGAAATTATTTCTGAAATTGCATATGTTATATATAAAATAATATTTATTGTCAAAAGAAATGATTTTATCTTTATGTTTGCTAAATTATTATAAAAAATAACAATCTTATCATCTCTAAAATTACCTTTATTTGTTTCGCTTGTTCTTTTGATAATGATTAGAAATAAAGTAGAAAAAAAAGTTAATATATAAAGCCAAAGGGAAATATTTAATGTTATTGAATATGCTCCTGCTATCATTCTGATGATGTAGAAAATAGTAACAGAAATTGAATCAATTAAGATTATTCTTTTTAATTTCAAACTATACAAAACACTCAAAGCCAAGTAAGTGAAGAACATATAAAGGACATAAAAATTTACTGATATAGAAAAGATTAAACCAAATGCAAGTAATAGCAGAATATAAATGTAAAATTCTTTTAAACTTATCTGATTATTTGCAATAGGTCTGAGTTTTTTTGCAGGATGCTTTTTATCATATTCTTTGTCTATCCAATCATTGATTTGATAACCTATTATCGAGCAACAAGAAAATGCCAAGAAGCAAAAAAAACTACTAACTAAAGAACTTAAAATTGCATTTGGAAGCCATTCTTCTAATGTAAAAATCAAGGGAATGAAAACTACGGAGTTCTTAAGTGTTTGTTTGGGTCTAGCAGATATGATGAATTTGTTCATAAATAAATTTCTCTGTTGATAAATGTTTTGTATTCTTTTCAAATAATTCAAAACTTACTATTAATCTACTTTATAATTTTGAATGAAAATGTCACTATTATAAGAGTGACAACTCTTCAAATAAAATATTATTGTTTATGGCTATAGAATCATTAAATGAGGAATGTGGAGTATTTGGGATTTACGATCCTAATGAACCTGTAGCTGAATCTATTTATTTAGGTCTTTTTGCTCTTCAGCATAGAGGTCAGGAAAGTGCAGGAATTGCAACTTCTGATCAAACTAAAATTTATACTAAAAAAGACACAGGCCTTATTGCTAATGTATTTAATGATTTTGACGTTAATGAATTAAAAGGTGGGATTGGAATTGGACATACAAGGTATTCAACTACTGGAAGTGATTCTAAACAAAATGCACAACCTTTGATTGTTCAAGGCATTAATGGAGAACTTGCACTGGGACATAATGGGAACATTGTAAATTCAGAAGAATTAAAAGATAAATATTTATCTGAATTTGATATTGATTATATTACTACTGCAGATACTGAAGTTATTGCATATATGTACGTAAATTCAGTAGGTAAAGATTGGTTTGAAAAATCTAATTATTGTATGAGGTACATAAAAGGAGCTTTTTCTCTTGTTATGATGACAAAAGATGAATTGATTGGAGTAAGAGATCCTTTAGGTATAAGGCCGTTATGCTTGGGGAAAAAAAATAATTCTTGGATTTTGTCTTCTGAATCTTCAGCTTTATCTCATATAGGAGCAGAATTTGTAAGAGAAATTGACAACGGAGAAACTATAGTTATAAATAAATCTGGGATTAAATCTTCTAAATATAACTCAAGTTCAAAAGAACATAAAATGTGTATCTTTGAGCAAATATATTTTTCTAGACCAGATTCAGTTATTGACGGACAATTAACTTATGAATCTAGATTGAAAATGGGTAAAAGCTTAGCGAAGGAACATGCAGTTGATGCAGATATTGTGGTCGGAGTCCCTGATTCAGCTATACCTGCAGCTATAGGCTACTCAAATGAAAGTAAAATTCCTTATACTGAAGGATTGATTAGAAATAGATATGTTGGTAGAACCTTTATTTCTCCAAATCAAAAGTTAAGAGAACTAGGAGTCAAAACAAAGTTTAATGTCTTAAATGAGGTGGTTAAAAACAAGAGAGTTGTCTTAATTGATGATTCTATAGTTAGAGGCACAACAACATCTAGAGTTATAGAAATGATAAAAGATGCTGGAGCAAAGGAAATTCATATGAGAGTATCTTCTCCTCCAATTACTTCTCCATGTTTCTTTGGGGTTGATATGGCTACAAGTTCTGAATTAATTGCCAATCAATTTAATGTTGAAGAAATTAGAAAAATTATTGGGGCTGATACATTGGGATTCTTGAGTATAGATGCTTTAGAAAAATCTGTTAATTCTAAAAAAGGTGATTATTGTAAAGCATGCTTTACTGGTAATTACCCTATGCCAGTACAGTTAGACTTTGATAAGTTTCATTTGGAAAAAATTAAACAAAAGTAAATATTATTATGACAAGTAATTATAAAAAATCAGGAGTCGATCTTGAAAAATCTGATCTTATTAAGGATAAATTGATCAAATCTGTTAAGAGCACACATAATAAAAATGTGCTTAATAATTCGGATGGATTTGGGGGGTTGTTTTCTCCTGATAATTTTGATAAAAATTCCGTTTTAGTTTCAACAACAGATTCAGTAGGAACAAAAGTAAAAATTTCTGCAAAATTAGGATTACACAAAAATCTTGGTATAGATATCGTAAATCACTGTATAAATGATCTTATTCCACAAGGAGCCAAGCCTTTATTTTTTTTAGATTATTTGGCATTTGCAAACTTAGATGAAAAAATAGTTTTAGATGTAGTTGAAGGAATTTCTGAGGCTTGTTCTAAAGTTAACTGTGCAGTAATTGGAGGAGAAACGGCTACTTTACCAGGTGTATATAATGAAGGTGATTATGATGTGGTGGGTTTTATGGTTGGATCAGTAACTAAAGAAAATCTTATGCTTAAATCAGATACAAAAGAAGGAGATATATTAATAGGATTACCTTCAAGCGGTCTTCACACTAATGGATTTTCCTTGGTAAGATCAATATTTAATTCAGATGATGACATATCAGTCTTATCTCAGAATATAAAAGGAGAAACTAGGAATTTAGGAGAACTTTTAGCAGAGCCACATAGAGAATACCTTACATCTATTGATCCTGTTTTAAGTTTAATTTCTGGAATATCACACATTACAGGAGGAGGATTAAGCAAAAATCTTCCAAGAGTTTTTAATGAAAATTTAGTTGCAAAAATAAGTAAGAAATCTTGGGAAATACCTCCTTTATTTATGCATATAATGTCTGAAGGTAAAGTTTCAGAAAGTGAAATGTTTGATGTGTTTAATATGGGAGTAGGACTAATTCTAATTGTTGACCCTTCTAACAAGAATGAAATCTTGAATACTTGTAAAGACTCATGGATTTTAGGAGAAATTCAAACTAAAAAAGATAATGAACAAAATGTTCAAATAATATAGTTAGGATTTTTTATGAAAGCACTTATAAGCGTTTATGACAAAGAAGGGCTTGAACAGCTTTGTGACACTCTAAAATCAATCAATTGTGAAATTTATTCTACTGGAGGAACCTTAAAGTTCATTCAAAGTAAAGGATATAAAGTACACTCAATCTTTGAAATCACAGGTCATGATGAAATTCTTGAAGGAAGAGTGAAAACTTTGCATCCAAATATTCATGCAGGAATCCTTGCTGACCCTGATAATCCTAATCATATTTCTGATATAAAAAAATTAAATTTAGAATTATTTGATATTGTTGTTAATAATTTGTATCCTTTTGAAAAAGTCTCAAATGATCCAAATTCTACTTATAGTGAAATTATTGAAAATATAGACATAGGAGGTCCTTCTATGTTAAGAGCTGCGGCTAAAAATTTTAAACGAATGATAGTTCTTTATGACCCGAATGATTATGCTTATATTTCTGAAAAATTGAAAAAAAACTCTATAGATCTTGAAACTAGAAAAAAACTCGCAACTAAGATTTTTAAAATAACCTCCGAGTATGACAAAAAAATATTTAAATTTTTAAATAATGAAACTAATTTGGACGTTATGCCAAATAAGCTAGATCTAACCTTAAATAAATTGATGGATCTTAGATATGGTGAAAATCCTCATCAAAAAGGTGCTATTTATTCAAATCAAAAAAATGGAATTGCCAATTTAAAATTGTTACATGGTAAAGCAATGTCTTATTTGAATTATTTAGATGCTGACGCTGCATTTTATGCTGCTAATTCTTTTTCAGATAAGTGTGTATCTATAGTAAAGCATACTAATTCTTGTGGACTTTCTTCTCAAACAACTCAATTGGAGGCTTATAAACTTGCTCTAAGAGGAGACCCTGTTTCAGCATTTGGAGGAATTGTGGGATTAAATACAGAGATGGAGCTTGAAACTGCAGAGGAAATATCTAAAACCTTTTATGATGTAATAATTGCTCCAAGTTTTTCTAAAGAATCACTAGAAATTCTAACTTCAAAAAAAAATGTAAGACTTATTTCATCTAATTTTGCTAAGCAAAATTTTGAGTTTAGAACGATAAATGGAGGCTTACTTTTCCAAGAAAAAGATAATTTTATTGAAAATACAAACGATTGGAATTTTGTTACAAAAATTAAGCCTTCAAAAACTGATTTAGAGAATCTATTATTTTCATGGAATTCAACCAAGTTTGTAAAATCTAATGCTATTGTAATAACTGAAGGGAAATCAATAATAGGAATAGGGTCAGGTCAACCAAATCGAGTTAACAGCGTGAATTTAGCTGTAGAAAAGGCATCTGAACATATAACAGATAATTCAATTTTATCATCTGATGCTTTTTTCCCTTTTCCTGACAGTATTGAACTGGCTGTAAAACATAATATTAAAACTATTATTCAACCTGGAGGATCAATTAGAGATAAAGAAGTAATAGAAAAGGCAAATGAATTGAAAATAAAAATGATCTTTACAAATAAAAGGCATTTTTCGCACTAAATATTATGAAAATCGAGGTAATTTTTCCAGTATACAATGAAGCACAAACATTAAATCAACAAATAAAAAAATTTAATGATTTTTTTGATTCTGACTTTAGAAAAAACCTTTGCATAACAATAGCTGACAATGGATCAAATGACCCTACTCCTAAAATATGTAAAAACCTTCTAAATAATAAATTAATAGATAACTACTTATTTATACCTGAGAAAGGTAGAGGAAGGGCTATAAAAAAATCAATTAAGAGTTCTAAGGCTGATATTGTCTCTTATATGGATATTGATTTATCAACAGATTTGTCTCATTTTAAACCCTTAATTGAATCTATATCCATGATTGGAAATGATATATCCATAGGTTCTAGGTTATCTAAAGAATCAAAAGTTATAGGAAGAAAAAAAATAAGAGAATTTACTTCCCGAGCCTACAATATATTAATTAAGTTATTTTTTCCTAAGAGCAGAATTAGCGATATGCAATGTGGATTTAAAGCTTTTTCTAGATTGAAAATTTTAAAAATACTAGATTTTGTTGAAAATAATAGATGGTTTTTTGATACTGAATTGATTTTATTAGCAAGAAAATTTAATCTAAAAATTGATCAAATCCCTGTAAAATGGACTGATGATCCTAATACGAGTGTCAATATAATTAGCACAGCGATAGAGGATATAGTAGGATTAACTAAATTGAGATTCAAATTATTTAAAAAAATAGATATTTAAAATGACTAATAACCCAAAACAACAAGTAGACAGATCTATAATCGTTGGAGAAACTTCTGAAATTTACCTTCACAGAACTCTCAATATTCTTAGAAATGAAGGATTGAACCCTTTTGTAACTTATGAAATTGAATCAACTAACTCTGGAATTATATGTGGTATCAATCAAATTATTGATTTGCTAGATAATGTATTGCCTGAAGCTGACAGAGAATTATGGGCATTACAAGAAGGAAATGAGATCACTGAAAATGAAGTAGTACTAAGAATTAAGGCAAGATTTGCAAGTTTTGGGCTATATGAAACTTCTTTATTGGGAACCTTGACTTCATGTTCATCTTGGGCAACTGCAGCTCATAATTGCGTAGTTGCGGCATCCGGAATTCCTGTTGTAAGTTTTGCATCAAGATCTGTACATCCATCTGTTGCGGGCCAAGTTGATTATTCAGCTTATGTAGGAGGCTGTTCTGCAGTAAGTTCTCTTATAGGAGGAAAGTTAACCCAAACAACACCATCAGGAACAATGCCACACTCATTAGTTTTAATTATGGGTGAAACAGTAAGAGCAGCGCTTGCTTTTGATAGACACATGGAAAAAAATGTCCCTAGAGTTGTATTGATTGATACATTCAAAGATGAAGCAGAAGAAGCTATTCAAGTTGGAAAAGCCATGAAAGAAACACTAAGAGGTATAAGAATAGAAACACCTATTGAAAGAGGTGGAATTACTCCACATCTCGTTGATGAAATAAATAAAAAATTAGAAGATGAACAAATAACAGGCTGCGATATTTATGTTAGTGGAGACATGAATCCAGATGACATTAAACAATTTGTCGAAAACGAGTCTAGTGTTGCAGGCTTTGCAATAGATAATTACATAGCTAGAGGCTCTAAAATTAATTTTAGAGCTGATATAAAAGAAATTGAAGGGAAACCTATAGCTAGGCGTGGAAGGATGCCTGGGATGAATATTTCATCAAGGCTAGATAGGATTTTCTAATAATTTTATCTCAAGTACTTTTTTATTATTTTTTTCAACATAGGAGCTTATAGATTGTTTAATCCCAACAATCCATAAAATTTCATTATTTGATTCTAAAATTAGTGCATTTTTTTTATCTTTTATATTTTTATAATTTGATAAGACTTTTTTTACTCTTGTATAAATATTTGAGATTGAATTTATTCTATCCCCATTATTCCTTATTCTTATGTATAAATTTTGATCATAATATTTTTCATTGATGTAAATTAAATTTTTATTTGTTTGCTTTATATTTTGAGGTTTATTGATAACTCTAGTTATTATTTGAAAATCTTGGCTTAATATAGTTTTTCCAGGGATTGAAATTTTTTTATTTAATTCTAATTTGATTTTTTTTTCAGATAAATCCTCAAAAACCAAATTATCATCATTTCTAAATAGTCTTATATTTTCAGGTAGATTTTGTGATAGAGAATTACCTAAAAGTATATTTTCAAACATTTCATAATGAGTTCTTCCAAGAAAAGAATTTATTCTAAGTTTTGAATATTCATAAGATAATAATTTTATCCCTTCACTAATCTCAATCCCTTTATATTTTCCAAATTTAATTTTTTTTTTACTTTTTCTTTTTTTAATTAAATTTGACAGTGAATTTACTGAATCTAAAAACTTTGGATTTATTTTTTCAATTTCTGGAATTATTTGATTTCTTAATTTGTTTCTTGAATAATCATTTTTTTTATTTGATGAATCAATAACAAATTCAAGATTTTTTTTATTGCAGATTTCTTCAATTAAAGGCTTTTTGATTTTAATCAATGGCCTGAAAATTTCTAAAGTATTTTCTTCAATCCTGATTTTATTCTTAATTTTTATTCCTTCTAAACCATTTAATCCAGAACCTCTAATTATATTCAACATAATTGTTTCTACGTGATCATTGTAGTTATGACCTAAAAATATTTTGTTTGTTCTATATTTTATTGATAAATCTTTAAAAAAATCCAATCTTATTTTACGTGCTTTTTCTTGTATCCCTTTAGAGTTTTTATCTAAAATATGAACATGCTTTTCTAATAATAGATTCTCATTTTTACAAATATTAGTAACTAAATTTTCATCTTTATCAGACTCATTTTCTCTGAGCTTATAATTTACATGAGCAACAATAAGATTGTTTTTTGGATTTTTCATATTATTGCTTAAAAAGTCTAGAAGTAATCTTGAATCAGGGCCTCCTGAAAAACCTAATATCACCTTAGATTCTCCTCTTAATATATTGTCAGGTAGATCTAATCTTAACTTTTTGTAAATTTCATTAATTTTCAACATTTTTTTTTGAAGTTATTGAAGGAACTCTAATTTGAATTTTTGAAATTTTATTTTTTTGGGTTTCAGTAATTGTAAATCTGATTCCATTAAAATTTGTCCTTGTATTTTTTTCTGGAATTGTTTGCAACCTATCTATTATAAAACCAGCAAGTGTTTCGTATCTTCCTTCTGGTATGTCTAAGTTCATTTCATGATTTATTTCATTTATTGAGATACTAGCATCTACTAAATACAAGTCATTTGCTGTTTTATTGATTTTGTTAATGCTATCTCTACCTTCTTCTATACTTTCTCCTACAATTTTTTCTAAACATTTAGAGAGAGTTAAAATCCCAGAAATTTCACCATATTCATCTATAGCTAAGGTTATTTTATTTCCCGTGTTCTGAAATTCTTCTAATAATTCGTCAAGTAATTTCATTTCAGGAGAAAATAAACCTTCTTTAATTAGCTGGTTAATCGAATTGTTTGTATCTGATGATTCATTTGATAAATATAGCATTACTTCTTTTACACTTATAATTCCCACTACTTCATCAAGAGATCCGTCACATACGGGGAACCTTGTATGTGGTGTTTTCTTATAAATTTTCAAAAATGTATTTATTGAAATGTGTTTGTCTACCCACACTATTTCTGGTCTTGGAGTCATAATGTCTTTGATTTGTATTTCACCAAATCTAAAAACGTTCTCTAGCATTTCTCCTTGTGAAGACTCGACTGTTCCTTCTTCTTCACCTAAATCAATAAGTTTTCTTAATTCTCCAGTAGTAACCATAGGATTTTCTTCAATAGTAGATTTTAGAAAAGTTTTTGTTATTATTTTTGGAACTAATGTAAATGACCATACTGCTGGACCTGAGACATACATTAGGCTTCTAATTATATTAATTACAAATAATGACCATTTATCAGCAATTCTTGTTGAAATTGATTTTGGAGTAAGTTCTCCAAATGTAACAACTATTATTGTAGAAATAGCAGTTGCAATAGCTACACTAGTAAATCCCCCTTCTCCAAAAATGTTTATAATTAGAGCTCCAACTAGGGTAGCAATAAGAACATTTAATAAATTTCCAAATAGCAAAAGAGTTCCAAAAAACTTTTCATTCTCTTCCAAAGTTTTTTCTATTGCGCTTGCTTTCTTATTACCACGGTCAGATAAATTTCTTATTCTAACTCTGTTTACGGCTATTATTGAAGCCTCAGAAGCGCTGATGAATGCACTTCCCATAAGGGCTAAAACGATTATTATAATTAAAACTTCCACAATATGATTTTACAATTAAATTCATATATCAAGAAATTTTTTTTATAATTTTTGGCTAAGTAAGATCCTCTTCTTTCGTAGGATCTTCAATAGGATTTAATATTAAGTCTTCTATTTTATTAGAAATTTCTTCATTGTTTTTTAAGAATTTTCTTACAGATTCTCTACCCTGTCCAAGCCTTTCCCCTTCAAAAGAATAGAAAGAACCGCTTTTTTCTATAATATTTTTAGTTACTCCTATGTCTAGAATTTCTGCTTCTTTTGAAATCCCTTCATTATATAGAATTTCCAGTTCAGCTTTTTTAAACGGAGGGGCTACTTTATTCTTAACTACTCTTACCCTTACTTTATTACCTATCAATTCTTCTCCTATTTTTATTGATTCAGATCTTCTAAGGTCTATTCTAACTGAACTATAAAATTTGAGAGCCCTACCTCCTGGAGTTACTTCTGGAGAACCAAATATTACACCAACTTTTTCTCTCAGTTGATTTATAAATATGCAAGTTGTATTTGTTTTATGTACAGTCGCTGTTAATTTTCTTAGGGCTTGAGACATAAGTCTTGCTTGTGCACCTATATGATAGTCTCCCATTTCTCCTTCTAATTCAGCCCTTGGAACAAGAGCTGCGACAGAGTCAATTACTATGATGTCTAATGCTCCGGAAGCTACAAGATGGTCTGTTATTTCCAAAGCTTCTTCTGCTGAGTTAGGCTGGGAAATTAGTAACTCTTTATTATTAACCCCTATTTTTTGAGCATAACTAGGGTCCATTGCATGTTCGACATCAATATATGCAGCTTGTCCTCCGTTTTTTTGAGCTTGTGCCAGGCACGATAATGCCAGTGTACTTTTTCCAGCACTTTCTGCTCCAAATATTTCAACAATACGGCCTCTTGGGACTCCTCCGATTCCTAAAGCTAAATCTAATCCCATTGACCCAGTAGAAATAGACTGTATTTTTTCTGAACCGTCAGTTGACTCATTCATTCGCATAACAGCGCCCTTACCAAAACTTTTTTCTATTTGCTCAATAGTTAGCTCTATAGCTTTATTCTCAGTTTTAACGGTTTTTTTGTTAGCCACTTTTGTATCTCCTAGATGTTAGTATTTAAACAATATAGCACAAATGTTCTAAAATTCTCAAGCTATATGTCTTTGGTGTTTTTTTAATCTGGTCTTGCCTGTAAGTCAACTTCTATATCCATGTATTGATAATCCCTTACTACTTCTATTTTTACTATATCCCCAGCCTTGGTGTTAAGTGCTAAATAGGACATTAAGTCTTCAAATGTATCTACTTTGTATGAGTCAATCTTAGTGATGATGTCACCATCAAAATTTAAATCAGGCTGAATTGAAGTATCTCCTTTTATGCCTGCTAAATGAGCTGGTCCTTCATTTAGAACATCTAGAATCAATACACCTTTAAAATTTTCTTCTACATCTGCTCTTATTCTTGAACCGTAGTCTAAGTTCAATGCATTTATTCCAAGGTAAGAATACAAATGATCATCACCATTTATAATACTTGGTACAACTTGCTTCGCTAAGTTTATGGGTACTGCAAACCCTACCCCTGAATTTTGCCTCGAATTGCTCTTGATTTGAGTATTTATTCCTATAACTTTACCTTTGGAGTTTAGTAAAGGGCCTCCAGAATTTCCAGGATTAATTGCAGCATCAGTTTGTATAACGCTAGGAATTTTATAAGGTGTAAATGTTGAATCTAGGGTTCTCCCTATAGCACTAACTATACCCGTTGTTAGTGTAAATTCTTGATCGAATGGACTTCCTATTGCAAGAGTCAATTCCCCTGGTGAAATAATATCTGAGTCATATAAATCCAGTGGAGTCGTTGTGGTTTTATTAATCTTTATAACTGCTAAATCCGAATATGAATCATATCCTTTAATTTCGGCTAAGTATTCATTATTTGTATATGTTCGTACTAAAATTGAGGTGTTTCGAGAAGATATTGCTGGTTGAATCACATGATAATTTGTAAGAATATTTCCTTCTTTGTCCCAAAAAAAACCAGCTCCAGCTCCAGATTTATTTGTTGGTATCCCCATAGAATCTTCATTATAAAGATTTATCTGAACTACTGATTCAACGACTTCAGAAAAAATAGTTTTGTAATGAGATTCAAAAATCTCGGAAATTTCTACTGGGCTATATTCTTTTACTGTTCCAGATTCCTCCCAATTTTGAGTGTCACACCCAAGTATAATAATTGAGGAAATTAATATTACAATTAATGATTTTTTTTTATTCATANTAATAATTATAGTTTACAAATATGAATTTTTTATGAAGATTTATAATCTGTATAAGTGTACTTATGATCTGATGCTAAAGGGTACCTTCTGTCTTTCCCAAATGCTAAAGGAGTTATCTTAATTCCAGGAGGAGATTGTCTTCTTTTATATTCATTTCTATCAATCATTTTTAATATTTCTAAAATTTTTGATTCCGGAATAGTTTTTCTTATCTGTTTATTATTTACTATTTTTTTGAAACTTTCTTTTTTTTCTATGTAAAGTTCAATTATCATATCTAAAATTTCATAATCAGGAAGTGTGTCTTGATCAAATTGATCAGGTTTAAGTTCAGCTGACGGAGGTTTAATAATAATATTTTCTGGGATTATTTGTTCCTTTAAATTTATAAATTTTGATAATTCATAAACCATTGTCTTTGGAACATCTTTTAGCACTGAAAATCCTCCTGCCATATCACCATATAAAGTTGCATATCCAGTGGCAATTTCAGATTTATTTCCAGTGGATAAAACTAGCCAAGAGAATTTATTTGAAATTGCCATTATTAAATTCCCTCTAATTCTTGCTTGCAAATTTTCTTCAGCATTGTTTTCTTTAGTTCCATCAAAAAGACTCTCCAAACTANATAACATTGATTTATGAGATTCTTTTATAGGAATTATTTCTAATTCAAGNCCCAAATTATTACATAAATCTTCCGAATCAGAAATTGAATGTGAAGAAGAATACTTTGATGGTAATGTTACTGCTTTTACATTTTTATTACCCATTGCTTTACATGCTATAGCTGTAACTAATGCAGAATCTATGCCTCCAGATAAGCTGACAAGGCATTTTTTGAAACCATTTTTATCAGCATAGTCTTTTGTTCCTAGAATTAAAGCATTTAAAATATCTTCAATATGTGAGGTTTTAATTATTTTTTTCTGATCNGTAAATCTTTTATGTGTTTTTATTGAAATGTTTTTATCAATTATTTTAAATTTTTTTTGGTTAATATTTTTGAGTTTAGAATTATTGTTCGCTTCTAAATCAATTTGAATTTCTTCACTTTTTTCTTTAAANCTTGGTAGGCTGATTATTTTTTCTCCTTTGAAATTATAAACCATTGAACTTCCATCAAAAACTAGTTCATCTTGCCCTCCAATTGCGTTCACATATACCAAATGAGCATTACAATCCTTAGATACATTTGATAGTAATTTTTCTCTAAGCATTTTTTTGTTTTTGTCGAATGGAGATCCGTTTATATTTATTAATAAATTACATCCTAAATCTGCTTGA
This sequence comes from Chloroflexota bacterium, assembly GCA_002711965.1. The sequence goes on along the minus strand of PASM01000009.1, from coordinate 35,485 downwards.
AGTTTACATACTTCAAAGTCTTCCCATATATCTTCGCAAATACTTATACCTATTTTTATGTCTTTATTATTGAGAGTGATAATTTGATTCCCAGGGGAAAAATATCTTTTTTCATCAAAAACACCATAATTAGGAAGCTTATTTTTTCTATAACTAGCAATAAGTTTTTTATTNGAAATAATTGCTGCTGAGTTGAAAATTTCATCATTTTCACTATCAATATATCCAACTATAGCTGTTATATTATCAGTGGAATCAATAATTTTATTTAAAGCAAATAAATTATTCTTAACAAAAGTCTCACTAAGAACTAAATCTTCAGGCGGATATCCTGTTATTGTAAGCTCAGGAAAACAAACTATGTCACAATCTTTTTTTTCGGCTTCTTTGATTTTCTGAACAATTTTTTTTGTATTGGAATGTAAAGAACCAACTTTAGTATTTATTTGATTAATTGATATCTTGATATTAGACATCTATGATTCCAGTTTTTATTTTATATTTCTAAAAAATCCTCTAACGTCAGGCAAGCTAGATTTTCCTTCAAGAAATATATCTATTTTTTTAGCACAACTTCTTCCACTAGCAATTGCATGAACTACCAAAGATTGACCTCTTTGCATATCTCCACACGAAAAAACTCCATCAANATTAGTCATAAGATTAGAATCAGTTTTGACATTTCCTCTTTGATCAAATTCTACAGCTAAATCATTTAACAAGCCTTCTTGTAAAGGATGAACAAATCCCATAGCCAATAAAACTAANTCCGCTTCAATGTCGAAGGAGCTATCCTTTATAGGCTTAAGATCTGGTCTGCCTGTTTCGTTATTTTCTACCCATTCTACTTTTTCACAAATCAGTTTTTCTACTTTGCCATTTCCAGAGAAGTTTTTTGTTAATACATTATAATCTCTTTCTCCTCCTTCTTCATGAGCTGAAGAAGTTCTTAGAATCATTGGCCATTCAGGCCAAGGATTATTTACTTTTCTAGATTTAGGAGGTTCTGGCAAAATTTCAATTTGTGTGATTTTTTTTGCTCCTTGTCTTATTGATGTGCCTAGGCAATCAGCACCAGTGTCTCCTCCACCAATAACCACAACATTTTTATTTTTTGCAGAAATTGGAACTTTTTGGGATTCTCCTTCCCAGTTTGGTTGAGCTAAGAATTCCATTGCAAAGTGTACACCATCTAAACTTCTTCCATCGATAGGCAAATCTCTAGGTACAGTTGAGCCACCAGAGAGGCAAATTGCATCAAAATTGTTTTTTAGTTCTTCTGCCTTNATATCTATTCCTACATTAGTTGAACAAACAAATTCAATTCCTTCTTGTTCCATTAAATTGATTCTTCTTTGAACCACGCTTTTTTCAAGTTTAAATTCTGGNATTCCATATCTTAATAGTCCTCCAGGTTCTTCGCTTCTTTCATAAACAGTTACAGTGTGACCTGCTCTGTTTAGTTGCTGCGAGGCAGCTAGGCCAGCAGGNCCTGAGCCGATAACAGCTATTTTTTTCCCTGTTCTATGTGTAGGTGGTTCTGGTTTTACAAATCCAGATTCAAAAGCTTTTTCAATAATGTTTTTTTCAATCATCTCAATGCTTACAGGATCATTGTTAATTGAAAGAGTACAAGACGCTTCACAAGGTGCTGGACAAATTCTTCCTGTAAATTCGGGAAAGTTATTTGTTGCAGACAATCTTTTATATGCAGTTTCCCAATCCTGCTTATACACAAGATCGTTCCATTCTGGTATAAGATTTCCAAGAGGACATCCATTGTTACAAAAAGGAACCCCGCAATCCATACACCTAGAGGCCTGAACAGAAGCTTCCTCTTTTGACCAAGGAACATAAATTTCTTTCCAGTTTTTAACCCTTTTAGTGACAGAAAGACGTTTTTCTGTATTTCTATTTACTTCTTTAAAGCCTGAAACTTTACCCATTTATTTTTTCGCTTTTTTTATTTTCTTTTTTCTCTAATATTTTCGCATAATCCCTAGGAATCACTTTCTTAAATTTCTTTATTTCAGCGCTCCAATTTTCAATTATCCTATTAGCTTGATCAGAATTAGTATATTTATAGTGATTTTTAATTAGAGATAATAATTTTTCCTCATCCTTTGATTTTACTAAAACTTTTTCTAAGTTGGATAATTCAGAATTAAAGTTTTTTTCAAAAGTCGATTTCGCGTCATAAATATATGCTATTCCTCCACTCATCCCCGCAGCAAAATTACTACCCACTTCTCCAAGAATTACAACATTTCCACCTGTCATATACTCGCATCCGTGATTTCCTATTCCTTCTACAACGGCATCAGCAGCTGAGTTCCTAACGCAGAACCTTTCTCCGGCCATACCATTTATATAAACTTCTCCTCCAGTCGCACCATATAGCGCAACATTTCCAATAATTATATTTTCTTCTGGTATAAAATCAGGATTTATATTGTCTGGACTTACAACAATTTTTCCTCCTGATAGACCTTTGGCAAAATAATCGTTTGCATCTCCTATTAAGTTGAAGAAAATACCTTTAGACAAGAAGGCACCATAGCTTTGTCCTGCTGACCCATGAAAATTAATTTTTAAGTTATCAGCAGGAATTCCTTTTTCACCAAATTTCTTTGTTAGTTTACCTGAAATTATTGCTCCTACTGTTCTGTTTATATTTTTGATTTTAAAATCTAATTCTTTTTTCTGATGTGAGATTTTATCTAAATTGATTTCTTGCATGATTTTTTTATCTAAGGCAATATCTAGTTGATGGTCTTGAGAGGTATTGCAAAATGATTTTTGACCCTCTATTCCTTTAGGTTTATATAGTATTCTTGATAAATCTATTTTTTTTGCTTTCCAATGATCAATATCTTTTCTTTGAATTAGTTTATCTACTCTACCAACCATTTCGTTTATAGTTTTGAAACCTAATTTAGCCATCTCTTTCCTTAAACTTTGAGCAAGAAATTTAAAGTAGTTCACTACGGCTTCTGGAGTTCCCTTAAATAATTTTCTTAATTCTGGGTCTTGCGTTGCGACTCCTACAGAGCAAGTATTTAGATGGCATTTTCTTAACATTATGCATCCCATTGTTATAAGAGATGCTGTAGCAACTCCCCACTCTTCTGCTCCCAGCATGGTTGCTATAGCTACATCTTTTCCTGTTTTTAATTGCCCATCTGTTTGTACTATAATTCTATCCCTTAAGCCTTGTTCAACAAGAACTTGTTGAGTTTCAGCAACACCAAGCTCCCATGGCAACCCTGCATGTCTAATTGATGATAAAGGCGATGCTCCAGTTCCTCCAGAAAATCCAGAAATTAGGACTACATCAGCTTTCCCTTTAGAAACACCAGCTGCAATAATTCCAACTCCTACTTCCGAAACTAGCTTGACATGAATTCTCGCATTTTCATTAACGTTTTTTAAATCGTGAATTAGCTGAGCCATATCTTCTATAGAATATATATCATGATGAGGAGGAGGAGAGATTAGCTCTACTCCAGGAGTTGTTTTTCTTATAGATGCTATATATTCAGAAATTTTATGACCAGGAATTTCACCACCTTCTCCAGGCTTTGCTCCCTGAGCCATCTTTATTTGAATATCTTTAGAATTTACGAGATAATTTGTAGTAACACCAAATCTCCCTGATGCAACCTGTTTTACTGCAGAGTTTCTCGAATCTCCATTTGAGTCAGGAGTAAACCTTGATTCATCTTCACCACCTTCTCCTGTATTAGACCTTGCGCCTATACGATTCATTGCTATTGCAAGAGTTTCGTGTGCTTCTCTAGAAATGGAACCTAAAGAAATTGCACCTGTAGCAAATCTTTTCAATATATCTAATTCAGATTCTACTTCATTTATATCTATTGAATCTGAATTCTCATAATCTATATCTATTAAATTTCTTATAGTTATGTCTCCATAATAATCTTTATTTGCTGCATCCTCAAATTGGTCATATGCATCTATATCATCTTGTGTAGAAGCTTTTTGAAGAAGAGATATGGTTTCAGGGGACCACATGTGTCTTTCTCCTGTGCCTCTCCATAAATATAACCCTCCTAAGTCTAACTTTAAGTTTGAGGGAATTTCTGAGTTTGAAAAAGCATTATTATGAAACATCAAATAATCATCACTAATTTCATCTATTCCAATTCCACCAATCCTGGAAGGAGTCCATGTAAATGACTGTTCAATTAAGTCTTCTCCTATTCCAACTGCTTCAAATTGTTGAGCTCCCATGTAACTTTGCATAGTTGAAATACCCATTTTGGACATTGTTTTCAAAACACCTAACATAGCAGCTTTACAAAAATTATCTTGATTTTTTGCTGAATCAGTGTTCTTGGATAAATTTCTAACTGTATCTAATGCAATAAATGGATTTACAGCAGAAATTCCATAACCAAATAGTAAAGCAAAGTGATGAACTTCTCTTGCTTCTCCAGTTTCAAAAATCAAATCTACTTTATCTCGTAAATTATTTCTTATCAAATGGTGATGCAAAGTCCCGGCAACTAGCAATGAAGGTAATGCTCCATTTTTTTCATCTACTCCTCTATCAGAAAGAACTATTATTGAAACATTTTCTTTAATTAACTTTTCTGCTTCTTTTTTTATTTTTTCAAGAGAATCTCTAAACCCTTTTTTTCCTTGGGTAACATTAAATAGAGTAGATATTCTTTTAGCTTTAATGCCTTTTTGGTTTATTTCTAAGATTTTATTTATTTCATGATTCAATAAAATTGGTCTTTCAATTTTGATTAGCTCAGCGTGTTCTGGAGTTTCTGATAATAAGTTTTCTCTTTTGCCTGCCAAAATGCTAACTTGAGTTACCATTTTTTCTCTAATTGGATCTAATGGTGGATTTGATACCTGAGCAAATAATTGTTTGAAATAAGAAAATAAATTTTGAGGTTTATCTGACAAAACTGCTAATGGTGCATCATTTCCCATTGATCCATTAGGTTGATTCCCAGATGAGCTCATAGGCTTAATTAAAATTTCTATATCCTCATTAGAAAAACCATAAGCCATTTGTTGCTCTAATAGATCAACTCCTTGATAATGAAACAAATCCTTTTTGTCATCAATGTTATCTAAGTTTATAGAGTTTTTATTTAGCCATTCTGAGTAGGGTTTTTGATTGATTAAACGATTCATTATTTCATCGGAGTCGACTATTCTTCCTTCATCAAAATCTACCAAAAAACCTTTTCCCGGGGTCATTCTTGATTTAAGTTTGATTTTTTTTGAATCTATATCTAGAACGCCAGTTTCAGATGACATAACTAAGATATCATCTTTTGTAACCGTATATCTAAATGGCCTAAAGCCATTTCTATCTAAGCATGCTCCCAGTTTATTTCCATCCGTGAATGCAACCATTGCTGGCCCGTCCCATGCTTCCATTAGTCCAGCATGATACTGATAAAAGTCTTTTGTTTTCTGATCCATTTGATCATTATGATCCCAAGCAGCTGGAATCATCATAGAAGCTACATGTTCTATAGGTCTCCCTCCATGAAACAGAAGCTCAAAAACATTATCTAATGAGGCCGTATCAGAAGCATCTTCTTCGCATATAGGAAGAATATCGTTATTATCAGGAAATTTATCACTTAATAAATTTTGTTCTTTGGCTTTAATCCAGTTTCTATTTCCTCTTACCGTGTTTATTTCTCCATTATGAGCCAACATTCTGTATGGATGAGCTAGTTTCCATGAACCAAGTGTATTTGTTGAGAATCTTGAGTGAACTAAACCAAAGCAGCTTTCTAAATCAGTAGATTTTAGATCTAGATAAAAATTTGCTACTTGTTCGGTTTTTAATAAACCTTTATAAATTATTATTTTGTTAGAAAGAGAGCATACATAAAATTCGTTTTCTAATATTATTTTATTTTTCTGGGTCTTTAGTTTTTCAACTTCTCTTTCTATTTTTTTTCTCAATATAAATAGAGTTCTAGAAAAATCTTCATCATTCATATCACTGTTATTTTCTATGAAAACTTGTTTTATTGTCGGCATTGCATCTCTTGACCATTCTCCTATTGCATTAGGATTAGTTGGAACCTCTCTAATTTTTAGCAATTTTGTTTGCGGAGAGTTTATTAGCTTGGTCATTATTGCCAATATTTTTTCTTTTAGATCATCTTCAGAAGGTAAAAATACTATACCTGTTGCATATTTGCCTTGTTCTGGCAATTTAAGATCTAAATTCTTAAATTCTTTTCTAATAAATTTGTCAGGAATTTGAATAGTTATTCCTGCTCCATCTCCGGTTTCAGGGTCACACCCACAAGCTCCTCTATGTTCCAGATTTACAAGTACATCTAGTGCATTTTTTACTATGCTATTAGATTTTTTCCCTTTGATATTGGCCACAACTCCTACTCCACATGCATCTTTATCCATGTGATAGGTGCATAAACCCTTTTCAGAAAGTTTATTTAAGTTTTCTAATTTTTTTATTCTATGGCTCATAATTAAAAAAAAATAATCCAAGCAAATAGATTATCTTAAATCCGTTACAAAAATGTTAATTTTTATTATTTTTCTAAGTTACAAAATTAAGATGATTACAAAAATTTCATATAATATTTTCTCTCATAATCTGTAACAACAGAATGATGTTCAATCCACTCTTTTTCTTTATTCTCTAATATACTATTATAAGCTTGATTGCCTATTGCGTCCTTTAAAAAATTGCTATTTTCAGAAACTTTGATTGCCTCGTAAAGGCTAGAAGGAATATTTGATTTCCATCTTTTTTCTATTTTCATATCATTTTTTATGCCCATTAATCCTGCATGAAGTATAGCTGAAAATGTTAAGTACGGATTACAAGCTGAATCAGGTAGCCTAAATTCAATTCTTGCATTATTCTTATCTTCTTTATAAATATGAGGGATTCTCACAATATCTGACATGCTATTTGATAGATCTTTACCCGCAACTGGGGCCTCTAAGTTTGGCAATAATCGTTTATAGGAATTTATCCATTGGTTCGTAAGAATACTCATTTCTGCAGAATATTCTAGAATTCCTGCCATAAAACTTTCTCCAGATTTTGATAAATTATTTCTAGTATTTTGAGAAGAAAAAATGTTTTCATCACCTTGATACAAAGACAAATACAAATGCAATCCGTTACCATTTAGATTCCCAAAAGGCCTTGGCATAAAAGTTGCAAATCCTTCATGATTTAAGGCTGTTTGTTTTACAACTAATCTTGTAGTAATTATAGAATCTGCCATTGTAAGAGCATCTGTGTGCCTTAGTCCTATCTCATGTTGATTCTGAGATACTTCATGATGAGAAGATCTTACAGGTATTCCCATTTCCTCAAGGCTTAAAACGCACTCTCTTCTAAAATTAGATCCTCTATTTACAACAGACCTTTGGTCAAAATATCCAGCATCATCTTCGTCTACTATATTTTTTTCATTATCCAGAAAATAAAATTCTACTTCAGGAGAAACATAAAATTTATAATCATCCTTATTTGCTTGCATTAGTTTTGTTTGTAAAACTTCTCTGCTATCAATTACTTTTTCTTGATTATTCAAGGAGTTCAAATTACAAAAAAGTCTTGCGACAGTATTTTCATCAGATCTCCATGGTAGAATTTGCCATGTATTTAAGTCTGGTGTAGCTATTGTATCTGATTCGCCTTGTCTAGCTAAACCTTCGATAGCTCCACCATCAAAAATAACTCCTTTTTCTATACAATCTTCAAGATCTTCTACATTAATTGCAAATCCTTTTAATCTTCCCAAAATATCACAAAACCATAATCTAATAAATTTAACATTATGCTCACTTGCTTGTCGTAAAATATATTCTTTTGTATCCGATTTTTTGTTCATTTTATTATCCTATTTCTAGCTCATTGAATTTGTACCCAACATTCCATATAGTTTCTATGAAATTATATTTATGATCTTCAATTTTTCTTCTAAGTCTTCTTACATGAACATCCACTGTTCTTGTCCCTCCGTAATAATCATAATCCCATATATTTTTTAGTAAATTTTCTCTAGAAAAAACTCTCCCAGGATTGGAAGATAAAACTTTAAGTAATTCCAATTCCTTAAAAGTAAGATCTATTTTTTTACCTTCGAGGGTTACTAGATATTTTTCAGTATCAATCTGTAACAAGCCTTGCGTGATAACTTTTTCCTCTTTTATATTTTCATTTAGTACATTTGATTGGTAGAAACATATGTTTATTCTTGTTATTAAGTCTTTCTCAGAAATAGGCATAGTAATTATCTGGCTAGAAAGATCTTTTTTATTGAAAAAATATGTTTCGAAAATTTTATGATCTTCAAAATTAAAAATTTTAGGAAAATTAAGATCAATCAGCTTGGAATAATTGTCTGAAAATGAACTAGGAAGGTTTATTATACTGAGGCTGTTTGGATTTTGTATAGAGTCAATTTCAAAAAAACCATCTTTTGTATTATTCCCATTAATTAATGGGTGATTGTTATTGTTTATTTTTAGAGATATTTTTTGATTTTTATCATTTATTTCAAAATTTTCCACGCATAAGATATTAATAGATTTGAATGATTCTATTAATATCTTGATCAAATAATCTTCTGATCTTAAATTGAAACCAAATAAATTGATATTTTCGTACATGTTATATTTTTTTTATTTCTAATAATTTTGATTTTATACTGAAATTTTTGATCCGAAAAATACTTTTTTTCAAAATTGCCTGCAAATTTAACCTTTTTTCATTGACGTTTCATGTAGAAAATTCGTATACTAGTAGTTTGTGGTATCAATTAGCTTTTAAATTAAATGTCTAATTTAAAGGAATGTAAACAATAAATGCATAAAAAGGAAATTATATGCCTACGGTCAATCAACTAATAAAGAAACCAAGATCAACTGGAAGGAAAAAAGCGAAAGCTCCTGCCCTAAGATTTAGATTTAATTCTTTAACAAAAAAGATGACTAATGATAAATTTGGTAGTCCTCAAAAAAGAGGCGTTTGTCTGCAAGTAAGAACCGTGACTCCAAAAAAACCAAACTCTGCATTAAGAAAAGTAGCAAGAGTTAAACTTACTAACGGAATGGAAGTAACTGCATATATTCCTGGAGAAGGTCATAATTTACAGGAACACTCTGTTGTATTGATTAGAGGCGGTAGAGTTAGAGATCTTCCAGGTGTAAGATACCATATTGTACGAGGAGCTCTTGATACTTCCGGTGTAGAAGGAAGAAAAAGAGGAAGAAGTAAATACGGAGCTATTAAGGATCAAGGTTAATAAGGTAAAAAGGTAAATCATGTCTCGAAGAAGAAAAGCAATTATAAGAAGAATCAATCCTGATCCAAAGTATGGAAGTACTGATTTATCAAAATTCATAAATCGCTTAATGATAGGCGGAAAGAAATCCGTAGCAAGAAAAGCAGTATATAACGCGATTGACAAATTAGAAAAAGAAATTAAGCGCCCTGGAATAGAATTATTCGATGAAGCAATGAAAAATACTATGCCTACTTTAGAGGTAAAACCAAGAAGAGTGGGTGGAGCTACATATCAAGTGCCTGTGGAAATAAGGCCAAAAAGAAGAGTAGCTCTTGCACATAGATGGGTTGTAGAAGCAGCAAGATCAAATAAAGGACAATCTATTGAAGATTCTCTTTACACTGAATTCTTGAATGCTGTAAACAATACTGGAAACGCAATTAAGAAAAAAGAAGATTCTCATAGAATGGCTGAAGCAAACAGGGCTTTTGCTCATTACAGGTGGTAGAAGGAAAATTATGGCAGAACAAGATTTATCAAAAACAAGAAATATTGGATTTATAGCGCATATTGATGCAGGTAAAACAACAGTAACTGAAAGAGTTCTGTATTTTACTGGAGAAACGTATAAAATAGGTGATATTGATGATGGAACTACTGTAATGGACTTTATGTCTCTGGAACGAGAAAGAGGTATTACTATAGGATCAGCTGCAACAAATGCATCTTGGAGAAATCACCAAGTTAATATTATTGACACACCTGGACACGTAGATTTCACGGCTGAAGTCCAAAGATCATTGAGAGTTTTAGATGGAGGAGTTGTTGTTTTGGAATCTGTTTCTGGAGTGCAACCTCAATCTGAAACTGTTTGGAGACAAGCTAATGATTATAAAGTCCCAAGAATGATATTTGTAAACAAAATGGATCGTTTAGGAGCAGATTTTTACAATGCTGTTCAAACTGTTCATGACAGACTTGGAGCCAATGCTGTTCCCCTTCAAATACCTATGGGAGCTGAATCTTCTTTTTTGGGTATGATTGATTTAATTGAAAGAAAAGCTTTTATATATGAATCAGAAGATGCTGTTCAACATAAAGAAACAGATATTCCTGATGAATATAAAGATGAAGTTGAGAAATATAGAAACGAACTTATAGAAAAAATTGCTGAAACTGACGAAGCTTTAATGGACAAGTTTTTTGATGACCAAGAATTATCTGTAGAAGAATTAAAAAAAGCATTAAGAAAAGCTGTTATTAATTTAGAAATTTTCCCTGTGCTATGCGGTTCTGCATTGAGGCATAGAGGAGTTCATCCCCTATTGGATGCAGTGATAGATTATCTTCCGTCTCCAATTGATGTTCCGTCTATTAGAGGAACTGATGTTTCTGATGGTTCAGTTGAAATAGAAAGAAAACCAGACTCATCTGACCCTTTTAGCGCATTGGTTTTTAAAGTGGTTACTGATCAGCATGTTGGAAGATTGGTATATTTAAGAATATATTCAGGAATATTAGAATCAGGTGCAAATGTTTATAACTCATCTACTAGATCTAGAGAAAGAGCTGGTAGGTTGATGAAAATGCATGCTGATTCAAGAGAAGAAATTAAAGAAGCAAAAGCTGGAGAAATTGTTGCTGCCATAGGATTAAAAGATGCTATTACAGGGCATACACTTTGTGATCAATCAAATCCATTGTTATTAGAGTCTATAGACTTCCCTGATCCTGTACTTTCAGTAGCAGTAGAGCCCAAGACTAGATCTGATCAAGATAAAATGGGTGAATCTTTAGCAAGGCTTGCTGGAGAAGATCCAACTCTTCAAACTTGGACTGATGAAGAATCTGGCCAAACTGTTCTAGCGGGTATGGGAGAATTACATCTAGATGTAATTGTAGAAAGACTTAAAAGAGAATTTGATGTTGACGCTATTCAAGGCGCTCCTAAAGTTGCTTACAGAGAAACTGTTACGAAATCTTCTGAAAAACAAGGTAAATTTATAAGACAATCTGGTGGTAAGGGGCAATATGGAGATTGTACTTTGAGGCTTGAGCCATTGGAACCAGGCTCAGGAATTCAATTTGAATCTGAAATTACTGGTGCTACTTTGCCAACCGAATTTTACAAGCCAATCGAATCAGGATTTAGAGAAGCTGCTACTAGTGGCGTAATTGCAGGATATCCTGTCGTAGATGTTAAGGCAGTTCTAACAGATGGATCACACCATGATGTTGACTCTTCTGAAATGGCCTTTAAGATTGCAGGTTCAATGGCATTTAAAGCAGCTATGACTACCGGATCCCCTTCTTTATTAGAACCAATTATGAAAATAGTAATTGTTACTCCTGAAGAATTTTTAGGAGACTGTTTAGGAGACTTAAACTCTAGAAGAGCTCAAATATTAAGTATGGAACAACAATCAAACTCACAGAACGTAACAGCTTATGTCCCATTGGGAGAAACATTTCAGTATGCTACAACTTTGAGATCATTGACAACAGGTAGAGCTAGTTTCTCAATGGAACTAGATCATTACGCAAAAGTTCCTGCTCATATAGCTACAGAAATATCAGGAACTAAAGGAAAGGAAAGCTAATGCCGCCAACCCAAAAAATGAGAATAATACTTAAAGCTTTTGATCACAGAGTTCTTGATGTATCTGCTCAGCAAATTTTAGAAACAGCAGAAAGAACGGGAGCAAGAGTTGCTGGCCCCGTACCAATGCCTACTACAAAAAGAATGTTCACTGTAATTAGATCACCTCATGTAAACAAAGATTCAAGAGAATATTTTGAATTAAGAACACATAAAAGACTCATAGATATATTGGAACCGTCATCAAAAACTATTGATTCTCTAACAAGCTTGAGTGTTCCATCTGGTGTGGATATAGCAATAAAACTATAATAGAGAATTAGATTAGATAAAGAGATAAAAATGAAAATAAATGGAATAATAGGTAAAAAACTTGGAATGTCATTGATATATGATGATGCTGGTAAAGCTTTGCCTGTTACACTTGTTCAAGCAGGGCCTTGTACTGTAACTCAAGTTAAGACTGAATCTAAGGATGGTTACGATTCTGTTCAAGTAGGATTTTCTGACAGTAAGAAGATCAACTCTCCTCAATCAGGTCATCAAAAAAGATCAGGTGGGCAGTTTTCAATACTTCAAGAATTTGGAGCAGAAGATTTTGATCAAATTGAAGTAGGTCAAAAGTTTACTACAGAAATTTTTGAAGAAGATACAAAAATAAAAGTTACAGGAACTTCTAAAGGTAGAGGTTTTTCAGGTGGAGTTAGAAGGTATGGATTTAAAGGTGGCCCTAAAACTCACGGTCAGTCAGATAGACACAGAGCAGTTGGTTCTATTGGTGCTGGTTCATCCCCTGGAAGAGTTTGGCCCGGAACAAGAATGCCTGGAAGGTATGGTAATGAAAAAATGACTGTAACAGGATTGTCTGTTGCTAAAATTGATAATGATAACAATATACTTGTTATTAAGGGGCCAGTCCCTGGCCCAAATGGTTCAACATTAAGAATAGAAATTCAGAAATAGGAAACGGGAATATTTTGGAAATAGAAGTAAAAAATAATTTAGGCAAAAAGTTAAAATCTTTGAATTTAGACCCAAGTGTATGGGGACAAGATTATAACTCTGATTTATTGCATCAGTCTATTCACGTGTACTTAGCAAATCAGAGGCAATGGACTAAAGGTACAAAGACTAGAGCTCATGTAAATTATGCAGGACAAAAATTAAGACCTCAAAAAGGTAGTGGAAGGGCAAGAGTAGGCTCAAAGAGATCCCCAATTATGGTTGGAGGAGGAGTCGCTCATGGTCCCCATCAGAAAGATATAAGAAAATCATTGAATAAAAAAATGAGATCTAAAGCTCTGAAAATTGCGCTATCAGCAAAACTTAAAGATTCAGAGGTAAATATAATAGAAAAATCACCAGTATCTGACACCCCTTCTACAAAAAATGTAATTGATTGTATCAAGTCACTAGAACTTCAAGGAACAATTCTTTTTGTTACTAATGAAAATAATAAAATCCTTAAGAAGTCATGTGAAAACATTGAAAATTCTGAAGTTATAGAAGCTGGATTGTTAAATGTTTATCAACTGCTAAAGCCTAAAAATATAATTTTTGAACTTGATGCAATAGATAAAATCCAATCTCTTTGGGGAGATCCAGATTTTCAAAAAAAGAAAGCTCCAGCTAAGAAAGCTCCAGCAAAAAAAGCTCCAGCAAAAAAAGCTCCAGCAAAAAAAGCTCCAGCAAAAAAAGCTCCAGCAAAAGCTACTAGAAAGACTGTAAAAAAAGATGCATAACGAAGAAATTTTAATTTCACCAATAATAACTGAAAAAAGCTCCTTATTGCAAGAGAGTAACAAGTATGTATTTAAGGTACACAAAAATTCAAACAAGATTCAAATAAAGAATGCTATTGAAGAAGTTTTTGATGTAAAGGTCGAGAGTGTAAATGTGATTAAAGTAAAAGGAAAAAATAAGACTTATGGAAGAAATAGAGTTTTGACACCAGCTTGGAAAAAAGCATTGATTACTCTTAAACTTGGTGATTCTATAACTCTTTATGAGGGAGCATAAAAAATGGCAACAAAAAAATTAAAACCTACAACTGCTGGAAGAAGAGACGCTGTAGTTGATGATTTTTCAGATTTAACTACCAATGTTCCATATAAATCACTTTTAGCTCCTTTAACTAAAAAGGGTGGTAGAAATAATAAAGGAAGAATTACTGTTCGTCATAGAGGTGGAGGACATAAAAGAAGATATAGAATGCTAGACTTTTTGAGGTCAAAAATTGGGAAAGCGGTTATTGAATCCGTAGAGTATGATCCAAATAGATCAGCAAGAATTTCATTAATTAGATATGAGGATGGTACAAGAAAATATATTCTAACTCCAAACAATGCTAAGCTTGGAGATGTCATAGAAAATGGTGAAAATGCAGATAATACAATAGGTAACACAAAGAAATTGGGATCTCTTCAAACAGGTTCCATTGTACATAATATTGAGCTTTCTCCTGGTAAAGGAGGGGTAATGGTAAAATCTGCTGGAACTTCAGCACAAGTTATGGCTCATGAATCAGGTTATACTTTATTGAGATTACCTTCAGGTGAAATGAGAAGAGTATTAAGTAATTGTACTGCCACTATTGGACAAGTTTCTAATCCTGACAATAAAAACAAAAAATTAGGACGAGCTGGAACATCAAGAAGACTTGGAAGAAGACCTTCTGTTAGAGGTTCAGCAATGTCTCCTAATGCCCATCCGCATGGTGGTGGAGAAGGAAGAGCAGGAATAGGAATGAAACATCCAAAAACTCCATGGGGTAAACCTGCATTAGGAAAAAGAACTAGAAGAAACAAAAAAACAGATAAAATGGTTTTAAGAAGAAGGTACGATAGATAATATGTCAAGATCTATAAAAAAGGGTCCTTATGTTGACCCTAAGCTTTTGAAGAAAGTTGAAAAAATAAAAGAATCTGGAAGTAGAGAACCTATAAAGACTTGGTCAAGGTCATCTATGATAATGCCAGAAATGGTTGGAGTTACATTTGCTGTGCATGATGGAAGGAAATTTGTGCCGGTTTTTGTAAGTGAAAATATGGTAGGCCATAGACTTGGAGAATTTTCTCCAACTCGAACCTACAGAGGACATGCAAGGGGCAATTAATGGCAATCTCTCATAATAAAAATGTTGGGCATTCAGCATACAAAGTAAGACGTGTTATTGATCTTATAAGGTCAAGNCCTGTTTCTGATGCTAAAATACAACTTGATTTATTAGGGTCTCCTGTTGCTTTAGAAATTCTTAAGATATTAAATTCTGCAATAGCAAATGCTGTTAATAAAGATTCTGCGAATGAAGATGATTTGATTGTCACTCGAGTATTTGCAGATTCAGGACCAAGTATGAAGAGATTTAAGCCAAAAGCTAGAGGACGAGCTGGNGCGTTTGATCGCCCTTCATCACATATAACAATAGAAGTAAATTCAGAGGAAGTATAAATGGGACAGAAAACACATCCAACAGGGTTTCGATTAGGCGGAGTTATTGATTGGCAATCACAGTGGTATGCTAACAATGGTAAATCCTATGCAAATCTTCTCAATGAAGATAGATATATACGTGATGTAATTACAAAAGAACTTGGAGAAAATGGAGCTATTTCTAAAATTGAAATAGAAAGAGGCTCTCAAGATATTTCTGTTACTGTCTATACAGCTAGGCCTGGAATCATAATTGGAAGAGGCGGTACTAGAGTTGAGGAATTAAAAAAATTCCTTGAGGAAAAAACTAACAATTCTGTTAGGTTAAATATTAATGAAATCAGGGTTCCTGAGTTAGTCGCAAAACTTGTGGGTGAATCAATAGCTGAACAATTGGAAAGAAGAGTAGCCTTTAGAAGGGCTGTAAATACTGCTATGCAACGAACAATGCAAGTAGGAGCTGAAGGAATTAAAGTAGTTATTTCTGGAAGNTTAGCCGGAGCAGATATTGCTAGAACAGAGAAATATATGCAAGGAAGAGTTCCTCTTCATACATTAAGAGCAGAAATAGATTATGAAATAAGTGAAGCAAATACAACATACGGAGTTATTGGTGTTAAGGTTTGGATTTATAAGGGAGACATTATTCCTACTCCAGAAAATCTTCTAGCTATAAAGACTGCTAGAATTGGACGAAATGCACCGCAAGATCAAAATACTCAATCAAGCTCTGAAGGATAGATTAAATGTTACAGCCAAGTAGAACAAAATTTAGAAAACAGCAACGAGGTAAAATGAGAGGTATGGCTCTTAGGGGTTCAACTATTTCAAATGGAGACTTTGCCTTAAAAGCTCAAGAGTCTTCATGGATTACAGCTCGTCAAATTGAGGCTGCTAGAAGAGCAATCACCGGTCATGTTAAAAGAGGTGGTCAAATTTGGATTAGAGTATTCCCAGATAAACCTGTAAGTGCTAGACCTGCAGAAACAAGAATGGGTGGTGGAAAAGGAGCTGTTGATAGATGGGTATCTGTTGTGAAAAAAGGTAGGATTCTTTTTGAAATAGGGGACGTACCTGAAGATATAGCAAAAGAAGCCCTAAAGAGAGCTGGGCACAAACTCCCTATCTCAACAAAAATAATTTCAAGAGAAGAATTGGCATTTTAAATGAATATAGAAGATATAAGAAAATTAGATAATGACGCATTGATTAAGGAAAAAGAATCTATCCTAAAGTCAATAATGGAAAATAGGTTTAAGCATAAGTCTATGCAGTTAAGTGATACTAGCCAAATTGGAAAATTAAGAAAAGACAAAGCTAGAATTTCCACAGTTATAAACGAAAGAAAAATAATTGCTCAATTAGAAAACGATGAGAAAGATAAACAAGATGGATAGAAAAAAAACTCGAAGAATTGGAAAAGTAATTTCTGATACCCCTGAAAAAACTATTATTGTAGGAGTTTCTTGGTCACAGAAAGATAGATTGTATAAAAAATCTACTAGAAGACTTACTAAATTAGTAGCTCATGATCCAAAGGAAGAGGCAAAAGTAGGAGACAGTGTAGTTGTGGAATTTTCAAAACCTATATCTAAGACAAAGAAATGGAAATTAGTTGAGGTGATAGCTTAAAAATGATACAGAGAGAAACAAGATTAAGAGTTGCTGATAATTCTGGTGCAAGGGAAGTTCTTTGCATAAATATTAATGGTAATAGCCATACTAAATTTGCAGGTATAGGAGATATTATTACTTGTGCAGTAAAAGATGCTCAACCAGGTGGAACTGTGAAAATGCATCAAGTTGTGAATGCTGTAATAGTAAGAACGAAAAAAGAATTAAGAAGAAATGACGGTTCATATATTAAATTTGATGAAAATGCATGCGTCATTATAGGTGAAGATAATAATCCAAGAGGAACGAGGATTTTTGGTCCTGTTGCAAGAGAGCTTAGGGATAAGCAATTTATGAGAGTAGTATCTTTAGCGCCGGAGGTTATATAATTATGAGCAAGAAATTTAAGATTAAAAAAGGTGATGAAGTGCTAGTTATAGCTGGTAAAGATAAAGGTAAAAAAGGAAATATTATAAGTGTTGATAAAAAGAATTCTCGAGTGATAGTAGAAGGTGTAAATATTTCAAAAAAGCATATTAAAAACACACCAAATGTAACTCAATCTGGAATTGTCGATAAAGAGTCACCTATAAATATTTCAAACGTTTTGTTCATAGACCCAGAAAGTTCAGAGTCTGGAAGGGTTTCATACGAACAGCTTGATTCAGGAAAATATAACAGAATAGTAAGAAAGTCTAAGAAATAGATACTGGAGAATTATTTGACTACTAAGCAAAAAGAAAACTCGAATACAGAAAAATTAATACCTAGGTTAAAATCTAAGTATAATGAAGAAATTATTCCTCAAATGATGAGCGAATTTAGTTTTACAAACAGACTAAGAGTCCCTAGAGTTACGAAAGTAATTGTAAATGTAGGTTTAGGAGAGGCATTAGCATCTTCTAATGTTGTTCAAGTAGTTGCTAGGGATTTACAATTGATTACAGGGCAAAAACCTATTGAGAGAAAAGCAAAAAAATCTATTGCTAACTTTAAATTAAGAGAAGGGGAAGTTATCGGTTTGTCAGTAACTCTTAGATCTTACAATATGTGGTTTTTTCTAGATAAATTATTTAATGTCTCTTTGCCAAGGGTAAGAGATTTTAGAGGAGTTTCAAAAAAGTCATTTGATGGGAATGGAAATTATTCACTTGGATTACAAGAACAAGTTATTTTTCCTGAGATTGATTACAACGAAATTGATAAACTAAGAGGTATGCAAATAAATATTGTTACAACTTCTAATAGTGATGACGAAACGAAGAAATTGTTAGAACTATTAGGAATGCCCTTTGAAGATAATTAAGGAGAATTAATTGGCTAAGAAATCTGCAATTGCAAGAAATAATAAAAGAATCAGAATGGTAGAAAAATATTCTACAGTTCGAAATGAGTTGAAAGATATTGCTAATTCTTCAAAAGCAACTTTTGAGGAAAAGATGGAAGCTCGAAGAAAATTAGATTTGCTTCCAAAAAATTCTAGCCCTGTTAGGGTTAGAAATAGATGTCAAAAAACTGGAAGACCAAGAGGTTATATGAGATTTTTTGGACTTAGTAGGATTTCAATGAGAGATTTAGCTCTTAGAGGACATTTGCCAGGAATAAGAAAAGGAAGTTTATAGAGGTTACTGTGACTATTGAAGATCAAATATCAGATATGATAACTAGAATTAGAAATTATATAATGGTAAAGCATGAAAGGGTTTCAATTGGGAAATCTAAAGTAAATCAAAAGATTTTAGAAGTATTAAACAATGAAGGCTTTATATCAGAGTTCTCAGAAGATGATTCTGATAAATTTTCTAATTTATCAGTTAAACTAAAATATTTTGAAGATGGGTCTTCGGCTATTACAGGATTGAAAAGAGTATCTAAGCCAGGGCTAAAAATTTATATCAAAAAAGATGAAATTCCAACTTATTTTTCTGGGATGGGTGTTGCCATAATATCTACTCCCAAAGGTATAATGACGGGATTCGAAGCTAAAAAGAATTCTCTGGGAGGAGAACTTTTATTTTATGTATGGTAAGAGGAAATTATGAGTAGAATTGGAAATCAACCAATCCAGGTTCCATCTGGAGTTGAAATTAAAATAGAAAAAGATCTAGTTTCAGTTAAAGGACCGAAAGGTCAACTGGAGCAGAAAATCACTAATCAAAACATTTCATTTGATCTGTCTGAGGATAATCTAACTATTTCTAGAAAAAACGATGAGATCGAAACTAAGTCTGTTCATGGATTATATAGAGCACTTATTTCAAACATGGTTACAGGAGTAACTGATGGTTTCTCAAAAAAATTAATATTGATTGGAACAGGTTATAGAGCTCAATTAAAAGGAAAGTCTTTAGAATTAAGTTTAGGTTTCTCACATTCTATAACAGTGGATCCAATTGGCGAAAATAAATTTTCTGTAGAAGATCAAACTTTATTAACTATTGAAGGAACAGATAAAGAGCATGTTGGTAGACAAGCTGCAAAAATAAGAATTCTTAGGAAGCCTAATCCATTCACTGGTAAAGGTATAAAGTATGATGATGAAGTAATAAGAAGAAAATCAGGTAAAGCAGCTGTTGGAGCAGGAGAATAAAAATGAAATTTACAAGAAAGACTAGAACATTAGGAAGAAGTAAAAGACATTTGAGAGTAAGAAAAAAAATTACTGGAACAAATGAAAGGCCTAGAGTATCTTTATATAGATCAAATAAAAATATCTATCTTCAATTAATAGATGATTCTAAAGGAGTTACATTGACTTCTATTTCTACCTTAAAGTCTGAATCAAACTCCATAAACAAAGATATATCAAAGAAAATGGGGATTGAATTTGGCGCAAAGATTTCAAAACTTGGATTCAAGAAAGTTGTGTTTGACAGAGGAGGTAATCTTTACCATGGTAAAGTTGCAGCTGTTGCAGACGGAATTAGAGAATCAGGAATAGAGGTATAAATAATGACAACTGATAATAAACCTGAGAACAAAACTCAAGATAGAAATAACCAGAATAGAAATAACCAGAATAGAAATAACCAGAATAGAAGAAATTCTAGATCCAGAAGAAATAGGGATAACGATGAATTTAATTTTGTGGAAAATGTCATAAAAATCAGAAGAGTTTCAAAAACTGTTAAGGGTGGAAGGAATTTATCATTTAATGCAATGGTAGCTGTAGGTGATGGTGCTGGAAGAGTTGGAGTAGCTTTAGCTAGTGCAACTGCTGTACCTGATGCAGTTCAAAGAGCTGTAAAATATGCTAAAGAAAAGATGATAAACGTTAACTTAAGTAATACTACATTACCTCATGAATCTTTTAAGAAATTTGGTTCATCAAAAGTAATGTTAAAACCAGCTGCTCCTGGAACAGGTCTAATAGCTGGAGGTGGAGTAAGAGCTGTCCTTGAAGCTGTAGGAGTTAAGGATGTAGTATCTAAAACATTTGGTTCTACAAATGCAATAAATGTTGTTTATGCAACTATGGAAGCATTAAAAGAGATGAAAAATCCCAAAAAAGAAATAAGCAAGCGAAGAGCATAAAATGAAAAAAGTTATAATTTTTCAGACAAAAAGTAAAATAGGAGCCTCTCCTGCACAAAGAGATACTCTAAGAGCTTTAGGATTAAGAAAAATTGGATCTAAAGTTGAAAAAGATTTATCTCCTCAAATTGAAGGAATGATTAAAAAAGTTGATCATTTGATATCAACTGAAGAAAAAAAATAGATAGGTGAAATTATGCCTCAATTACATGACATAAAAAGAAAAAATAAAAATACTCCAAAGGCCAATCAAGTTGGTAGAGGAAATGGTTCTAAAGGAACATATTCTGGAAGAGGATTAAAAGGTCAACTTTCAAGAAGTGGAGGGAACTTAAACCCAACTTTTGAAGGTGGTCAATTAAGATTAGTAAAAAAACTTCCTCATATGAGAGGTTTTACTAATGTTTTTAAGAAAGATTATGTAGCTTTAAATATTTCAGATTTAGTAAATATTTTTCCAGAAGACTCAGTAACTATTGAAGATTTCAAGAAAAAAGGCGTGATACGTAATAAACAAATGATCAAAATTCTTGGAGGTGGAGATATCTCTAAATCATTAAATATAGAAGTTCATGCTATATCATCTTCTGCAAAATCCAAAATTGAAAAAGCTGGAGGAGCAGTAAAGGTAATAGAATAATATTATGACAACTACAGCACAATCTAATAGACCAGCTCTTATTCAGGCTATTATTGATGCATTTAANATTTCTGACTTAAGATCAAGAATTTTATTTACNTTGCTAATACTGGTTATTTTTAGGTTTTTTGCTCATGTTCCAGTTCCTGGTGTAGACAAAGAGGCATTGCAAGCAGCCTTTGATGCCAATCCTTTGCTAGGCTTTATTGATATCTTCTCAGGGGGAGCTTTGAGAAATTTATCTATCGCTGCTCTGGGTGTTTATCCTTATATTACTGCTTCTATAATAATACAAATTCTAACTCCATTGCTTCCTCAATTAAAAGAGCTGGCTCAAGAAGGAGAAGCGGGAAGAAAGGCAATTAATAGATATACACATTATTTAACAGTTCCATTAGCTTTCNTGCAAGGATANGGACANATNAATCTATTTTCAGGAGCNTTAGGGCAAGGNGCNCTTACAGGAATTGGTTTTGGAGGAGGNCAAANTCTTAATACATTAGCNATTTTGCTATCNATGACTGCAGGTACGATGATTCTTGTATGGTTNGGTGAATTGGTTACTGAAAAAGGAATAGGTAACGGTATTTCATTGATAATTTTTGCAGGAATAGTATCCACGTTTCCTTCAATTGGAGCTGAACTATGGCTTCTTAGAGATCAACCTTTTCAAGTAGGTTTGTTAATTGCTCTAATTTTATTGATTGTTTTTACNATAGTTATATTTACAGAAGCTCAGAGAAGAATTCCTGTCCAATACGGACGAAGTGTCTTCAGAGGAAATAGAATGTATAGATCTCAAGGTTCTTCTCATATTCCNATTAGAGTGAATTCTGCTGGAATGATCCCTTTGATTTTTGCTTTTTCAATACTTGCTTTACCAGCGGTTGTTGCCTCCTATTTTGTAGATCCTGCATCTGATTCTTTTGTGCCACAAATAGCTGAATGGTTGACTGTTCAATTTGGACCTACTGGAACTTTATACTGGATTGCAATTTTTATACTTGTGGTGATTTTTACATTTTTTTATACATTAGTAGTCCATAATCAGCAAAACNTAGCAGAATCTCTTCAAAATAATAATGGATTCATACCAGGTATAAGGCCTGGCCCTCCAACTAGAGATTATCTGATGAGAGTTATAATTAGAATAACTTGGGGTGGTGCTCTATTCCTAGGAACAATAGCAGTTATTCCATCTATAGCTTCATTTGTTACAGGATTAGAATCAACCACTAGTATTGTTCAAAGTACCAGTTTGCTAATTATGGTAGGAGTCGCACTAGACACTATGAGACAGTTAGAATCTCAACTCTTAATGAGAAATTATGAAGGATTTGTTAATTAGTAATGAATATCATACTTTTAGGACCTCCTGGATCAGGTAAGGGGACTCAATCTTATAAGTTAGTGGAAAAATATGCTTTATCTCACATATCTACGGGAGATATTTTGAGGTCTCAAATAGCTGATAATACTTCTTTAGGAATAGAAGCTAAAAAATATATGGATCAAGGAGAACTCGTTCCTGATCAATTAATAATAAATATGGTTTCATCAACAACAAAAAATCTAGAATCTATTTTATTAGATGGTTTCCCAAGGACAATAAATCAAGCTTTGTCTTTAGAAAAAGAAATGGAAAAATTAAGTAAATCAATAGATTATGTTCTTTATTTTGATGTTCCTTTCGATGATTTGATTAACAGATTATCTCAAAGAATCTCTTGCAAAAATTGTTCCAAAACTTTTTCTAAAAATGATGAAGAATATATTTGTTTAGATGGTTGTTCAAGTCAAGAATTGTATCAACGTGAAGATGATAAACCTAGTGCAGTTTCTAAAAGAATGGAAACATACAAAGAATTAACTGAACCTCTTTTAGAATTTTATGAAGAAAAATCTTTGTTAAGTAAAATCAGGGCAAATTCTTCAATTTTAGAAGTGTCATTGGAAATTGACAAAATTTTACAATGATGGTACTGTACAATTTGCCTTATTTAGATATATAATATTAGTTTGTACTTAAATTAATGGGAGATGCTTAAATAATTGCTTACTGAGGGGACCATTAAAACTCCAGAACAAATTNCCTCTATGAGAGAGGCTGGAGATATAGTAGCTCGCGCTATGAAAAATTGTGGTGAAAAACTTCAGTCTGGAGTTACAACTGGAGAAGTTGACAGTTTTCTTAGAGAATACATAGAAAAAGAGGGCGCTAAGCCTGCTTTTCTAGGTTTGTATGGGTTTCCAGCAACCGCTTGTATTTCACTAAATGAAGAAATTGTTCACGGTATTCCAGGTAAACGTAAATTATTAAAAGGTGACCTTGTTTCTATTGATTGTGGTGCGATTGTTGGTGGCATGTATAGTGATCATGCAAGAACTTTTACAATTGAAGATTCAGCTGACGAAGATAAGAATGAACTTATATCAGTTGCGGATAATGCATTGAGAATAGGTATTGAGAATTCTATTGCAGGAAATAGAATTGGAATATTATCCAATGCAATAGAAGAATATGTTCTTAGTCAAGGTTTTGATGTAGTAAGAGAATATGTTGGACACGGCATCGGTACCCAGTTACATGAACCTCCTAGTGTCCCTAATTTTGGTAAAAAAAATCAAGGAGCACTTTTGAGAGTTGGAATGACAATTGCAATTGAACCGATGGTGACTCAAGGGAAATGGCAGACAAAAGTAATGGATGATAAATGGACAGTTGTTACTAAAGATGGTAAATTATCTTCTCATTATGAGGACACAATTTTGATAACAGAAAATGGTCCTGAGGTTTTAACAAAGGTAAGTAAATAAATGGCAAAAAAAGAAGCAATAGAAGTAGAAGGTAAGGTTGAGGAAGCTCTCCCTAATACTACTTTTAAAGTTGAGTTAGCTAATGGACATGAAGTTTTGGCACATGCGTCAGGAAAAATTAGAAAAAATTATATAAGAATATTACCAGGAGACAGAGTTCTAGTAGAGCTGTCTCCCTATGATTTAACAAGAGGAAGAATAACATACAGATTCAAATAATACTGTGAGAAAAATATGAAAAAAAGAGCATCTATAAAAAAACGAAGTGCCGATGATCAAATAATTAGAAGAAAAGGCAGAGTAAGAATTATAAATAAAAAAAACCCAAGGTTTAAACAAGTTCAAGGATAAGCAAATGGCAATGTTGGCAGGGGTAAATATACCTGATTCTCAAAGAGTTGAAATAGGACTAACTGCAATTAGTGGTATAGGAAGATCAACATCAAAAAAAATTATTTCTGATGTTGGCATAGATTTAAATACACGAGTTAAAGATCTTCAAGAAGACGAGATGGCAAGAATAAGAAGTGCTATAGAAAGATCTCAAATAAGAATAGAAGGAGATTTGCGAAGAGAAGTTCAATTAAATATCAGAAGACTAGGTGACATAGGTAGCTATAGAGGATTGAGACATAAAAATGGCTTGCCTGCAAATGGCCAAAGAACTAAAACTAACGCAAGAACAAAAAAAGGTAAGAGACGAACAATTGCCAATAAAAAGAAATTAACTCACTAGTATAGAAGGTATAAATGGCTAGAAAT
Organism: Chloroflexota bacterium; assembly: GCA_002711965.1. Next base: position 10,806 of record PASM01000009.1, on the reverse strand, counting down.
AGAACAAGAAAAAAAGAAAAAGTTTTCGTTCCTCAAGGCAACGCATATGTGAAAGCTACTTTTAATAACACTATAATCACTATGACTGATAATAGTGGAAATGTTATTGCACAAAGTAGTGCTGGAGCTAAAGGGTTTAGAGGTTCAAGAAAATCCACTGCCTTTGCAGCTCAGAAAGCAGGAGAAACAGCAGCAGAAACAGCAGTTGAACTTGGTATGAAAACTGTAGATGTTTTCGTAAAAGGTCCTGGGGCAGGAAGAGAAGCTGCTATTAGAGCTATTCAACATGCAGGCATTAGAGTTGTTTCAATTAAAGATGTAACTCCTGTTCCGCATAATGGATGCAGGCCTCCAAAGAAAAGAAGAGTTTAAACATAATTTAGAACGGGAAATTTTATGGCTAGATATACAGGTCCAGTTAACAAAAAAATGAGGTTTTTAGGCTTAGAAATGGCTACAAAACCTGGAAAAAACAGAATGTCTCCAAGAAGAAGGCTGTCTCCATACGGTCTACAATTGAGAGAAAAGCAAAAAGCAAGATTTTTATATGGAATTCTTGAACGTCAATTTAGAAATTATTATGATAAAGCATCAAATATAGAAGGTTCAACTGGTGATGAACTTTTAATATTACTTGAAAAAAGATTTGATAATGTGATGTTTAGAACAGGAATGTTTAACACAAGAAGGCAATCAAGACAAGCAGTCAATCATGGCCACTTTTTGATCAATGATAAAAAAGTAAATATTCCTTCATATGAAATTAAGCAGGGAGATAAGATTACTTGGAAAGAAAAATCTAAAAATTCTAGCTTATTTCAAATAGCAAGTGAAAATATTAAAAACAATCAATGTGCTAAATGGTTATCTTTCGATAAAGCAGCACTTTCTGTACAAATAAACAATCTTCCATCTGCTTCTGACGCTGAGCTTGAGATTGATACTAGGCAAATAGTTGAATACTATTCAAGGAGGTAATAAATGTTAGAAAAACAATTTGGTTTATCGCCAATTGACAATATTTCTGTTTCTGAACCTGAGGTTCCTGAACTTTCTATCAGAATGATAGAGGGCGGTGAAACCTATGGGAAATTCATAGCAGAACCTCTTGATAAAGGCTGGGGAGTAACCTTGGGTAACCCTTTAAGAAGAGCTCTATTATCAGCACTTCCTGGTACAGCAATAAACTGGGTTAAAATTGAAGGAATTCAACATGAATACTCAACACTCAAGGGTATGAGAGAAGAAGTAAATGAATTTTTGATGAATGCCAAAGGAATACGATTAAGATCTTTATCTGACAGAACAGGTCGTCTTAGGCTTGAAGTTGATGGAGAAGGTGAAGTTAAGGCAGGAGATATAATGGCTACTGCTGATTTTGAAATTGTTAATCCGGGCCATCATTTAGCAACTTTAGATTCCCCTGATGCCCATTTATCTGTAGAATTTAGTGTAGAGCAAGGGCAAGGTTATAGAAGAGCATCTGACGAATTTGATTCCAATATTGGAATATTGCCAATAGACTCAGTCTTTACTCCTATCAAAAAGGCAAATTTTTCAGTGCAACCTACAAGAGTTGGCCAAAGATCTGACTGGGAAAGATTAACTTTAGAAATTTGGACTGATGGAACAATAGATCCTCAATCTGCTTTACAAAAAGCATCAGAAACATTGATGGATAGCTTTTATGTATTTAGTAAATTTGATCAAGCTGCTGAAGAACAAAATCCTGCAGCAGGACTTGGTATTAGCCCTGATATTTATAACACTCCTGTAGAGACGTTAGATCTGTCTGCAAGGACACTCAATTGTCTAAAGAGGGCTGGAATAAATAGAGTTGGAGAAGTAATTGCAATGCCAGAAGGTGATTTGTTGAAGATTAGAAATTTTGGAAGGAAATCTTTAGATGAATTATTTGATGTTCTAGCAGAAAGAAATATGCTTCCGCAAAGTTAATAATTCAGTTATATACGAGGATAAAATGAGACATAGATTATCTAAAAATAAATTAAGCAGACCATCCAATCAAAGAAAAGCTTTGTTGAGAAATTTAGTTTCTGATGCGATAATGCATGGAAGAATAAGAACGACTAAAGCTAAAGCAAAAGAAGCAAGACCAATTCTTGAAAAAATGATAACTCTTTCTAAAACCAAAGATTTTAATTCAATAAGAAAAGTATCTGAGTTTATTTTAAACAAAGCTGTCGTTGATCATCTGTTTGAAAATGTCTCTGAAAAATTTACAGAAAGAAATGGTGGGTACTCAAGAATTGTTCCTTTGGGAACAAGACAGGGTGACAATGCTGAAATAGCTATATTGGAACTAGTTGATTAGTAAAAAAAAAGTGTAAAATGGAAACCTAGTAAAAAAAAAATGATTAATAAATTAAAACACTATTCTATAAAAGAAAAAAACAACTCAGAAAATTGGGTTCTAATTGATGCAGATGGCGAAACATTAGGTCGCTTGGCATCTAAAATTGCTATGATTCTAATGGGGAAGAATAAGCCTGGATATATCCCTAATGATATTACAGGTGATTTTGTTATTTTAATTAATTCATCAAAAATAAAAGTGACTGGTAAAAAATATTCTGACAAGGAGTATATAACCCACTCAACAAGACCTGGTAGTACTAAAGTGAAAACTTTTTCTAACCTTATAGATAGAAAACCAGAATATATTATTACAAAAGCAGTTAAGGGAATGCTTCCAAAGAATAAATTGTCAGCAAGGATGTTGAAGAGATTAAAAATTTATTCAGGAAGTGAACATCCTCATCAAGCTCAAATTGAGAATAAATAAAAAGAGGTAAAGAGTGACAACAAAAAAAACATATTATTACGGAACAGGTAAAAGAAAATCATCAATTGCTAGAGTAAAAATATTTAATACAAATGGAAAAATTCAAGTGAACGGGAAATCCATAAAAGAAGTATTATTAATGGATGATTTGGTCAATGTTGCGCTTCTACCTTTAAAAATTGTTGATAAAGAAAAAATATCTGCTGAAATTAAAATTCATGGTGGAGGAGCTTCAGGTCAATCAGGGGCTATTTCACTAGGTATTGCAAGAGCATTATGTGAGATGGATAAAGAATTAAGACCAAAACTTAAATCTCATGGATTACTTACTAGAGACTCAAGGGTCAAAGAAAGTAAGAAGTATGGTTTGAAGAAAGCTAGAAAAGCTCCTCAATACACAAAGAGATAGAATTATATTATAGATAGAATTCTTGGTTTTTTTGCAATATCGTCAATAATCTGGACTTTCTTGTTTGGATAAAAACTTTCAGCTAGTTTTTTAGATTCATGCTTAATATTTTCATCAATCTCAATGATTATTTGCAAAGCTTTATTTTTGTTGATATTTTTTTCCCATTCAAAAATCTTGTTTATGATTTTTAGTCCATCAACTCCACCATCTAATGCATATTTAGGTTCTTTCAAGACTTCTGTTTGTAAATTTTTTAATATTGATTGTTTTAGATATGGAGGATTGCTAATAACAAAATCTATATTATCTATTTTGCAAGTTTCAATTTTATCAATAAAAAATTGAATGAAAACATTTTTTATATCAGCATTTTTTTTTGCTACTTCAATTGCTCCCTGGCTTTTATCAATAGAAAGTAAATTAGAATGAGGATATTTCTTTTTACATATTATTGAAATAACACCACTTCCAGTCCCAATATCTAAAATATTTCTATTCTTCATAGATTCTTTACTATTCAAAGAAAAGAAATATTCAATTAATTCTTCCGTCTCTTGCCGAGGTATTAGCACATTTTTATTTACAAAGAATTTTTCATTAAAAAAATATTTTTCATTTATTAAGTAAGCTAAAGGATAGCCATTTATTCTTTTTTCAAGAAGCTTATTTATAGTTCTATTTTCTTCATTTGATATCTCTAAATCGTTTTCAATTATAGCTTTTTGATTATTGATTCCTAGTGAAAATGAAATCATGGAAATTGCTTCAAATTGTGAATCTAGAATGTTGTTATCATTCAATAAAGTTATAATTTTTTTCTTGATTTCACCAATTGTGATCATTTAGAAGGATTTTGTGACAACATTTTTTGAGCCTGCTCATTTTTCATTAGGGGTCCTATAAGCTCATCTATTAAGCCATCCATAAATTCTGATAAATTATGTACAGTTACATTTATTCTATGGTCTGTAATTCTACTTTGAGGATAATTATATGTTCTAACTTTTTCAGACCTTCCTCCAGAACCAACTTGAGATTTTCTAGCTTTTGAAATTTCATCTTGTTGTTTTTGTAATTCTAAATCCCATAATTTTGACTTAAGTATTTCCATCGCTTGCATTTTATTTTGAAGCTGGGATCTTTCATTTTGACATGCTACAACAATCCCAGAAGGGTTATGAGTTAATCTTATAGCGGTCGCCACTTTGTTGACATTTTGCCCTCCTGCTCCACCTGAATGAAAAACATCGGTTCTTATATCATCATCTTTGATTTCTATATCTATTTCCTCTGATTTTGGCAATACTGCAACAGTTGCAGTGGAAGTATGAATTCTACCTTGAGATTCTGTCTTTGGAACTCTTTGAACCCTATGAACCCCACTTTCATGCTTTAGTTTTGAAAAAGTTCCCTCTCCTGATATTTCTAGAACAACTTCTTTGATACCCCCAAATTCACTATAATTAGAACTTAGTATTTTTAGTTTCCATTTATTATTTTCAGAATATCTTGTATACATTCTTAACAGATCATTTCCAAAAATAGCTGCTTCATCTCCGCCAGTTCCAGCTCTAATTTCAACTATAGCATCAGCTTCGTCAGTAGCATCTTTTGGAATTAGTTCTTTATTCAACTCACTGAACAGTATTTCTAAATTTTTGCTTAAAGTATCATTTTCTAATTTTGCTAACTCAGAGATTTCATTGTCTTCTGAATCCATCATCTCTTTTGTTTCTTCTAATTCAATAGATGTTTTATTGTACTCATCCCATAACTTATTTATTTTTTCTAAATTTTTATATTCTTTAGAAAGTTTTTTCATTTCTGACTGATTAGAAACAATTTCTTGTTTAGTCATAAGGACCTCGATTTCTCCAAACCGATTTTTTATTTCATCTAATCTATTTAATATCCAATCTTCCATTTATACCTCAGAAATAATTAGGCTTTTGATTTTTTCCATATCATTATTTTTAATTTGTATTTGATCTTTTTTTGAATTTAGAAACTTTATTGTAAGTAAATCATTATTTATTTCATCTTTTCCTAAAATAATTGAAATCTTTGAATTCATATTATTTGCAAATCTAAGTTGACCTTTCATAGATCTTCTAGGTGCAATAATAGTTTTTAATTGATTGTTTCTTAATAAATCAGAAAGTTTTTCTGCATTAATTCTAAAATTATCATCTAATACTACTATGACTATATCAAGATCGCTTTTACTGTTAATTTCAACTTTTTTTAATTCATTTACAATTCTTTCAATACCCATTGCAAATCCTACTGCAGGAGTATCAGGACCTCCAAGGATTTTGATCAATGGATCATATCTGCCGCCTCCTAATAGTACACCTTGGGGTCCAGAAGAATCACTAACATATTCAAAAACAGTTTTATTATAATAATCTAAACCTCTAACTAATTTGTCATTTATTCTGAATTTGAAATCTTCATCTGATTTACTTAATTCTTCTAAATTATTAATTACATTTTCATGGTGAATTTTACTTTCATTTGATATGTAATCTAATGTTTTTGGAGCATCTTGAGATATTTTTATTGTTATTTCTTCTTTTGAATCTAATAATCTTAAAGGGGCTCTATCAAATCTGAGTTTATCTACTTTTGGTAAGTCGTTTATATATTTAGAAAAATATTCTTTTAATTTTGATGAATATACTTCTCTATCTTCCTTATTCCCTAATGAGTTAATATTTAGTTCAGTATTTGGAATTTTAAATCTCTTGATTATATTCCATGCTAATTTTATGACCTCAAAATCATTATCAAATGAGCTATCTCCAATACATTCAATTCCAAATTGATGAAATTGCCTGTATCTTCCTGACTGAGGCCTTTCATATCGAAACATAGGCCCGTAATAGAAGAGCCTTGCAGGAAGGGTTTCATTATGTAATCCATTTTCAATAAATGCTCTGCAAACACCAGCAGTATTTTCAGGTCTTAGGCTAACATTGTCTCCACCTTTGTCAGTAAATGTATACATTTCTTTTTCAACTATATCTGTATCTTCACCAACAGTTCTTTCAAATATTTTTGAATCTTCAAATATAGGGGTTTCTATATATCTGTAACCAAATGATTTTGAAACTGAAAAACATTGTTCCTGAACATAATTCCAAAGATTTTCATCTTTTGGAAGAATGTCTAGCGTTCCTCTTTGAGCTTTATATTCCAAATTTACGAACCTAATCCAGATAGCTGATAGCTTTTACCTTCTGTTTTAATAGTTGGAGCATATATTAAAGTTGCATCATGCATTGAAATAATGTCTTCTGCTCCAATCATTCCCATGCATACTCTCAACGCTCCCACTAAGTTTCTTGTCCCATCTGTTTTTGAAGATGGTCCAAATAATAATTCTTTTATACTATATTCTTGATTATTTACTATTCTTGTTCCTCTTGGAAGAGATCCATGTGGAGTCGCCATTCCCCAATGATTTCCTTTTGCTGGAGACTCAAATGTTTTTGAGAATGGAGATCCAATCATCACAGTATCAGCTCCTGCAACAAAAGATTTGCATAATTCACCACCTGTTCTGATCCCGCCATCAGTAATTATAGAAACGTATCTACCAGTCAATTTGAAGTAATCATCTCTAGCGCTTGAACATTCGAGAGTTGCTGAAATTTGCGGGACACCAACACCTAGAACTTCTCTACTTGTACATGCTGAACCTGGTCCTACGCCTACTAAAATACCATGAACACCTTGTTCCATTAGCTCTCTGGTGACATTATAAGTTACTGTATTTCCAACAATAATAGGAACATTTAGGGACTCGACTAATTTTGATAGAATTAGACCTTCTAAGCTTTTTGAATTATGTCTAGCAGTTGTTACGGTTGACTGAACAACAACAGCATCGCATCCAGCTTCAACTGCAATAGGAGCAAATCTTTTAGTAGAGGCAGGAATAAATGAAGCAAAGCACTTGCCTCCTGATTCTTTAATCTTTTTTACTACTTCTCCAATTAAATTTTCTTTCATTGGAGCATTGTAAATTTTTTGTAAAAGAGAAGTTACATCTTTTTGAGGAGTAGATATGATTTCTTGGTATATTTCTTCAGTGTCTTCATATCTGACGTGAATTCCGTCTAAATTTATGACACCTGCTGCTCCTAGACTTGATAATTCTTGTGCAAAATTAGGATCTACTACGCTATCCATTGCTGAAGCAAGTACTGGTACATCAAGTTCTAATTCGCCTATTTTTGTTTTAGTTTCTACCAATTCAGGATTTAGAGTTATTTCTCCAGGGACTATAGCTACATCATCGTATCCATAAGTTTGTTCTATTTTTTTCAAATCATTCTCCCATTAATTTACTTAAATCCTGTCTAATCTGTTCTAGATAATTTTCATAAGTATTGTTTTGATATTGTAATATTTTATTTGATTTTTTTGATTCATACCATGAAAAATGCCCTTCGTCTTTTTGATAAATTGCATTTTCCATACCAACTTCTAAAATTTCAAAATAATCTTTCACATATTTTTCCCCAGTTATTTGCCATGTTTCACCTCCGGAAATATTAAAAATTTTATTATAGGATTCTTCGTTTCCTACTGAGTTACATATTGAAGTTACTACATCATCCCTATGAACGAATTCTATATGTTGATTAGGTAAAAATGGCCATTCTGATGGTGGCTCTTGAAAAATTGGTATAGAAACTCCAGAAATTCTTAGGATAGTAGTTTTTACAGAAGATGTGTCAACTAAAACTTCACTATCATATTTGGTTTGAGCATAATTATCATCTGGATTAACTGATGAACTTATATCAATTAGTGCATTATTAGTATTTTTTCCATACACACTTACAGATGAACTAAAAATCAAATGTACATTTGGATTTATTTTTTTAATTTTTTCTAAAAGATTGTTAGTTCCATCAACATTCACTCTTTTAGTAAGCTCTAGATTTGTATTTGCAGTAGGAGGTAAAATTGCAGCTAAATGTATTATAGTATCAATGTTTTTAAGAGCATCTATTACAGATTCATCATTTAAGTCGCCTTTAAATATTTTAGTTTTCAAAGATTCGAATCCATCATAATTTGCTGAAGGGATATCAAATATATTAACAAAATGACCTTTGCTAATAAGACTTTCGGAGACTAGCCGTCCCATGCTGCCAGCGCCACCTGTAACTAAAATATTACTCACTAGGTTAAGACTGTGCCTGGAGCATCAGCTTTATCGTCTATTTCTTGAATGACTGTTTCAATTTCATTCATATTTGTATCATTAGGATCTGAAATCATTTTTTCAGTAGCCTTGAATAACTTATTTGCTGAAGGCAGACCTGCTAAAGATTGAAAAAAGAATTTGTCTTTTTGTACATCTAATCTACTTAGCCCGTCATTACATCTTTCTGAGAAGTCTGCGTTATTAGATAATTCTTTAATATTTTGCATTGCTTTTTCTAACAAATCTTGAGCTCTTCCCATTTTTTTCTCCTATGATTTTTAATCTTTTTTTACTTTTGAATCTTTAGATGACTTATCATTATTTGAACCATTATCCTTAGGGTGATAACTAGGGTCATCGTCTCCAGGATGCCATCCTCCATCTCCATGATAAGCAGCATCTTGATGTGAATGAGGGTCTACTGTGATATTGTCACCCTTCACTGCATCTATATCTACTTTATCAAGTCTTTTGTAACCACGTCCATCATGCCTATCGAATGGAAAAGGTTGAAATTTTTCAAACATTTTTGCAAATCTAACTTTAGTTGGTCTTGGATCAGGAGGGAATGCAAACCTATCTCTTCCTAGGGGTTGAGCATGAACTATTTCATGATCTCTACTTCCCAAACCATTTACTACTGCAGTATTTATTGTTGTTTGTTCACTTAGTCCTTCAATTGCTCCTCCGCCCAAATCAAATTTTCTTTCTCCTGGTGCGTCAATTCCCATTTCTTCTGCAAGAGATCCAGGTGTTCCCGGTGCATGCATAGCAGCGTTAACACAAGCTTGATCTATAGCAACAGGGTCTTTAGATGCAAAAACTCCTAAGTGAGGAACTAAAGGCAGATCAGAGAAACCTGCACAATCACATTTTGGAGAGACATCAACTGCTACATTTATAAAACCTATATTTTCTTTCCCTACTGCTTTTATTACACCTAAAGCTGCGTCAGCAATAGCAATATCAGTAGCGTCAAAGTTTGCTAAATTAGGTTCAAAGATTCCTCTAGGATTCATCCAGCTCCCACAACCTAAGCAATTAATACATTTTTCTCTTTCCCATAATAATTTATCGTCATCAGTTACTTTGAATAATCCCAATGGACAACAATTTTCTAATAATTCCCAATCAGGGTCAGATTCTTTTCCTTTAAAATTTTCTGGATGAAAAACGGTTGAATCTCCAATGCCGTATTCTGGATGACGTCCCATGTGAACGTTGAATTTTCCCCTTTTTGATTGACATCCAATACCAAGATTTTTTAAAGCACCTCCTATTACACCCATTCCGTGTCCCTTAAAGTGAGTTAATACTATTACTTTATCTGCTGCTGCAATGGCTTGAGCTATATATGCTTCCTTTAATAAGTAACCTTCAGGCACATCAACCCTGTAATCACTTGTTCCAACATATCCATCTGCAGATATAAATGGGCACCCCAATGTTGCTGATGAAAACCCATTTCTTTCAGCAGTTTCAATTAAATCTAACTCAGTAACCCTTGATCCCCATGTTCCATAAGTTTGAGTTGTTGTGTCACATGCAAATGGCCTTCCGCCTAGTTGCTTTATTTTATCTGCAATTGCTCTAACATATGCAGGTCTAATATATGCACTAGACCCCAATTCGCCACAATGCATTTTGATAGCGACTACATCACCTTCGTTTATCATTTTGTCAAAACCTGCAGCCTCGAAAACTGTCACAGTTTTGTTAATCAAGCTAGTGTCAGGTGATTCACTCCTAGCATCCATAAAATATACATTAGGTTTTTCCATCTTATTCCTCTTCTTCTCAATATCTGAAACTTACAATAAACTCCTGATTTATTATGTAAATTTCTATATATTTATCATAATCCTTTTAAAATAACATCCAAAATATAACTTTATTGAATGAAATAATTTAAAAAATTCGCTAATATTCTGCTAAATGATTACAAAAATTTCTAATTTAGAAGATAAGTTAAAAAAAACACTTTTTGAAATGAAAAGTGTAATAGTTGCATATTCTGGGGGAGTAGATTCCTCTTATTTAATGGATGTTGCAAATGAAACATTAGGTAAAAATGCATTGGCAGTTATGTCATTTTCACCTAGCGTTGCCCAAGATGACAGAGATGATGCTATAAAGCTAGCGAAATCTAAAGGATGGAATCATAAAATAGTTGAAACTAAAGAAATGGAAGATGAAAATTATGTTAAGAATGATGTTAATAGATGCTTCTTTTGTAAAAATGAACTTTATAGTACTTTAGTTGAAATTTCCGATGATCTAGGTTTTGAATGGGTAGTAAATGGTTCAAATTTAGATGATAAAGGCGATTATCGACCTGGAATGAAAGCAGCTAATCTTCATAAA
>PASM01000008.1 GCA_002711965.1 Chloroflexota bacterium | reverse complement strand
AGGTTCTTCAGCTTTAGGTTCTTCAGCTTTAGGTTCTTCAGCTTTAGGTTCTTCAGCTTTAGGTTCTTCNGCTGCAGGTTCTTCAGCTTTAGGTTCTTCTGCTTTAGGTTCTTCTGCTGCAGGTTCTTGGGATTTTTTATCTTCTTCGTTCATTTTTAATACGTTTTCTTTTTTTACAATACGAAGTAATTAATAATATCATTTAAGTGTTATAAAGATATAGTAATTAAGTTCAGTTTATTAAATCATTTCTTCTTTTTTGCGTTCTTTCTNAAGAAATATTTTTTCGCCATTCTAAAATTTTTTTATGATCTCCCGAAAGAAGAACTTCGGGAACTTTTTTTCCTTTAAATTCACGTGGTTTAGTATAAACAGGTCCCTTAAGTGNTAATTGAAAATTTTTTCCAAAAGAATCATTTTCAAAAGAATCTTTATTTCCCATAAAACCGGGGGAAAACCTTGATAAAGCTTCAACTATTAATAAAGAAGGAAGTTCGCCTCCTGAAAGAACAAAGTCTCCAACTGAAATCTCTAAATCAACTTTTTCTTCAATAAACCTTTCATCTACACCTTCATATCTGCCGCATATAAAAAGTAAATTTTCTTTTTGAAAAAGGTCTTCTAAAGTTGCGTGATTTATTAATTCTCCTTGTGGAGATAGTAAAATCGTGTATGGNTTTTTCTTTCTTGACTTATGGATAAAATCTACTGCATTTGTTAAAGGCTCAGGCATTAGAACCATTCCTGGTTCAATACCATATTGAGTGTCATCAACTCTTTGATGTTTATTTTTAGAAAAATCTCTAAGTTGATGAGTTTTTATTTCAATATCAGNAGGCAAATTCTTATTAAATGGAGACGATTCAATATAATTTGTTATTATTTCTGGAAANAGACTTACTATATCTATACTNTGCATTTCAATGGCCCTGTTTTCCATCTAAAATTTCAAACATATGAGGTAAAATTTTATTAAATAAATCCAAACCATCTCTCACACCTCCAGGACTTCCTGGCAAGTTTAAAATGATTTTGTTTTTTACTATTCCACAATATCCTCTATATAAGGCTGAGCTATTTATTTTCTCAAAACTTGAAGCTCTTATCAACTCAGGAATTCCTGGGATGTTTTTTTCAATAAATTTCTTTGTTACTTCAGGAGTAATATCTCTTTCAGANATTCCAGTCCCCCCTGTAGTTATGATTAGNTCTACTTCTTTNATNGATATAAATCTTTTTAAAGCATCANAAATGTNATTTTCTTCGTCAGGAACTATTANTTTTTCAAATAATTCCAAATTTAATTGGCAAAGAATANCAGTCAACGTATCTCCACTCAAATCAGAGATNTTCTTATTATTAAATCTTGTGTCTGAAACTGTTATACATACAAATTTTTTCATATTTTAATTATAAATGAATTAAATCCGTATTTACTCTCAATTGAATTTTTTTTTTCAAAAAGCGAAAATATAAATAGATATCCATTTATAAAAACTTTAGAAAAAAATTATAAAGGCAAGAATTTGATTTTGAGTGATTTAGAAATACAACATACGCCTGTACTGGTTCCAGAAATATTAAAGTTTTTAAACGTTACATCTGGAGGAAGATATATTGATTGTACATTAGGTGAAGGAGGGCATACAAAGAGTATATTGGAGGCAAGTAGCCCTGGNGGAGAAGTTTTAGGAATAGATGCAGATCATGAGGCAATTGAGGTTTCTAAAAATAGACTAGAAAAATATGGTGATAGATTTTTATTTTCAAATAATAATTTTAGAGAATTACGAAAAGTTGCAATGAAATCACAATTTATACCCTGCCANGGAATACTCTTTGACTTAGGAGTGTCTTCANTACAACTTGATAAAGAATCAAGAGGATTTTCATTTAGAAGAAAAGCTCCTTTAGACATGAGGTTTTCCCTNAATCAAACNTTGACTGCAGAAAANGTATTAAACACTTTTTCAGAGNCTGAAATTGCAGATATTTTATATAATTNTGGAGAAGAAAGAAGATCNAGAAAAATCGCCAAAATTATAGTTAAAAACAGACCNATAAAAGACGCTGATCAATTATCTGANTTAATAAAAAANAATCTGCGGCAAACAAATTATAAAATAAATCCTTCNACTAAAACTTTTCAAGCTCTTAGGATATACGTAAATGAAGAACTCAACTCTTTGTCAAATGCACTAGAACAAGCATTGGAAATTGTTGGAATAGGTGGAAGAATTGCAGTAATATCCTACCATTCCCTTGAAGACAGAATAGTTAAAAATTTCTTCCGAAAAGAATCAAAACATTGTATTTGCACTCCAAATGTATCAGAATGTGATTGTGNGCATACGCCAAAAATAAAAATTATAACTAAGAAACCAATAGTCCCTTCTCCNAATGAAATAAACTCTAACAGGAGNAGCAGNAGCGCTAAATTAAGAGTAGTTGAAAGAATTTAATATGAGTAAAATTTTATCNTTAGATATAGGTTCAAATTCCTGTAAATTAATNCTAACTGAAANAGTATATAACTCCATCGATATACTCTTTTATGCAGAAAAAAATTATGCTGAACCTATCAGAGAAAAAATAACACCCGAAACATCAGATATGGTAGAAAATCAGATCAAAAATTTGATAAGAGATTTTAGAAATGTTGACAATGAAATTTCTCAATGCAATGTAGCCTTTGGAGGAACATCTGTAAGTTCAACAATAATTGAATCCTCAATAGACAATCTAGACTCAAGCAANATAATTACTCAAGATCAGCTAAATTTATTATCCAAAAANAATCCTAAAATAAATTCGTTTATNACCAAAAGTACTGCTCATATTATTCCGTTAGAATATAGCCTAGATGGAATGGTGGGCATTCGACATCCTCTGGGTATGCATACAAAAAAACTTTCAGTTAGTAATTTGTATGTGAACATTGAAAAAGAAGATATCGAATTAGTCAAAAATATTATTTCTAATTCCGGATTATCAACTAACCTTGTGATTTCTGAGGCAATAGCTTCATCTCAATACTTATTAAATTCTGACGAAAAAGAAATAGGATCACTGATTATAGATATAGGTGCAGCAAGCACAGATTATTGCTACTCAAAAAAAGGAAAACCTGTTTTGACCGGTTCATTGCCAGTTGGAGGTAATCAATTTACATCAGATTTATCAATCGCGTTTTCTACAAATAAAGATTTTGCAAATCAGCTAAAATTTGAAACTAGTTGTACTCCTGAAAATGAAAGAATCGCTGAAAAAGTAATCATAAAACAGGAAGACTCTACAAAAACATTTGAGATAACAAAACGTCAGATTTCACAGGTCCTAAAAGAAAGAGCAATTGAAGTTTTNAACCTAATAAGGCAAGAATTNATTGACACNNTAGGTCAAGAAAATCTTCCAGAAAGAATTATACTATCTGGAGGAGGAAGCAAACTNGAAGGAATGGTTCCTCTTGCNAGATATATATTTCAGTCTAAAGCAAGAATAGTAGATACAAAAGGCATTAAATTCCTAGGCGAAAATCTCCCTATTGAAGCTATGAATGCACTTGCNATGGGAAATTACGCTCACAAGATTGACGATGAGACAGAATACTCTCTTTCTAACAAATACGAAANTGCAAAAANNTCTAGCAATATAAGTACTATTGATTCTNNGAAAATAATGAAAATTAGTTCANATNTCCAAAATAGTGTTAAAATGNTNATAGAAAAAATNAAAANNATNTTNAAAGGAAAATANTTTTGGTACAAGANAGCGATCAAAATATAGGACAAGCTAAAGTAGCNGTAATTGGTGTNGGNGGNGGTGGNTCNAATGCNGTNAATAGAATGTATAAAAATAAAATTTCTCATATAGANTACGCAACTATNAATACNGANGCNCAAGCTTTATCAAATTCNGATGTCCCTANNAAANTAAGAGTNGGNGACAGATTGGCTAGAGGAATGGGAGTCGGGGGAAACCCTGAAAAAGGACGNCTTTGCCACGAAGAAGATCGAGAGCATATTTTAGAGATAGTTCAAAGTCAAGATATGGTTTTTATAGCTGCAGGAATGGGTGGNGGAACTGGAACAGGAGGAGCACCTGTAGTTGCAAGTGTTGCTAAAGATGCTGGAGCCCTTACTGTAGGTGTTGTTACAAAACCTTTCGCTTTTGAAGGATCTCAAAGAACCAAGCAAGCAGAAGAAGGTGTTTCACGCTTAGAAGATCAATGTGACACACTAATTGTTGTTCCTAACGATAGACTTCTTTTAGCTTCCGATACAAATATATCTATGGATATGGCATTTAGAAGAGCTGATGATGTATTAAGACAAGGAGTGCAATCAATTGCTGAGCTTATACTTACACCAGGAGAAATAAATCTAGACTTTGCAGATGTTACCACAATCATGAAAAATGCAGGTCCTGCATGGATGGCTATTGGTACTGGTAAAGGAGAGGACAAAGCTATTGAAGCTGCGGAAATGGCCCTTTCGTCACCACTACTTGAGCAAACAATTGACGGCGCTAAAGGAGTCTTATTCAACATTACAGGAGGGTCAGACTTATCAATAAATGAAATAGAACAAGCATCTCAAACAATTTCTTCGGTTGTAGATCCTGATGCAAATATAATCTTTGGAACTGTGACGGATGAAAGACTTAACAATGAGATGAGAATAACATTAATAGGAACAGGATTTCCTTCATTAAATCAAACTTCACAACAATCAAGGCCGCAAAGATCACCAAACACTCAAGAATCAAATCAACAAAGCCCTAAACCAAATCAGTCTAATAACTCAAATGATTTAGACATTCCTCCATTTTTAAGAAAATAAAAAAACTATAAACAAAACCTTTCTAGATTATGTTTTTTCAGTTTGAATTTTACGTTTTTTTTCCATTGCACAATATGTAGTACATTAAGCTTGACAAAGGCACTACTAATAGTAGATAGTTTAATTAATCTATTTTATAAAGCTAATTTTTTGATTTGAATTTCAAACTATGAATTGTCCTTATTGTGATAACCAAGAATCTAAAGTTGTTGACTCCAGATATATTCAGGACGGCATAAGAAGAAGACGTGAATGTTTAATGTGTTCATTAAGATTCACCACATATGAAAAGGTTCACGCTCAACTTCTCAATGTAACAAAAAGAAGTAACACAAAAGAGACTTTTTCTGTAGAAAAACTAACCAAAAGTATAACTACTGCTTGTAAAAAAAGACCTATATCAATAGAAAAAATTGAAAAGATAGCTATAGATATTGAAACTGCACTTTTGCAAAACCATGGATCCGAAATTAGCTCAAATTTAATCGGACAAATGGTTTTGAATGAATTGATCAAAATAGACAAAGTAAGCTACATAAGATTTTCTAGCGTCTATAGAGACTTTCAAAATGAAGATAGCTTTGTTAATGAAATTGATAAATTGAAAACTGAAAATATTATCAATGCAAAAGATCAGTTGGAAATGTTCCCTCAAAAAAAAATAAAAAAAAAGGAAAAGGAGTAAATCTCGATGGTACAAACAAATAAATCAAACCTTGAAGTTAATAGATATGGTGAAATCAATGAACAATTTGAACCAGCACCAATTAGTGACAATGCGAATGTAGTGCTTGAAAAAAGATATTTACTTAAAGACCAAAATGAAGAAATAGTAGAAACTCCAAATCAAATGTTTATTAGAGTTGCAAAAGCTTTATCTAAACCTGAAAAAGACTATGGCTTAAATGACAGCCAAGTGAAAAAAATAGAAAATTTATTTTATCAATCTATGGCTAGCTTAGAATTTCTTCCAAACTCACCAACNTTGATGAATGCTGGTACNGGCGCTGGNACATTATCTGCTTGTTTTGTATTACCTTTAACAGATTCTATGGAAGGAATAATGAAAGCAGCACACGATGCAGCCATGGTACAAAAATTTGGTGGAGGGACAGGTTTTTCGCTATCTGACATAAGGCCGACAGGAACNCCTATAGCTACAACTCATGGAAAAGCATGTGGACCAATAGCAGTATTAAAACATTTATCTTCTGTTTCTACTCTAGTGACTCAAGGCGGTAAAAGAGATGGTGCAAACATGGCAGTAATGGATGTTCACCATCCAAATATTTTAGATTTTATAGAATGTAAAAANGTTGAAGGACAAATCCATAATTTCAATATTTCTGTAGGTGCTTCTGATCAATTTATGCAAGCTGTAAAAGACGGAACCGATTATCCTTTATTCATAAAATCCAACCCCGCTGATAAAGATAGTGATCTAGTTGAAGCAGGCAGACTAGATGCAAGAGAAGTTTTCGACAAAATAGTTCATGGNGCGTGGTCAAATGGAGAACCTGGAATGGTATTTCTTGATGAAGTAAATAGAAACAGTCCTGTAAAACATGTAGGAAGAATAACAGCAACAAATCCATGTGGAGAACAACCTCTTTTACCTAACGAATCATGTAATTTNGGGTCTATTGATGTTGGAAAATTTGTTATAGATTCTGATGAAAATGAAAAAATTGATTGGGAAAGACTTGGAAAAATCATCAGATTAACTACAAGGTTTTTAGACAACGTTATTGATGCTAATAAATATGCAATCCCTGAGATAGAAGAAATGAATCTAGGAACAAGAAAACTAGGTTTAGGCATTATGGGATTTGCTGATCTATTAGTTAAACTTGGCATTCCTTATGATTCAGAACAAGGAGTANAAATTGCAAAAGAATTAATGGCATTTTTCAAAAAAGAATCTGATAACGAATCTAGAGATCTTGCTATAGAAAGAGGTCCGTTCCCAAAATGGAAAGGATCTAAGATGGAAAAAGACGGTGAAGATCCTTATAGAAATGCTTGTAGGTTAACAGTTGCTCCAACAGGAACAATATCAATGATAGCAGGTGCTTCTTCAGGAATAGAGCCAATCTTTTCATTAGCTTACAGAAAGCATAATATCTTAGAAGGAGAAACTCTATTTTATGTAGACAAAAATTTTGAAAATATGTGCAGATTGAAAAATATTTACTCTGAACAACTTATGGAATACTTGTCTGATGGAGGCTCCCTATTAGATAGAGATGATGTCCCTAATTCTATTAAAGATTTATTTCATACTGCTGCAGACATATCTCCGACATACCATGTCTTAATGCAAAGTGCCTTTCAAGAAAGTACTGACGCTGGAATTTCTAAAACCATCAATTTTCCCAATGAAGCTACTTTAGAAGATGTAGAAAATGCATATATGCTTGCTTGGGAAACGAAATGTAAGGGTATTACAGTATACAGATCTGGATCAAGAGAAGTTGAAGTATTAACCACAGGTCATGACGCTTCAAATGATAAAACTAGAGAAGATTTGAATAATACAGATAATACGATTGAAGGAGTAGAAGATTTTCTACCTCAAAGTTCTGTCAATGGCTATATAACACCAATGGATAGACCCCAAGAACTTCTAGGCATTACTTCTAGAGTCAGAACTGGAAGAGGAAATCTTTACGTAACAGTAAATATGGCTGGAAATAAACCTTTTGAAATATTTACAACTCATGGAAAAGCTGGAGGAAATGATGCAGCTATGGCTGAAGCTGTTTCTAGAGTTGCATCTTTATGCCTTAGATCAGGATTAGATCCTAAAGAAGTTATAAGTCAATTACGAGGCATAACCGATCTCCCTGCATGGGATGAAGGAACACTCGTAAGATCAGTACCTGATGCACTTGCTACTGTTTTAGATAAAGTTATTTCAGACGAAACAAAAACATTATTCAGTGAAGGTACTCAAAAATCAATTTTTAGCGTTGAAGGAAAAAGTACTGATAACTCAGATAACATTCAGTCTTCAATTCTAAATGTTGAAGAAACAGAAAAAGTTACAGTAAATGTCTCTGCCAATAATTCTGCTCTTCCAAGTTGTCCAGACTGTGAAGTGGGAAGTCTCGCATTTGAAGAAGGTTGTCAGAAGTGCTATAGCTGTGGATATTCTAAGTGTTAATTTATGACTAATAAAAATAGAATTGCAATAACATTAGGTGANCCATCAGGTATAGGGCCGGAGGTAATAATTAAGGCTATTGATAAATTATTTTCGAATAAAAATAATTTACCTATAATTATTGGAGATACTAAAACCTTAGAAAAAACTTCTCAAAAATTAAGTTTAGATTTTAAATTTGAGATAATTGAAAACTTAAGCACATATGATGACAATGGAAAGATTAAAGTTTTAGACAATCAAAAATATTCTAATATAGATTTCCCATTAGGTNAAAATTCTCTAGATTCTGGAAAGGCTTCTCATGAATGGGTAGAATTAGCAACAGATTTAGCAATATCCAAAGATGTAGATGCAATTTGCACTGCCCCAATAAATAAAGAAAGTTGGCAAATGTCTGGATTCAAGGATATAGGNCATCAGGAAATTTTCAAAAGAAAATCCAAAGCCAGTTACGTAGCAACAATGTTAGTATCTGGAAAATTGAGATGTATGCATTTATCAACACATTTATCTTTATCAGAAGCTTGCAAATACGTAACAAAAGAAAATGTTGAGAGAGCAATAAAATTAACGCATGATCATTTTACAAGGTGGGGATTTGATAGCCCCAAAATAGGTGTTGCAGCTTTAAATCCACATGCATCGGATGGAGGATTAATCGGAAATACTGAAGAAGAAGAAATTCTTCCTGCAGTAAAGGCTTGTAAACAGGAAGGTATAAACGTTTCTGGACCTCATCCAGCAGATTCAATATTTTACGATGCAATTAATGACAAGCATGATGTAGTTGTAGTTATGTATCACGACCAAGGTCATATTCCNATAAAAGTTTATGGATTTGAAGAGTCAATTTCTGTAAACTTAGGGGTTCCTTTTATTAGAACATCAGTTGATCATGGTACAGCATTTGACATTGNAGGCAAGAATATTGCGGATCCAACAAGTATGATTGAGGCAATAAAGCTAGCCCAAAATCTATCCAAAAATTCCAAATTATGAACCAAAAAGAGAACGCAACTTTTATAGGTTTTGGGAACATGGGATCAGCTATAGTTGATGCTGTATATAAGAAAAAATGCTTTAATAAAATTACAGTAATAGAACCAGATAGTAGCAAAACAAGTAATTTAAAAAGTTTATCAATCCTAACTGACANAAAAATTTCTGAAGAGATTAATAAATCCAAATATGTTTGGATATGCGTTAAACCTCAATTATTTAAAAAAGTTTCATTAGATTTAAAATCATTTTTAGGGAAAGATCAAATTCTTATTTCAATTATGGCAGGGATCACAAAAAATCAGATTGTTGAGCAAACTAATCATTTAAAAGTAGTTAGAATAATGCCCAATACTCCAGCTCAAATATCTAAAGGGATAAGTGTATGGAATACTACAAATAANGTTAATTCTGATGAAAGAATAATTATTGAAAAGGCTCTTAATTCTTTTGGAAAATCAATTCTTGTTGATAAAGAAGAAATAATAAACCTATCTACAGCATTATCNGGTAGTGGTCCAGGTTTTTTTTATAGAATTTTAGAATCATTTATTATAGCCGGGGAAAAATCAGGCCTTGATAGAAATATAAGCAAAAAATTAGCTATAGAAACATTTATTGGAAGTGCTGAATTGCTAAATTCTAGCAGTTCAACTCCAAAAGAATTAAGAATTGCAGTTACATCTCCCGGGGGCACAACCGAAGCTGGTTTAAATTATTTAGAAAAAATAAATATCAACGATATAATTAGTCAAACTATAGCCGAAGCTGTAAATAGAGGAAATGAATTATCAGAAGAAAGTAATAATTAATTGACTAATTTAATATCTAATATAATAAACCTTTATACAATAATTATTGTTTTTAGAGTTCTTTCAAGTTGGATTCCAAATTCAAGAGAATATCAAATTGTGCAATTTTTAATAATTATTACTGAGCCTTTACTAGGAAGGCTAAGAAAGGTTTTACCCCAAGCAGGTGGATTTGATTTATCACCTATAGCAGCAATCTTTTTGCTTGAGGCTATAGGATCGGTTATAAAGTCTGTTTAATTGGTTATTTCTGAATAACTTAAATTTAATACTTCCCCTTTTGAGTTGGAAACCCTTAATGTTCCATCATTATTAAGATTTAAGATCTTATATTTATTATTTTCAGACTTTTTATCATCAATTGAATAATTTGTTCTAAANATAATTTCTTCTTCTATACCAAAAAGCCTTTCTGAAATTTTTCCTAAATTTATTTGATCTAAAATCAATTTCTTGTATATAAGGTTAAAGTTATTTAAGAACTCATTTAGGACATCTAAAACATCAATATTTCTTTTTAGNATTTNTTTTNNACTTATACTGGGATATATGAAATTTTTTGATTCTTTATGATGTGAATTTATATTTATGCCTACACCTATAATAGTTTTATTTGAATCTTCATTAATAAAATTTTCAATTAATACTCCAGAAACTTTCTTGCCATCTATCAACACATCATTTGGCCATTTTATATTTATTTTTCTACGTGTATAAGATTCAATAGTCAACAAAATAGAATAAGCTGTAATTATTGGGATAAGATTTACTTTTGATATAGGTGTATCTAGAATAATTGAGAATAAAGCATCATTACCGTCTGAGATCCATTCTCTGTTATTACTTCCCCTTCCATTTGTTTGTTTTTTTGCCATGATTATAGTGCCTACTTCTACACCTCTTTCAATCATTTCTTTAGATTTATCCATGGTAGAAGTAAGTTCTTCAAAAATATAAATTTTTTCACCAATATTTTTTTTGATCATTAAACAATAGTAATAGATTTACTCCCTAAACTTCGTATTAAATTACAAAAGCTTTGAATTTATCAATCATGTAATATTTATATATGTTTGGTCTATAAGTATTTTATTACTAAAAATACATTCTAATCACATTATGAAAGGTAATTTTATGCATTGGTGTTCCGCTGTTTCCAACTCTCCTTCATTAGAGCTTGCATTGGAGGATGTTACAAAGGAAATTTTGAAAAAACTTGATGGGAAAAATCCTGATTTAGGATTTGTATTTATATCATCTCATCATTCTTCAGAGTACGAACAAATTACTGAAAAGATTAAATCAAAAATACCATTTAAAACTATTTTGGGTTGCTCAGCATCTGGTGTAATAGGTGAAGGTAAAGAATTTGAATATTTACCTGGAATATCATTAACAGCTGGAATTTTACCTGATGTAAAATTTACTCCTTTTCATTTCACTCAAAACGAACTTCCTAACCCAGATCAATCTCCAGAAGCGTGGCATGAAATTATAGATTCAGATACTGAAAATCCGAAAGCAATAGTATTATTCCCAGATCCATTTTCTGTACGAACAGAGTATATTTTAGATGGTTTAGATTTTGCATACCCAAATACTAAGATAATAGGAGCTTTAGCTTCAGGAGGAAGTAAACCTGGTCAGAATGGTCTCTTTTTAGATAATGAGACATATTTTAAAGGATGTGCTGGATTAATCATATCTGGAAATTTTGAACTTGATATATTGGTTGCACAAAGTTGTAGACCAATTGGTGAACCTATGATTGTTACTAGAGCAAACAATAATGTTATAAATGAATTAGATAATGATCTTCCAATTGTTGCAATCAAAAAATTGTACGACGAATTACCAGAAGATGAAAAATATGTTATGAATAATGCTCTTCAAATAGGTATATTGATGGACAGATTGGGAGATATTGAAGAAGAAATAACATACATGATTAGAAATATTTCTTCTATAGATAAGGAAACAGGATCTATAACGATTGGAGAATCTATTACTGAAGGACAAATAGTTCAATTTCATCTAAGGGATTCTGGAGCAGCTCAAGAAGAATTGAAAAAAATGTTGTCAGAATATGAAAATAAAAATGGTGAGATCATCAAATCAACACTTATGTTTTCAAGTGTTGGAAGAGGAAAGTACTTATTAGGTGAATCACATCATGATATAAATCTCTACAAAAATCTTATTGATGATAAATCTCCAATAACAGGATTCTTTTCTAATGGAGAAATAAGCCCCATTGGTGACAGAACTTATTTACATGGCTACACATCTTCTTTTGCTATATTCAAAGAAAGTAACTAAATTTTTATATTAGGTATATTATTCCAAGAATTCATATAACTTGGAGACAGTTTTTTTTTACCCTTTCGTAATCTATTATTTAAATTTTGTGAAGACAGAAGCACTTTATTTGTTCCAAATCGATCATTTAGATAATCAATTTTAAGCATCAAATTATTTGTATTATGGCTTTGGTTTAGATAAGAAGCTTGGTACTCATTTTCTAAGCATAATCCACCTAGGATAACACCCGCTTTTTTATAATTTAATCCTTTCTTAAATATTTTATTTAGCATCAAAATAGAGTATCTAACTAACTCAATATAACTATTAGTAGGAACAATAAAATAATACTTCTTAAAACCCATATAATATGAACCCTTTTGATTATTAAATCTATTTGTTGTTATAAAAACTCCCAATTCTTTTGCTCTCTTATTTTCATTTCTTAATTTTTTAGATGCCAAAAAAGCAAAATCACTCACATGTTTTTCGAGATTTTCATACTTTTCTATATCTTTCTTAAAAGAACGAGAGACTCTTATACTTTTTTTAGAAGGTGATACAGTAGAAACAGGATAGCAAGATATTCCTCTCAACTCTTCTCTTGTACGTAAAACATTAACATTGAGTTTACTCAATATCCAATTTTTATTTGTTTTTATTAAATTATCGGCAGTTTTTATACCATTATTAATCATAAAGTTAGAATATCTACGACCTAATCCCCAAATATTTTCGACAGGCATATCAGATAAAATATTTTGAGTTATCAAATCATTATCAAGCACAAAATAACCTCTCTGTAATTTTTTTGCTATAGAACCTGCGATCTTAGATAAAGTTTTAGTAAGACCTACTCCAATAGATACAGGAATTCCGACTGTATCTTTTACTCTTTTTACAATATCTTCACAAATTAAATTGTAGTCATCAAAATTAATATCTAAAAAAGCTTCATCAATAGAATAAATTTCTATGAAATTAGAAAAATATTTCAATTCTTTCATTATTCGATTAGAAATTTCTCCATATAATTCAAAATTTGAAGAAAAAACACTAATGTTATTTTCTTCAATTGTTTTTCTAGCCTTAAAAAAAGGCTCTCCCATCTTTATTCCTAATTTTTTTGCCTCATTACTCCTAGAAATAATACAACCATCATTATTTGAAAGAACAACTACAGGGACATTACTTAAATCTGGTCTAAATAATCTCTCGCATGAAACATAAAAATTATTACAATCGACTAAGAAGATCATAAGAAATTTTTGATTGATGCAGTTACTACTCCAAAAATATTAAAGTCGTCATACTCATTGATAATGATTATGGGGTAATCTTTATTTTCTGATATTAATTTTATTGAGTTGTTTTTTATAGATAATTTTTTAACTAAAAATTGTCCATCTAATATGCATAAAACAATATGATTATTTCTTGGAGCTACAGACTTGTCAACAATAAGTATATCCTCAGAAAAAATACCTATATTTTTCATTGAGTCACCAGAAACCCTTATACAAATAGTAGTATTAGGATTTTTTATAAGATAATCTTGAAGATTTAATTTTGACGCAAATATATCTCCAGCAGGCGAAGGAAAGCCCGCATAAACAACCGTATTAAAAAAATAAATAGACTCTATAAAACTCATAGGAATGATATCTTAGTGATACCATCATTTAATGTCAATTATCTTGTCGTCTTTTCTCAGTAGAGGATATATCTTCTCTAAATTCTTTTTCCTCAATAATATAAAAGAAAGTTCTATATTTCTGAATCACATCATTAAGATTTAAGTTATTAAACTTTGGAATAGTTGTATTAGCTCTACCTGCAACTATAAATTTACACAATTTATTTTTTATGACATAAAATAAATCGTCTAAAGATTCATCTGGGGCAAGATAAGATTCATCCAATACTCTAATCGCTGTGTCATAACCAATTACAAAATAAGAATTTGGAAATAAATTTGCTTTTTCAAAAAATCTACTACTTCTTGTTATTATGATTTTTTCATCATTTTGAAAATTTTCTAATCTACTTATTAGATCCTCAATATTAATATCTGGTTTATCAACATTAGAAATTGATATTTCATAAAATTTGTTTCTATCAAATTTATTAGAAGAATAATCTAATAACTTAGTATGACCATAGTGTAGAGGATTAAATGAACCGGATAGTATTACTGAATTATCAATTTTTTCATGAAAAATATTAAGTTCTGAGTTAGTTATAAAATAATCTATTTTGTCGTGACTTAATGATTTAATGTGATCTTTGAAGCTTTTCATTTTCTAATAAATTCAAAGGAATATTATTATTTATTCCATGTACATTTGCTATGCAATTAATTATTTGTTTACTTATAATTATATCTTCAGATATTCGATCACGATTATTTTTATCAAAATATAAAGAGAAACTATCTAATGAAGTTGATGTCTTTATAGCAATATGAGCCCTATCTTCACCTTTGCGATCTCTATTAGTACTTATAGCACCAGTACAACCTAATCCGAATAATTTAGTATCATTTTCTGATTGATCTAAAAAACTTTCACTTTTTTCATAAGCTTTCTCAGCCATATTAATAGCCTCTTCTTCACTAACATGATGAGTTAATTTTTTTTCCAAAAACTCTTGCAAAGAATTCTTAGAATAAGGCACATAGGAGGTTAGAATTGTATTTGAGGTACCAGATACACTAAAGAGCCAAGCCAAGGAGTTTATTCCGCATCCTGTTATAACTACAGATCCTTTAACTCCTATGGTTGAGTGAATATTTTTTATCAGTTTTTCAATATCAGCATTCATATTACTTAAAAAAGAAAATTTATCTTTGAAAATAATAATATTTCATTTGTTACTACAAAACCTGATTTTTAATGCAATTATTTAAAATTTATTCTTAATAATAAGTTAATATATACTTACTTATCTAAATCTAAATTTTAATAATAAGAAATAAGCTTAAAAAGAAATGAAAAATTTACCTACTTTTATAACAGTATCAAGACTTTTCTTTGCCGTAGGCGTGTCATTTTTAGTTTTTTTTACATCTAGCATAATGGTAATTATATGTACCATCCTTTTTATACTAGGATCCTTAAGTGATGCGTTGGATGGAGCATTCGCAAGAAAACAATCAAAGGAGTCCACATTTGGAGCATTTCTAGATCCTATTGCAGACAAAATATTTGTATTTCTAGTTTTAATATCTTTAGTTTATAACAGGGATTCTATACTTCTTTTTATCATAACTGTTTCTATTATTTCGAGAGAAATAATAGTAATGTCTCTCAGAGAATGGATGGCCACGATTGGAAGAGATAAAATATTAGAAGTCTCATCACTTGGAAAACTAAAAACAATAATTCAAATGGCAGGAATTAGCTTAGTTATAACTTCACCAATAATTGAAATAACATATTTTCATGAATTAACAATGACAATTCTGGCAATAGGTACAATCATAGGTTTCTACTCTGCTTTCAAATATATAAAGCAATCATTAATATATATAAAATGAAACAATTTACTGAAGCACACTTAAGAGAATGGAAAAAAGATTACTTAGATCTACTAGGAAATGAAAGATTTACTTTAAGTGACAAAAGTGTATGGATGTTGGGTAAAACTGATGGAGTAATATGTTTTTTTCTAGATGAAGAAATCTCTTATATTTGCTATTCAAAATCTATCTATCAAACACTCAAAGATATACTAAATATAAAAAAAAATAATGAGTTGATAAAATTAATTATGGTTCACGACTTAGGTATTTCTGAAAACAAAATAAATCAAAAAAAATTATCTTTATCAATAATTAATAAAATAAAAAAAATTATCAATAATTTTGAATTTTCTTTAATCAAGATAAAATCAAATCATGCTGAGAAAATAACAGACGCATTCGTAGTCGTTTCAGACCCAACATATAATGGATATACTTCAAAATTAAATAAAATTATTGATAACTTACCTGAAAAATAAGTATTATAAAGTTCCAGACCTTAATCTTCTCAATGCACCAGGATGTTTCCTCAAGAATGGAGGAACTTCAAGATCATCTATACTTACACCTTCTTGCTTGATGTTTCTTTCTGCGAAATCATCATCAACAATAACTGGAAAGCCTGTAGCAATAACAGTAATTTTAATTTTTCCATTAAGCTTCGGATTACTTACACTTCCAAAAATAATGTTTGCATCAGGATGAACCTTTGATTTTATCACTTCAGAAGCAGCCGTTACTTCATCCAAAGTGGTGTCTTGTCCTCCAGAAACATTAAATATAACTCCTTTAGCTCCGTCAATAGGTAATTCTAATAGTGGAGATGAAACTGCCTTTTCTGCTGCATCCACGGCTCTATTTTCCTCCGAAGATTCTCCTATACCCATCCAAGCAGGACCAGCATTTTCCATTACTGTTTTCACATCAGCAAAGTCCAGGTTTATTTCTCCTGGTACTAATATAAGTTCAGCTATAGATTGTATGCCCACTTTTAACACATCATCTGCAAGAGCAAAAGCATCAGACATTGAAAGATTTTCCTCTGTTTGGAGCAATCTATCATTTGGGACAACGATAAGAGTGTCTACATATTTCTTTAGATTTTCAATTCCCTCAAGAGCAGCATCCAACCTCTGAGTACCTTCAAAACCAAAAGGTTTGGTCACAACTCCAATTGTTAAGGCTCCTGATGATTTAGCAATTTCAGCTATTACAGGTGCAGCACCTGTACCAGAACCTCCACCCATACCAGCAGCTACAAATGCCATATCAGCATTATTCAACAATTCCTTAATTTCACCTCGGCTTTCTTCAGCCGATTGTTTCCCTCTTGATGGATCACCACCAACTCCCATTCCTCTAGCAATTCTATCCCCTATCCTGATTTTTTCAGGAATGATAGAGTTTTCTAAGGCCTGATTATCTGTATTAACAGCAACAAATTGTATCCCCGGGATTGTGTCTTTATACATCCTATTAATTGCATTTCCGCCACCACCACCAACACCAAATACTTTTATGTTCGCAGTTCCAAATCCTATTAGTCTTTCTTGAACCATTTTTTACCTCAAAGTCTTTATTTTAAATACAAAAAAAAAATTTCAATACTTTAATTTAAAATAAATTTCAAATTTAGGGATGAGTAATTTAAAAACGAATTTGATCAATTTTGTACTGTATTAATTAATAAATAAGAGTTATTTTATAAGGAAAATAAAATTTAATTTTTGGAGAATATTATGAATGGTTATGATGCTGTTGTAGATATATTGAAAAAAGAAGGATTTGAATGGATAGCTTGTTTTCCTGCTAACCCACTAATTGAAGCTGCTGGTAAAGGCGGATTGAAACCTATCGTGTTCAGGCAAGAACGTGGTGGAATAATGGCTGCAGATGGATATGCAAGAATGTTAGCTAAAGAAGGTAAAATGGGTGTTTTTTGTTCTCAAGGAGGACCTGGAATAGAAAATTCTTTCGGTGGATTTGCTCAAGCATGGGCCGAAGCGGTTCCTGTTTTATATCTTCCAGCTGGATCTCCTGCAAATGTTGCGGAAGTAAAACCAAATTTTGATCCTCAAACTAACTTTGCAAACATAACTAAATGGTGTTCTTCAATAACAAAGAGTTCCGAAATTTCTACTCAAATGAGAAGAGCCATGTCGGCATTAAAAAATGGCAGGCCAGGACCTGTGCTTCTTGAGATGAGAAGCGATGCTATGGCAGGAGAAGTAGATAACACTGATGATTATTCAAGTCCTAATAGTAATTTGACTGCTCCAAGTCTTTCAAATGTTAAGGATGCTATAAAAACTCTTGGAACTGCTAAAAACCCCGTAATTTGGGCAGGTCAAGGAATCCTATATGGTGCAGCAACTGAAGAACTAAAAGAATTTGCAGAAATAATGCAAATTCCAGTTATTACAACGATGCCAGGAAAATCTGCTTTTGATGAACGTCATCCTCTATCATTAGGAGCTGCAAATAGAACTGCTCCTAAAGCTGTTTGGTCTTGGCTGAAGGACTCTGATGTACTTATTGGTTTAGGGGCTAGCTTTTCAAGAACCACTTTTGGAATAGACATACCAGAAGGTAAATCTATAATTCACAATACAAATAATATTGAAGATATTGATAAAGAATATCCAACCGAAATTGGACTATTAGGAGATGTGAAATCTACTCTAAAAATGCTTATTGATGAAGCAAAAGGAACTTATGGAGATTCAAGAACTAAAGATACAAAAATAGTAGAATCAATTGCTCAAGTAAAAAAAGAATGGGAAGCAGATTGGGCACCGCTATTAAATTCTAACGATGTTCCTATTAATCCATACAGATTGATTACTGAAATTAATAACGCAGTTGATCATGAAAATACAATAATGACTCATGACGCAGGTCATCCTAGAGATCAAATTATGCCTTTCTATCCGGCAACAGTCCCAAACAGTTATATTGGATGGGGTAAATCTACTCATTTAGGATATGGATTACCATTAGTAATTGGAGCTAAAATAGCTCACCCTGATAAGTTTTGTGTTAACTTTATGGGAGATACAGCTTTTGGTCTTTCTGGTTTAGATTTAGAAACTTCAGTTAGATCTGAAAACCCTATTACAACTATTTTATTAAATAATAGTACAATGGGTGGTTATGATCATCATATGCCTACAGCTATGGAGAGATATGGAGCTGGAAACAATACAGGTTCCTACACTACAATTGCTGAAGGGCTAGGAGCCAAAGGAATTTATGTTGAAAAACCAGAAGAAATAGTTCCAGCTATAAAAGATGCTCAAAAAACAAATAAAGATGGCCAGAGTGCACTTATTGAAGTTATTACTCAGCAAGAAGGACGATTTAGTAGATACTACAATGACGATAGTGTAACTGGAGGAAAAATCGTAAGCTAATATGAAAACTACTGGATTTAGATTATTACAGTTAGGTACTCCTTGGAGGAATTTATCATATATAGTTGTTGAAACTGATGAAGGAATTACTGGAGTTGGAGAGGCAAGAGTTGTAGGAAAAACTCATACAGTGGCTGAGTATCTAAAAGATGTTGAAAGACATTTTATTGGGCATGATCCTTTTGATATAGAAGCCTTGTATCGAAGATTTACATTACTTGATTTTGGTAAAGCAGGTGAAGTAGTTCATACAGGTTTAGCAATGGTTGAAATGGCATTTTGGGATATTATGGGTAAAGCTACAAATCAACCTGTATATAAACTAATTGGTGGTAAAGTTCAGGATAAGATTCAAGCATATGCCAATGGTTGGTATACAGTTGAAAGGACTCCTGATAGCTTTTCCTTAGCTGCTTCAAAAGTTGTATCTAAAGGATATAAAGCTTTAAAATTTGATCCATTTGGAAATGGTGACTTAGAATTATCAAGAGATGAACTATTTAAATCTCTTGAAATAATAGAAGCTGTATCAGACACAATAACTGATGATATGCAAATGATGATTGAAATGCACGGAAGATTTGCAGCTCATCAAGCAACTGAAATAGCAAATAAAATAAATCATCTTAATATAGGCTGGATTGAAGAACCCGTAAGGCCAAGCGACAACCCTAGTTTAGAGAAAGTTAGAATTCAAACCTCTCTTCCTATTGCAACAGGTGAAAGATTATATGGAGCTTCAGAATTTAGAGAGATATGGAACAGTAAATCTGTAGACATAATACAACCTGATATCACCCAAACAGGAGGTATATTTGAGACAAAAAAAATTGCATCAACTGCTGAAATTTACTCTATAATGGTAGCTCCTCATAATGTGGGTGGTGTTGTTTCTACATTAGCAGCAATTCATCTATGTGTAACATTACGAAATGTTAAAATATTAGAACACTTTAATGATTTTGCTGATCCATTTGTAAAAGAAGCTGCCAACTTCTATCCAGAAGTTGTCGATGGGTTTTTTAGCGTGCCTGATAAACCTGGATGGGGTATTGAATTGAATGAAGAATTTATACTTTCTCATCCTCCAGAAAAAAATAAAGAAGGAATCAATTTAGATCCTGGTCTAAATATGTTCGAAAAAATGGATTGGGCTAAACGAGGACAATCAGAATAAATATAGTTATGGATTTCAGTTAAACATGTTCGATTTACTTATAAAAAATGGAAATGTTATAAATGGTTCTGGGAAAAAGAGATTTATAGCAGATATAGGTATTTCAGGAGAAAAAATAAGCTTTATTGGAGATTCAACCGGAAAAGAGTCAAAAGAAACTATTGATGCAAAAGGACTAATTGTTTCGCCTGGCTTTATAGATACTCATACTCACCATGACGGGGTTTTACTTAACGATCCTCAGCATGCTAGTAGCTTAAGGCAAGGAGTAACCACAGAAATTTTAGGACAAGATGGACTTTCTTATGCACCTCTTTCATCAGAAAATTATAAAATCCAAAGAAAATATTTAGGCGGAATATTAGGCATGCCTCCAGAAAATCTGGACATGAGCAGTATAAGTGCTTTTAGATCTAATTATCATAAAAAGGTTTCTATCAATACTGCATACCCAGTTTCACATGGTGCTCTAAGAATGGAATCAGTAGGGTTTTATGATAAACCTTTAGAAGGAAAAGAACTAGAGAATGCAAAAAGTCTACTTAGAGAAGGTTTAGAACAAGGTTCTGTAGGATTAGCTACTGGAATGTCATACCATCCTAATGCGTGGAGTAACACAGAAGAATTGATACAGTTATGCAAGGTTGTAAAAGAAAAAGACGGTGTCTATATTACTCATTTGAGAGATGTAAATAAAGAAAGAGGTTTTGGCGGAGGAGGTATTCCCGAAGCTCTTGAAATAGGTAGAATATCGGGGGTCAGAGTTCATTTTTCTCACACAAGGACAAGTGCTGAGAATGCTGGACAAGTTTCCGAAGTACTAGAATTAATTGATAAAGCTAAAGATGAGGGAGTAGATTGTACTTTAGAATTATATCCTTATCCTACTGGGAGTTCTTTCTTACTTAGCAATTTACCAAGCTGGGCTCATGAGGGAGGACCAAAGGAAATTTTAGAAAGATTAAATGATAATAATGCACGTTCAAAAATTATAGAAAGCTTTGGATTAAATAAAAAAAGAAGAATGGATCACATATTACTTTCTTATTTGCCAAATAATCCTGAATTAGAAGGTATGACAGTTTCTCAACTTGCAGAAATCAGAGGATTATCTATGGGAGATTTGATCTGTAATATATTAATAGAACAAGATTTACAGGTAGGTTTTTGGCAAATTCCTCCTGAAAGTATTTCTACTTGGAGACAAATCAGCAAAGATGCTGTGGAATTTTTATCAAGACCTGATTATATGATAGGAAGCGATTCAATTAGATTGGGAAACGTGCCTCATCCTAGAGCTTACGGTACATTTCCAAGGTTTATTGGAAGGCTTAGAAGACAATTTAATAACATAATATCACTTGAACAAATGATTCAAAGAATCTGCAACAATCCTGCCAAAACTTTTAAATTAACTGGAAGAGGTTCTTTAAAAGAAGGATATTTCGCAGACATAGTAATTTTTGATGAAGAAAAAATAATTGATACAGCTACTTATGATGATGCAAAGCAATTTCCTGTAGGAATTCCTTACGTAATTGTAAATGGAAATATTGCGGTAAAAAATGAAAAATGCACAGGGATATTTGCGGGTCATGCAGTACCTTAGTAAATAAAGATAAAAGAAAGACTATAAGCCGAGTTCTGTTTCTATATGTAGATGTGATCATCCATCTAGGCTAGCTGTCACCAACTAGCTCGAGCAGCTTACCCAGGAACTGTCTAGGATAACTTATCGTTCCTCTATTTAGCCTTGCACCAAGTGGGGTTTACAATACCAAACTTGTTACCAAATTTGTGGTAAGCTCTTACCTTACCTTTTCACCCTTACCATAATGGCGGTATATTTTCTGTTGCACTATCCGTCAGGTTGCCCTGCCCTGCCGTTAACAGGCACTTTATCCTAGTGGTGCTCGGACTTTCCTCTGGCAAAGCCAGCGATCACTCGTCTTTCTTTTACCTCATTGTTAAAAACTAAATTTATAGTCTAACTTTTACATTATAACTAATTTATGTAGAGGATATAAATATTTCATTATTCATTTGCTTTATAAAAATCTTTTCAATCATATTTTTATTTTGCAAAGAAGATTTTTTATAATTTTCAAATTTTTCTATAAAATCATCAAAAACAATTTTTGAATTAGATAGCTTTGAGATTAATTTATATACGTATGAATCTTCAAATTTTTTTTCTAAAATCAATTCTTTATTAATATTTATTTCTAATAAATCATTCAATTTTTCATACTTAATTTTCAGAGTTTTTGAAAATCCAATTTCAGAGTTTTTATGATCACAAATATAATATTTATAATTTTTACTTTTTCTTTCACCTTTACTTATCCATGAATTTTTATGATTAGATATTGATAATTTATTAAAACAAAAGCCACAAAAAAGAAATCTCGTCCAATAATTCTTTATATAAGATCTTTTATCATCAATATCTAATTTCTTATTTGCATTATCAAAATCTTTTTTATCGATTATTGATATGTGTGAATTAGGGATTACAACATTATATCTTCTATAAATTCCAATATAAAAATCATTTTCTAAAATATGTTTTACTTTTTGATTAGACCATTTCTCAGTTAACAAAGTATTTTGTAATTCCCTAGTTATATCCGAAATAGAAAAATTTTGATTATACAGAGAAAAAATCTTTTTTACATTTTTTGACTGAGATGAATCTTCTTCAAAGAACCCTGTGAGATTTTTTTTATATCCATAGGGAATTTTTCCTAAAACCTGACCTCTTGAAGCTTTCTTATTTATTGAATCTTTTATTTTGTTTATTCTGCCAGGATCTTTCCCATTTAAACTTAATGTTCTTATAGCTAGCTGAAATGGGTCAGGAAAATCATAAGAAGCACACAATACAGAAATGTTATTTTTATGTAATGCTATGATTTTTTCAGTAAAAGAGCTTAGATCATTATCTAAAACATTTGCATCCGATAAAAATACTTTTGATATATTGTTCTTTACTATAAAGTCAAAGGTTTTTTTGAAATCAAGTCTACCAAGATAATAATCTATAGAAACATTTTCATAACGAGAAAATTCATTTATTTTATTTATTTCTTCACTATTTCTTTCGTCATGAACAACCGCTAAACAATTCAAAAAATCACTCCGAAATTAAAGATTTACCACAATTACATACTATAGGTAATTCGCTATTTTTTATTTTCTCTACAAATGCATTAGGAAGCTCAATTTTACAACAAGTACTTATTTTATTGTCTAATTTAGAAATTCCAACATTCCTGCTCTTTTTCATAAAAGAATCATATAAGTTAAGTGTGTTTTTATCTAATTTTCTTGATAATCCTTCTCTTTTTTCTTCAAGATTCAACCTATCATTATTTAAGGTTTCAATTTCATAATTAAATTTTTTTTCCAAATCAATCCATTTCTCTTCAAGTGAAAAAATTTTCAACTCATAGTTTTCTTTAATTTCACTTAATTTTGTAATATTTTCATTAACCTTACTTATCTTAGATTCATATGATGTCAAATGTTCATTCTTATTTTTGATTTCAATTTCTATTGCCTCTACCTCTTTAGTATTTCTAATTTTTCCTGAGTATAGAGTTGTATTTAATTCGTTGATTTCATTACTAGTTTGATCTATTATTTGATTCACTCTTAATTGAAGTTTAGTAAGATCTTCAAATTTTTCTTCTATTAATTCTAATTTTGATTTAAGATCATCAATTCCTAGTTTTTCATCTATTTTTTTTAGAATCTGATTCACTTTATCTTCATTGTTAAAAATACCTAAATCATATTCTTGCAATTGGAACAAATTATGATTTTCTTCAGCCATAACACCCTCTATTAGATTCTCTTCTATAACTATAATATATAATACGATATATAAATCTTAATTGAATTCTATTTCTATAAAAATATTTTATAAATTATGCAAAAAAGTATATTAAAAAAAACCAAAATAGTATGTACTATAGGCCCTTCCTCAGAATCCGTTGAAATTATTGAAGGATTAATTGACGCTGGCATGAATGTTGCCAGAATGAATCTTTCACACGGAAACCAAAGTGATCATAAAAAAATAATTTCTAACTTAAGAGAAGCTGCAAAAAATCGTAAAATATATCTTCCAATTTTGGCTGATCTTCCTGGACCAAAATATAGAGTAGGTGAAATTGAAAATGGAATTATGGAAGTCACAGAAAATCAAAAAATTATATTCGAATGTGATAATGAAAAACTTGAATCAAAATTGTTAAATATTTGGCCATCTGGCTTAAATTATGATGTAGAAAAAGGTGCAATATTAATGATTGACGATGGTGCTGTTGAGCTGGAAGTTACAGGGAAAAATCAAACTCAATTAGAAACCAAAGTAAAATTGTCAGGAAAAATAAGTAGTAATAAAGCCGTAGTAGCAAGAGGTTATCCATCAATGCTAGATTATTTCACAGAAGAAACAGAAAGTGCATTAAATTTTGTCATTACAAATGATATAGACTACATTGGACTCTCTTATGTAAGAAATGCAGAAGATATAAAAAGAGTTAAAGAAAAATTAGGTGATAAAAAACTAAGAATTATATCTAAAATAGAATTGCAAAAAGCATTAGATAATTTGGAAGAAATAATTGATAATTCAGATGTAGTTATGGTTGCTAGAGGAGATTTAGGTGTTCATCTTCCAATTTCTGAAGTCCCATCTGCACAAAAATATATTATTAACCTTTCAAATAAAAAAGGAAAAGAGGTTATTACCGCAACTCAAATGTTGGAGTCAATGACGGAAAACCCCCAACCAACTAGAGCAGAATCTACAGACGTGCATAACGCTGTTTTAGATGGTACAGATGCAATTATGTTATCTGGAGAAACATCAGTTGGAAACTATCCTATAAGAGCTGTAGAATTCATGAGAGAAATTTCTGATATTGCTGAAAAAAATATAAACAACAACTACATCAGAAATCTCAAATTAGAAAATATAAATTCTTCAGATTCAAATCATGTTGATGAACTTATAGCACATGGTGCCGCAAGTATAGCAGAACAATTAGAATCAAAATTAATTGTTGCATTTACAGAATCTGGCTCAACAGCTGCAAGAGTTGCTTCTTATAGGCCTTCTCAATCTGTAATTGCACTTTCTCCTGATTTGAGTGCAGAAATAAACCTAGGATTAAGATGGGGAGTTAACACTATAAATGTTTCTAATTTCGACCAAATTGAAGAAATGTTTGAATACGCAAATGATATAGTCAAAGAACTAAATTTAGCTTCTATAGGAGACACTATAGTAGTAGTTGCGGGTCTTCCTATTGGAGTAAAAGGAAATACAAACTTAATTAGAGTTATAAATATTTCTTAAACTTCAATTACTGTATTTACCAAAGTTCCTATATTTTCTATTGTAATAGAGATTTCATCTCCAGCTTTTAATGTAAATTCCTCAGGAGGAATAGTTCCAGTTCCTGTCATTACAGTAGTTCCATCAGGTATATCATTACTTGTATGAAGCCACTCATTTAATTCATCACACTTTCTTTTCATAAGGTTAGTATTTCCAGATCCTGAAAATACTTCTTTAGAATTTCTCTTTATTACCATTTCAACATTCAAATTATTGTAATCTAATAATTCTATTGGAACCCAGCAAGGACCAATTGATGCTGAATTGTTATAAATCTTAGCTTGGGGTATATATAAAGGATTCTCTCCTTCTATTGATCTACTAGACATATCATTTCCAACTGTAAATCCTACTATTTTTCCATGAAAAACAATAAACGTAAGTTCGGGTTCTGGAACATCCCAGGTAGAATCTTTTCTAATACCTACTTGGTCATTTGGACCCTTAAGTCTAGATAAAGTACTCTTAAAAAATGCTTCTGGTCTATCTGCTGTATAAACCTTGCCATAAACATCTGGAGTATCAGATTCAGCTTGCCTTTCCTTCATAGAATCTTCATATGTAACACCGAATGCCCATGTTTCAGGAGAATCTATTGGAATTCTTGCACTCGAAAGGACAGAAACAGGTGTTCCATCTTCTTTTGTACCCATTGTTTTTTTGAGATACTCAGAAACAGAAAGGTCATTACCTAATGCAACCTTAATTAAATCTATTGATGATTTTATGGATGGTCTTAATTTAGTAATATCTTTTAGATTTTTACCATCTTCTACAAAAACTTTTTTGCCAATTTGATAAATTTTCATATGTGCCCCTAGACTTCTTTATATTCACCATCAACAGTATCATCTTCATCAGATTTGTCATCAGTTTTTGAAGGGTCTGAAGGATCATTTTCTTGCTGAGGTAAATTTTGGCCGAATTTTTGTAAAGCCAAGTTTACTTTTTCTATACTTTCGTTTATCTCTTCAGATTCTGAATCTTCTTTAGCAATTGCAGCTTTGAGTATATCTACTTCATCTTGCAATTCTTTTGTGATTTCTTCTGGTACTTTGTCTGAATTTTCTTTTATTAGTTTTTCAGATTGATAAATCACAGCTTCAGCAGAATTTTTTGACTCAATATTAGCCTTCTTTTTCTGATCTTCTTCAGCAAATTTTTCAGCATCTTTAACAATTTTATCTATTTCATCATCTGACATTCCTGAACGGCCTGTTATAGTAATTTTCTGCTCTTTATTTGTTGCTCTATCTTTAGCCATTACAGTAACTATTCCATCAGCATCAATATCAAAAGTAACATCTATCTGAGGTACACCTCTAGGTGCTGGCTGTATACCATCTAAAGAAAATCTACCTATAGAAACATTATCATTAGCCATTTCTCTTTCACCTTGTACAACATGTATTTCTACAGAAGGTTGATTATCAGCAGCTGTAGTAAAGGTTTCTGTCTTTGATGTAGGGATTGTTGTATTTCTCTCTATTAAAGGAGTCTTTACTCCTCCTAAAGTTTCTATACCAAGAGTCAATGGAGTTACATCAAGTAATAAAACATCCTTTACATCTCCTTGAAGAACTCCTGCTTGAATTGCTGCACCTAGTGCAACCACTTCATCTGGATTAATTGTTTTGTTTGGCTCTTTCTTAAATAACTCTTTTACCTTTTCTGAAACAAGTGGCATTCTTGTCATTCCTCCAACTAAAACAACCTCATCTATGTCTGCAGGCTTTGCTTCAGCATCCTTTAGGGCAGATAAAGTTGGTTTTACTGTTTTTTCTACTAGTAGTGAAGTTAGTTCTTCTAACTTTGATCTATTGAGATTTAGCTGAAGATGTTTTGGACCATTAGAATCTGCTGTAATAAAAGGTAAATTAATTTCTGTTTGATTTACAGAAGATAATTCAATTTTAGCTCTTTCTGCTTCAACTCTGATTCTTTGTAAGGCTGCAGGGTCTGATTTCAAATCTATAGAGTTTTCATTTTTAAAATCTTCACAAATGAAATCAACAATCACGTTATCAAAATCATCTCCTCCAAGCTGAGTATCTCCATTGGTCGACTTTACTTCAAACACACCATCTCCTAGCTGAAGTATTGTTATATCAAAGGTTCCGCCTCCTAAGTCATAAACTGCAATAGTCCTGTCCCCTTCTTTATCAAGACCATATGCTAGTGAAGCAGCTGTAGGCTCATTTATTATTCTTAGAACTTCTAATCCTGCTATTTGTCCCGCAACTTTTGTAGCTTCTCTTTGAGAATCATTAAAATATGCTGGAACAGTAATTACAGCTTGGTCTACTTTATCTCCAAGTTTACTCTCTGCATCCTCTTTTAATTTTCTAAGCACCATTGCAGAAATTTCAGCTGGAGCATGGTCTTTTTCTCCTAGCTTTATTCCAACATCACCATTAGCTCTTTTATCTAATTTATAAGAGACTCTGCTGTTTTCATTTTTCATTTCTGTTTGATTAAATCTTCTTCCAATAAATCTTTTTGCAGAATATACAGTATTTTCAGGATTAGTGATTGACTGTCTTTTTGCAGTTTCTCCAACAAATCTTTCATCAGATTTTGTATTCAATGCTACAACAGAAGGAGTAGTTCTTTTTCCTTCATTATTTTCAATCACTATTGGTTCTCCAGATTCCATAACTGCCATTGCAGAGTTAGTGGTTCCTAGATCTATTCCTATTACTTTTGCCATTTTATTTCCTTTCTTAATCTTTCTTCTTAAATGCTATTTCTACTAAGATTGGTCTTAGTAGATATTCTTTATGTTTATAACCTGGAGATAGTTGTCGAACAATTTCTCCTTCCTCAAATTCATCTGTTTCAATTCTAGAAATTGCCTCGTGATTATTTGGGTCAAATTTATCGCCTTTACTTAAGTTTATTTCAACAAAATCAAAAGAAGATAAAAGTGATTTGAAATTACTATTAACAGATTCTATTCCTTGTATCCATGATTTATAAGTTTTAGTGTCTACTTTTGAAGAGAGTGCCATACTAAACTGATCAAGAACATTAATTATTTGCATAAAGATTTTTCTTTGCGCTCTGTCATCAGATTCTTTAATATCCAGTGTAACTTTTTTTCTATAATTAACTAAATCAGCTTGTGCTCTTTGAGCAATATCCAGATATTTTTCTTTTTCTGAATATAATTCACTCAATTTCTCTTCAAGATTTTTTATTTCCTTATCTTTTTTTGATTCTTTTGCCATAATTAAATTTTAATCCCTAAATCTA
Source organism: Chloroflexota bacterium (assembly GCA_002711965.1). The sequence continues at coordinate 22,126 of PASM01000008.1, read as the reverse complement.
GAAAAAGTTGGCGCAATTCTTTAGAAGCAACTTTAGCAGAATTTTTATAAACCTGATTATTAACACCTTGTTCCAATAGATCAACCACTTCTTTAATTCTAATAGACAGCGCTAACACTAACTTTGCTCCTTCAAGGTTTAATCCATATCTTTCAGTTAATAATTTTACAATTCTGAGTCTAAGAAGATCATTTTCTGAATACAATCTTCTTCTACCGTCAGTTCTAGAAGGTTTTACTAAACCATTTCTATCATATTTTCTTAGAGTATTTGGATGCATAGAAATAAGATGAGAAGCAACACTTATAGTGTAAACACCAACAACAGGATCTGAATTAACTTCAAGAGTCGAATCATTCTCTGATCTTATGTTAGACACAGTAAGAGATTTTGATACTATCCAACCTCTATTAACCATATAAAACTCCCTTAATACATATAATAATACTTAACACGACATGTGTCAATTTCTATATTTACGAAATCGATCAAATATTTCTGTTCAAAAAAAAGTTTACATTTTGTTAACGAATTATATTTTTATTTGCTTGATTATTTTTAAAAGCACGTATATTATAATTTCTTGGAAAATATAAATATTAAGAAGGAAAACAATAGTGATTTATTCTAAATGTTGCCCATGTGGCGGAGATATTGAAATAAATACTGATTACGATGGAAAATTTCATTTATCATGCATTCAGTGCAGTAAAGAAATTTCCAAATCAGAAGCTTTAGAATTACTTAGGAAAACTCAGCCTAAAGTAGCTTAAGTACAAAAAAAAACTAATTTTCTATAATATTTTCTATAATTATCGTTAAAGAATCATTAATATTTTCTATAAACCCTGATTCAATTACGAAATCCGTATTTTTTCCTTGGGTTGTATTTACAGTTATTGTCCCTTTAGATAATGAAGACAAAATTGCAGCATGTTTTGGCAATATTGTCATTTGACCTAAAGAACCAGGAACTTGAACGCTAACAGCTTCTCCTGAAAAAACTTCACCACTAGGCGATACTATATTAACCTTAATATTGTCTGCCATGTTTAGTTATTTTCTATTTGTTTCTTCATTTCTTCGCCTTTTTCAACAGCTTCTTCTATGCTTCCTACCATATAAAAAGCCTGTTCAGGAAGATCATCATGTTTTCCTTCCAAAATCTCTAAAAAGCCTTTAACTGTTTCAGCAATTGGAACATATTTCCCAGGTATTCCAGTAAACACTTCTCCAACAAAAAAAGGTTGAGTCAAGAATCTTTGAATTTTTCTAGCTCTAGCAACAGCTAATTGATCTTCTTCAGATAATTCATCAATACCTAAAATAGCAATAACATCTTGCAAATCTTTATATCGTTGTAATACCTGTTGTACTCCCTGAGCTGCTTTATAATGATCGTCTCCAACAATTGCTGGTTCTAAAATTCTTGAATTTGAAGCCAATGGATCTACTGCAGGAAACAAAAACTGAGCAGCTAAAGCTCTATCTAATGAAACATTAGCGTCTAAATGACCAAATGTAGTTACAATACCAGGGTCTGTATAATCGTCAGCAGGAACGTAAACTGCTTGAAAAGATGTAATTGAACCATCAACGGTTGTAGTTATTCTCTCTTCAAGATCACCCATCTCTGTTGATAAAGTCGGCTGATAACCAACAGCAGATGGCATTCTTCCCAACAATGCTGATACTTCCATTCCGGCTAAAACATATCTATAAATATTATCAACAAAAAGAAGTACATCCTGCTTTTGTTCGTCTCTAAAATATTCAGCCATAGTAAGTCCAGTTAAAGCTATTCTAGCTCTTGTGCCTGGCGGTTCATTCATTTGACCAAATACTAGAGCTGTAGAATCTAAAACTCCATAATCCTGCATTTCATGCCATAGGTCATTTCCTTCTCTTGATCTTTCTCCAACACCTGCAAAAACAGAAACACCCGAATGCTCTTGAGCAATGTTTCTAATTAGCTCAGTAATAATAACAGTTTTTCCTACTCCTGCACCTCCATAAGCACCGATTTTACCACCCTTAGCAAAAGGAGTTATTAAATCTAAAACCTTAATGCCGGTTTCAAGGAGCTCTACTGATCCTGACTGTTGGTCAAAATCAGGAGGTTTTCTGTGAATTGGCCATCTAATTGCATCTTTGCTAACAGGTTCTCCATTATCAATAGGATCTCCTACAACATTAAACAAACGGCCTAAAGAATCTGCTCCAACAGGAACAGAAACAGCAGCTCCAGAATCAGTTACTTCAACTCCTCTAGCCAGCCCTTCTGTAGGCCCTAAAGCTAAACATCTAGCCCAAGAATTTCCAACGTGCTGTTCTACTTCTAGAACTAATCTTTCACCTTCGTTCTCTAATTCTAAAGCGTTGAATATTTCAGGTAAATTATTCTGATCAAATTCAACATCAACAACTGTACCGATAACCTGTACTACTTTACCTTTATCTCCTTTAGCCATATTTTTCTCCTTTTATTTTCCTTCTAGTGCAGAAATTCCACCTATTAAATCAAGTAATTCTGCAGTTATTGTTTCTTGCCTTGCTTTATTGAGATCTAAAGTCAATTCACCAATTAATTCATTAGCATTATCTGTAGCATTTTGCATAGCTACCATCCTTGCGGAGTGCTCACTCGCAAATGACTCAAGAATTGATTGAAATATTTGAGATCTTACATATTTTGGAGTAAGTTCAATAAGAACTTCATAATCAGAAGGTTCATAAATATAGTCGCTTATACCTTCTTCTGTTTCTTCATTATTTGAAATAGGTAAAACAGTTTGAACTTTTGGAATCTGAGAAGTTGTATTTATAAATTCACTATAAACTAAATCAACTTGATCCCATTTACCTTCTAAAAATCCTTCAATTGCAAAATCTGAAACTTTTAAAGTATCTGACATTTCAGGTTTATCTGGTATTTCAAGTTGATCAACTATTTCTTGATCTCTTGAATTTAAGAATCTATATCCTTTTCTACCTACAGAAAGGATACTGTATTTTTCTTCAGAAGATTGAATAACTTCTATTGCTTTCCTATTTATATTTCCCACTAAAGCTCCTGCCAAACCTCTGTCAGGTGTAATTAAAATCATAAGCTTATTATTTACTTCTCTATTTTCTAATAAAGGGATATTTACTTTTTCTAAATCAACAGATGAAGATAAATTTGAGAGTAAACTTTGAATAGTTTCTGCATACTTTTTACCCATCAAAACATTTTGCTGGGCTCTCCTCATCTTTGAAGCTGCAATAAGTTGCATTGCACCAGTAACTTTGGCTGTATTTGAAACAGATTTAATTCTTGCTCTTAATTCTTTAGTACTAGGCATTTTTTTTAATTCCCAAAGGTTCCTTTATATGTTTTAATTGCACCATCTAATCCTTTTTTTGTCTCATCTGACAATTCACCTTCATCAGAAATTGCCTTCATTACATCTGGGATATTTGCAGATATAAAATCATACCATCCTCTTTCAAATTCTGAAATTTTTTCGATTTCAACATCATCTAAAGCCCCTTGATTTGCAGCGTAAAAAATAGAAACTTGATTTTCAAAAGGAAGAGGTTCATTTTCATTTTGTTTCAATAGCTCAGTTAGTCTCTCTCCTCTTGCTAATTGTTGTTTTGTTATTGCATCTAAATCATCAGTACCAAATTGAGCAAAAGTTTTCAATGAATCATATTGAGCCATTTCACCTTTAAGAGAACCTGAAACTTCTTTCATTGCTTTTCTTTGAGCTGATGAACCAACTCTTGTAACTGACAAACCAGCGTTTACTGCAGGTCTAATTCCAGAGTTAAATAAATCAGGTTCTAGATATAATTGACCGTCTGTAATTGAAATAACATTTGTTGGGATATATCCTGAAACATCACCAGCTTGAGTTTCAATAATAGGAAGAGCTGTTATTGATCCTCCACCATAAGCATCATCAAGTTTTGCAGCTCTCTCAAGTAGCCTTGAATGAAGATAAAAAACATCTCCAGGATAAGCCTCTCTTCCAGGAGGCCTTCTTAATAACAGAGACATTTGCCTATAAGCCCAAGCATGCTTACTAAGGTCATCATAAACAATTAATACATCTTTACCTTGAGACATAAAATACTCAGCCATTGTAACTCCTGCATATGGAGCTAAATATTGAAGTGCAGCTGAATCTGATGCGTTAGCAGTAACTACGATTGTATTTTCCAAAGCACCTTGTTCTTCAAGTCTAGTTACAACAGATGCTACTTTGGATGCTTTTTGACCTATAGCTACATAAACTCCAATAATATCTGAATCTTTCTGGTTTATTAGTGCGTCTACACAAAGAGATGTTTTTCCAGTTGTTCTATCTCCAATTACAAGTTCTCTTTGCCCTCTTCCAACAGGTACCATTGCATCAACTATTTTTAGTCCAAATTGAACAGGTTGATCAACTGATTTTCTTTCAACAACACCTGCGGCAATTTTTTCCACTGGCAAAGATTCAGATGAAGAAACATCTCCTTTACCATCTAATGGTCTGCCTAAAGGATCAATAACTCTTCCAAGCATATTATCTCCAACAGGGACCTCTACTATTCTACCTGTAGACCTAACTTCATCTCCCTCTTTAATTGAAAGGAAATCTCCTAAAACCACAGCTCCCACAGTATCTTCTTCGAGATTCAATGCAAGTCCAATAATATCATTTGGAAATTGCAATAACTCGTTTACTTTGACACTTGATAAACCGTGTATCGTAACAACACCGTCTCCGGCTTCAACAACAGTTCCTATATCAACCATGCTGAAATCTCCGCCAAATTCTTCAATTTGACTCTTTATTATTGATGCTATATCTTGGCTATTTGGTGACATAATTTTTCTCCATACTTATAATGCAGTTGATCTTAATAAATGATCTTGCAGATCATTTAGTTTGTTTTTTGTGGAGCAATCAATAATAGTATCCCCCACCTTTATAATGTATCCTCCCAGAATAGATTGATCTATTTTTTTACTTATATCAACATCCTCTACCTGGAAAACATCACATATTTTTTTTGTAATTTGCTCTTCCTGTTGTTTTGTCAAATCTACAAATGAAGTAATCGTGGCTGAGACTTTCCCTTCTGAGATTTGATTTTGATTGAAAAACTCAGTCATAATTCCTTCATAAAAATTGACTTGACTTTTAGTTATAAGAACTTTTAAGAAATTTATAAAAAGTTCATCATAATCCTTAAATAATGTGTCAATAGATTTATATTTTTCAGAATTAGGAACTTCAGGAGAAATCAGAAAGGACTTCAAATCATCATCAGACATAATGTCTTTTGAACTAGTAAAATTTTCAATCCAAACATCTGTGTTTTTTTTCTCTTTTGCAATATCTAGTATCGCTTTTCCAAATCTTTTAATAACTGAACTTGCCATAACTTACTACTTATTGATTTCTTCTTTTAGTGTTTTATCTATAAGATCTTTATGATCCTTTTCATCAATAGATTTATCAACAACTTTAGTTGCAGCTGAAATTACCAATGAAGAAAATTCTTTTCTAACACTTTGTATTGCAAGATCTCTTTCTTTCTCAATTGCTTTATTTGCCTTTGAAATAATCTCTTGAGATTCTTGTTCAGCTTTTTCTATCTCTTGCTGCCTAAAATTCTCCGCGGCATCTCTTGCAACTTGAATAAGCTTCTGACCTTCTTGTCTTGCAATGTTTATTTCTTTTTCTAATTTTTCAGCAGATTCATCAGCTTCATTTTTTACTTTTTCAGCAGCTTCTAAGCTTTCTTTTATTTTTTCAGATCTACTTTGAAGCATAGAGCTTATTGGTCCAAACAAAAGTTTTCTAAGTATTAAAAACAAAACTATAAAACTTACTAACTGAGTAATAAGTACTGATAAATTTATACCTAATGCTTCCATATTTAATCTCCTATTTTTTCAGCTGAGAAATCTCAGCTGAAAATCTTATAAAACGAACAGTATTAATATGGCTACAACTAAAGCATAAATAGCAATCGCTTCTGTAAATGCAATAGCTAAAATCATACTTTGCTGAATAGGCCCTCTAGCTTCAGGATTTCTTCCTAAAGATTGTAAAGCTCCATTAGCTAACATTCCAATCCCTAAAGCTGATCCAATTGCTCCTAACCCCATTGATAACGCAGCTCCTATTGGTTGCCATTCACTTGCCATTTGTTTCTCCCTTCACTTATTTTTTTTTATTCAATTTGCTCCTAATGGTCATCATGCTCTGAGTGAGATGTTACAGCCATTACACCAAAAACTAAAGTCAACATCGAAAAAATCAAGGCTTGAATCATACCCACAAAGATTTCCAGACCCATAAAAGGCATCATACCTATTAATGGTAATAAAAATCCCATAGATATCAACACAATTTCACCAGCAAACATGTTTCCAAAAAGCCTAAATGTAAAACTAATAGTTTTAGCAAATTCACCAAATAATTCAAGTATCCCTACAAATGCATTTATAGGACCGTGTGAAAAATTAATAAATTTTCCACCATAACCTTTAAATCCAAGGGATGAAAAACCCCAAAATTGGATAGCCATCATTGAAAAAATTGCTATCGCTAGGGTAGTATTTACATCAGTTGATGCACCTCTGAAGTATGGAATTAGCTCTCCTGTGTTTTTACCTAAATATGATTTAGGGCTAATTGATCCATCAGATTCTTTAGTATATAAATTTACAACTTTACCGTCATGTATATTTTTTTGTATCTGTACAAACTCTGGTATATCAGAAGGAGAAGTTCCGCTTTTAATTTTTTTCTTGATTTTTACTATATCTTCAGGAACATATCCTCCAATTGCACTTAAAGGAGCTCTACTTGTCTCTCCTCTACCAAGTGGCATTATATTGATTGAACCGTTAGTGTCAAAAACAACGAATCCATGATTATAATCTTCTTCTAGAACACATAACTCAGCAAGAGTTTGATCTGACTTGTAATCATCGCCACAGTGACCCGAATGTGAATGATGGTGTACCCATTCTTCAACTGTTTCTACTTTTCCAATTGATCCTACTCCAGGAAGTATTCCAAGCCAGTTAAATATAAGAACACCTAAGAAAATAGTTATAACTACAGGCAGGAATCTTCTTGATGATTTCCCTCCCGCTTCATCCGCAGTGTCAATCCAAAATTGAAAAATAAGTTCAAATACATTTTGCAGACCAGAAGGAATTTCTTTCATATTTCTTGTTGCTAACCAAGACAAAGTTATAATAACTATCATTGCAATCCAAAGCATTATGGTAGAGTTTTTCAAATCATAAGAAAAGGGTGTTGAAATATGCAAGACTGTTTCAGCTGCAATAGAAATAAATGGCATCGGTCCACCAAGAAAACCAAACCCAAAACTATCACCAAGAGCTCCACCTAATGTTGATATTACAAAAACAGATAAAAGAGCTGAAAGAATTAAAATTATTTTTGGTTTAAGAAACATCTAAATTAAATTTTCCTTATTTTTAGCTTTTTAAAATTCTAACCGTACAAATAATACCTACAAAAAGTCCAATCATCAAACCCATTAAGGTCATAAAATAGCCAAGATTTAATCGATTATCTAAAAAATTGCCACCAAAAGTAAAAATTACTATAGGTGTTATCATAATCCATCCCATACCTAAATATTTGCCAGCCAAATAAAATGAAGAAATTATAGTACTCTTAGAATTTTCATCATTATTATTATTTTTACTCATCTATATCCAAGCTATCAATAAATGACTCAAAGACAGATAATCTCTCCCTTTCTTTTTCTCCCATAGGAGAATAAGAATCTTCATCATCACCCGAAGTTTCATTTTCATCATGTGATTTGTCTATATCCATGTTGGACTTTTGAAATCCAGCCTTTTCAATAACTTTAGCTACACACATAATAGGAATATTTAGCTTAAGTGCAATAACCATTGCATCAGATGGACGAGAATCTAATTCTACTTCTTTACCATTTATAGACATAGAAATTTTTGCAAAAAAAGTTCCTGAATCTAAATTATCAATTATAATTTTGTTAATTTGTCCTCCAAGTTTTTCTATAGCATTGCAAAAAAGATCATGAGTAAGTGGCCTAGGGACATCAACTTTTTGCATCCTAATTGCAATTGCATCTGCTTCTGCTGCAGCAATCCATATTGCTAGATACAAAGATCCTGATTTTTGCTTTAGGATCATTACTCTTTGCCCCATTGCGTTAATTTTTAGACTGTCTACTATCATTTCGTACATATTTATAGAATAATTATTTTTGGATATTGGTCAATAAAATTCAGCATTTTTTAAAATGAATATAGGTCATTTATCTGAGTATTTATTTGTTGAACCTTTTCTCTTGCCATTTCTGCAAATTTATTTGGATCATCAGATGCATAAATTATTCCTCTAGAAGAGTTGATTAAAATATTTGGAATATTATTAATTATTGCATTATCAATAACTTCAGACAAATCACCTTTTTGATGTCCTAAACCTGGAATCAAAAAAGGCAATTGCGGATGTTTTTTTCTCACTATTTTTAATTCGCTTGGATAAGTAGCTCCCATTACCAAGCAAACATTATTGTTAACATTTAACTTATCTGACAAATTTGCAATATTTTCAAAAAGAGTCATATTGTTTTTTTCAGAATAAAAATCTTGAATCTCTCCTCCAGATTTATTACTTGATTTACAAACAATAAAAATTCCCTTATCTTTGAAATCTACAAAAGGCTTGATTCCATCTGAACCAAAAAAAGGTACAATAGTCACAGCATCAAAATCCCAAAACCCAAACATAGCTCTTGCGTAAGCTTCACTTGTAGAATCAATATCAGATCTTTTACAATCTCCAATTAGAATTTTTTTTTCAGGTAAATTCTTAATGTAATCTACCGTTTTATATAAAGCTTCTAGACCTTCAAAACCAGTTGATTCATAATATGCTAATTGAGGTTTATAACCTACAACAAGATCATAAGTACTATCAATAATCTCTTTGTTAAATTCAAAAACATCTTTGATAGGCATTTTTTCTGGGCTAGGATCCAAACCAACAATTAAAAAAGATTTTTTATTAATTACTGATTCAATTAGATTATTATTAAATGAACTCATAAAACTAAGTTTTTATAAACAAAACAAAAAACTTTATCCTCTCTATTCAATTCTAGTTTACTAAAAATCTCATTATCTAGTGAAACAAAGTAATCTTTATCTGATTTTATTTTAATCAAAGTAGATTTATCATTCTTAATTATTCCTTTTATTTCTCCAGAAAAATAAAATCCCAAATCATTGTGCGAAAATTTATTTTTTGAAACCATCACACTTTTAGATGAAAAATAATTTTCAAAATATTTTCCATTATCAATGTCATTCAACAAATTTTCATCTTCCCAAAATTCTAAAATACTACTTTTTGTCTTTTTTTCATTAGCATATCCATTATTTACATAAAGAATATTTTTATTAGTTCTAGAGATTTCATCAATAGAATGAGTAATATAAAGTACACATAATTTAAACTCATTAGAAAGATTTTCAATTATTTCAAAAATTTTTTTACTTGAAATAAAATCAATTGAATTTAATGGTTCATCTAACATCAAGACATTTCCATTTCTTGCTAGTGCTCTAGCCAAAGCTACTTTTTGTTTTTGGCCTCCAGAAAGTTGTGTTGGATAAAAATCTAAAAGGTGCCTAATTTCAAAAAGATCTATGATCTCGGATGGTGTTATTTTCTTTTGAATGTTATTCAAAAAGTTGAATCCAAATTCAATATTCTTTAAAACATTAAAGTTTGGGAAGAGTTTTTCTTCCTGCTGAACATATGAAATATGCCTTTTATTTGGAGGTACGTTAATATTTTCATTTGAAGAAAAATATATTTTTTCATTAATTATTATTTGTCCTTCATCAGGAGTTATAAAACCTGCAAGATTATTTAATAATGTCGATTTTCCATTACCTGATCTACCCCAAATAAAATTTACACCTTTAGAAAATTCAGATTTGGCTTCCAATCTAAAATCACCCAAATTTGAAATAATATTAAAATCAATATTGTTCATAGACCAACACCATCTTTTTTATTTATAAAATTGAAAATAAAAATAGTTATTATAGCAATTAATATTGATAGTGAAGACAAAATATATATAGACTCCTTATCACCACTTTGAATTGAAGTATAAATTGCAGTTGATAAAGTTTGAGTTTTACCAGAAATATTCCCTGCAATAATCATAGTTGCTCCAAATTCACTTATTGATCTAATAAACCCTAAAAATATAGCGGATATTATTCCCGTTTTTACCATAGGAAAAATAATGAAAGCAAAAGTGTTTTTGTTATCAGAACCAAGAATTTTTGCTGTATTAATAATTTTTTGATCAATACTTAATATTGTCACTGAAATCATTCTGTATACTAATGGCAAAGAAATAACAGCACATGCGAGGCTACCTCCTATCCATTCAAATGATAAGTTTCCATCTGAAACAATTAAAATAAAATATCCTGAAATAACAGGAGGAAGAGCAAGAGGAAGAGCTGTAATAAAATCAAAAAAACCTTTTAATTTTTCATATTTTTTTACAAAAAGAATCATTAAAATTGAAGTAAAGAAGCAAATAGCAGTACCTGTAACAGCAATTTTCAAGGTAGTAATCAAGATTTCAAAATAATTCATTTTTCGACCTTAAATCCTAAATCAATCAATTTTATTAATGCATTCTTTGAAGTAAGTCTATCAATAAAATTATTAATTGATAGATTGTTGTTATGATTCAAAATCCCTATTTTATAAACAATTTCATCATGTAGATGATTAGGAAATTCATAGATTATATCCAAATCATTCTTAATAGCTTCTGTTTTATAAATAATCCCATAATAATCATCGTTATACATTAATAAATTAGAAACATAAGAAACATCTCCTGAAGAAATAAAATTTTTATTTTTTATATCCTCTGAAAAAAGTTTATCTACTATCTGTATAGAGTATTTTCCTGCAGGTGCTAATTTATCATCAGCAATGACTATTTTATAAGGATAACCTTTATTGATTTTATCCATAAAATCTTCATATGATTGATTTTTGTTTTTAGTTGCTAAAACCAAAGAGTTATTAACTAAAGTTTTTATATTTTTTTTGTCAATAATTCCTTTTTTGACAAGCAGGTCTATAGAATAATCAGATGCAAATATTACAGCACCAATTTTTTTTTGGTTCTGCTCTACTCTTCTTGCAAGGCTTAGTGAGCCTCCATAATTTATAAAAAATTTATCTTTATCTACAGTATCTACGTATTCACTATTTACTATTTCTTCTAATGAAGCAGCTACCATAATAATTTTTGTTCTATCATCGTCGCATCCTGTAAAAATCAATAGAACTAATAAAAACATAGAAATAATAAGTAATTTAGTAAAAAAAATATTAAGCATTTTTATATATATAAATCTATTCGATATACTGTTATTCTAAGTTAAAATATTTATTAAATATCAAAATACTAACAAGTTTAAAGAAATTTTGAATTATGGCTAATCAATCTGAAAGTGAACAATATGCATTCAATGCATTTGCAAATTTACCTTTTTACGGTTCAATAAACTCTGAATTTATAGAGTTAGCAAATGTTTATGACAAAAAATCAATAGTAGATCTTGGATGTGGCACAGGAAATATTACAAAGCTTATATTAAAAAAATTACAATTAGCTAAAGATTCCGTAATCTATGCTGTAGACAGTTCAAAAAGTGCTTTAGTTACAGCAGCTCAAGAAGTAGAAAATAATTCTATTGTAAAGTTTATTCACTCAGAAGTTCAAAACCTTACAGAAGCAGTTAAGGAAAAAGCAGATGCAATGATATATTGTAATTCGATTCATTATGTTCCTGACAAACAAAAACTTTTGACAGAAATAAGGAATAAACTTAACCAAAATGGAGTTTTAGCGTTTAATTCTTCTTTTTATGACGGTTCTCATCCTGAAGAATCTTTAGATTTTTATAAAAAATGGATGTTTAGATCATTCAGATTATTAAAAAAAGATCATGACTTAAAGCCAGATAAATCAGCCAAGGTGTCTTCAAGAGAGCAGCTAACTCCTGAAGATTACCAAGATTTGCTAGAAAATACTGGTTATAAAGTTGAGCATATTAAAGCAAAGTCATATCAGGTCCCAATAGATGGATTTCACTATATAAGTGAATTCAAGGATTGGATTGAAGGTGTTCTTCCTGGAGTTCCATTAGAAATAGGAAAGTCTACTCTTCAAAAAGCTCTAAGAGAAGTATTTGATGAAATGAGTTTGGTTACTGTCCCAAGAAATTGGCTTTCAGTTAGAGCAGTAAAAGCATAACTTTCTAATCAGTATAATCATCTACAGTGCTTACATTCATAGTTTTATTGTGTGTTTCCATAACTGTGGCATATGCTGTGTCTATTGATGTGTAACAAGGAATAGAAAGCTCAGTTGCTTTTCTTCTAATATGATATCCGTCTTGCATTGCAGATCTATCTCCAGTTACAGTGTTTAGAACAGCTCCAACTTTTCCGTTGGAAATCAAATCTATTACTGTAGGTGATTGGCTCAATATTTTATTTACTTTTTCTACATCAAATCCCATAGATTTTATGAAATTGTAAGTTCCTTCTGTTGCATAAATCTTATTTCCGTTTTTATTTAATTTTTTAATAAAATTTACAGAATCTTTCTTATCCCTATCCGCTATAGACAATAAAAAGCTTGTTTTAGAATCAACTTCTAGACCTGATGCAATCATAGCTTTTTTCATTGCGTTTGGGAGATTATTATCAATTCCCATAACTTCTCCAGTAGATTTCATTTCTGGACCTAAATAAGTATCAACTCCTGATAATTTAGACATAGAAAAAACAGGTGATTTTACTGCAAAAAGATTTTTTTCCTTCACTAATCCTTCAGAAAATCCTAATTTATCTAATTTTTCTCCGTATATTACTTTAATTGCTAGGTCTATCATTGGGACGCCTGTAACTTTAGAAATAAACGGAATTGTTCTACTAGACCTAGGATTCACCTCAATCACATATAATGTTGATTCTTCAGGAGAAATTTTATTTGATGAATCAAAAAAAGATTTCTTGGATCTTTTTACTATAAACTGTATATTCATTAAACCCTTAATTCCTAATGATTTACCCAATTTCCTTGTAGCTTCTACAAGATTTTTTTTCTCTGTTTCTGAAAGATCATATGCAGGATATACAGCAGTGCTATCACCAGAGTGAATCCCTGCCCTTTCAACATGTTGCATAATTCCAGGAATCAAAATATTTTCTTCATCACAAATTGCATCAACTTCTATTTCTATTCCATCTATATAATGATCTACTAATATAGTTTGACCTGGCACAAAGTTCTGAGCTCTCTTAAAATATCTTATTAGGTCTTTTTCTTTATAGACTATTTCCATTGCTCTTCCACCAAGTACATAAGAAGGTCTAACCATTACGGGATAACCTACTTTATTAGCTATACTTATAGCCTTATCTAAGTCTATAGTTGCTGCACCTTCTGGTTGTAAAACTCCTGACTTTTTACATATTGATTCAAAGCTTCCTCTTTCAGAAGCAAGATTTATTACATCAGCTGAAGATCCTCTAATTGGAAATTTATATTTGCCAAGGTCCTGAGACATATTTATCGCAGTTTGCCCTCCAAATTGAACTAACGAATCTACCAATTCCCCAGCAATAGATTCATTTTCTATAATATCCATAACGCTCTCAGAGTCTAATGGTTCAAAATAAAGCCTAGAAGATGTGTCAAAATCTGTAGAAACTGTTTCTGGATTAGAGTTTATAAGGATCGATTTAATTCCATTTTGTTGTAAACTTATCGATGCATGAACCGAACAATAATCAAATTCAATTCCTTGACCAATACGAATAGGCCCAGATCCTAAGACTATTGCTTTTTTTCCTTCCAAAGGTATAGCTTCATTCTCATTTTCATATGTACTATAAAAATATGTCGTCAATGCTTCAAATTCAGCAGCACAAGTATCTACCATTTTATAAGTGGGAATGACACCAAAACTTTTTCTTAATTCTCTAATCTTAGTCTCTTCAATATTTTTCAATTTTCCAATATATTTATCTGAAAATCCAAAATCTTTTGCCAGTGAAAATAAATCTTTAGAAAGTTCACTGTCTATTATTTTTTTCTCAATATTTATAATTCTTTCGATAGCATTCGTGAACCAAAAGTCAATATATGTTCTCTTAGTCTCATTTAGAGCATTTGAACCATTTCTTATTCTTTTAGCAATATCCCAAAGCCTATCATCCATAGGTTTATCTGAATTGATGTTATCCGGATCAACTAATAAATCTGGCTTATTGTTTTCCAAAGATCTTATAGATTTCAATAAAGCCGCTTCAAATGTCCTTTCTATGCCCATTACTTCACCAGTTGCTTTCATTTGCGTACCTAGGCTTCTGTCTGCATCTGGAAATTTATCAAATGGCCACCTAGGAATTTTTACAACACAATAATCAAGAGCAGGTTCAAATACTGAAAATGTTTTACCTGTAACAGGGTTTGTGATTTCATCAAGATTTTTCCCAAGAGCTATTTTTGATGCAATTCTTGCTATTGGATATCCTGTTGCTTTTGAAGCTAAAGCAGACGACCTAGATACTCTAGGGTTTACTTCAATTACATAGTAATCTGGGTCTGTTTCAAAATCATTTCCTATAGTATCTTTAACAATTTTTGAAGGCTTCAAAGCTAGTTGAACATTACATCCACCTCTAATATCTAAATTTGATATTATATCTAGGCTAGCTGTTCTGAGCATTTGATATTCTTTGTCGTTTAAGGTTTGAGATGGAGCTACTACAATAGAATCTCCTGTATGTACTCCCATTGGATCAATATTTTCCATATTACAAATAGTAATAACGTTTCCAATATTATCTCGCATCACCTCATACTCAACTTCTTTCCACCCAACAAGTGATTTTTCTATTAATACTTGTCCAACTCTAGAAAGACTTATTCCTTGGCTAGAAATTTCCTCTAGTTCATTTTCATTTTTTGCAATTCCTCCACCTGTACCTCCAAGTGTATATGCAGGCCTGATAACTACAGGATATCCAATTTTTTTTGCCGCATTTTTAGCATTTTGAACGTCGTTAACTGCAATTGAAGGAGGAGTAGGTTGATCTATTTTCATCAAAAATTCTCTAAATTTATCTCTATCCTCTGCAGTTTCAATAGAGTCAATACTGGTTCCTAAAATTTCAACATCATATTTTTCAAGTATGCCTTCTTTATGGAGTTCAGAAGTAAGATTCAGACCAGTTTGCCCGCCTAAAGTTCCTAAAATTCCAAAAGGTTTCTCTTTTAAAATAATTTGTTCAACAATTTCTGTTGTTATGGGCTCAATATATACCCTGTCAGCCATCTCTTTATCCGTCATTATTGTAGCAGGGTTAGAGTTTATTAAAACGACTCTATATCCATCCTCCCTCAAAGATTTACATGCTTGTGCCCCAGCATAATCAAACTCTGCTGCTTGGCCAATTATTATTGGACCTGAACCTACAACTAATACTGTTTTATTTTTCATAGACTCTCTTTCATTGAAATAATTTTTTGGATAAATTCATCAAAAATATATTCTGAATCTTTAGGACCAGGGGAAGCTTCAGAATGATATTGAATAGAAAAAACTGGTAAATTTTTATGACATAAACCAGAAATAGTATTATCATTCAAATTTAGGTGAGTAACCTCAAGTTCAGATGGCATATTTTCATTTGAAACTGCATAACCATGATTTTGAGCAGTAACATATACTTTATTAGATTTGAGATCCTTTACAGGTTGGTTTCCCCCTCTATGTCCATAAGGTAGTTTATATGTTGAGGCTCCTAAAGACTTTGCTATTAATTGATGCCCCAAGCAAATTCCTAAAATAGGGATTTTAGAGGAAATTAAATTTTTAACATTTTCTAAAATATCAACTAAATTATTTGGATCTCCGGGACCAGGAGACAAAACTATTCCGTCAGGTTTTGAACTAATAATTTCGGTTGGTTCAGTATTAAATGGATATACGGTAACTTTGCAAGATCTAGATTCCAACAATCTTATAATATTATTTTTGACACCTAAATCTAAAACAGCGATATTAAATTTTTTATCATCTGACTTTCTAATAGTTTTTTTAATACTGGAAACTTCTGAAACAAAATTATATTCATCATATGATCCAATAGAATTTAGTTTTTTTAATACTGAATCTACATTTTCATCTAAAGTAATTGAACCCATCATCACTCCATAATTTCGGATTTTTTTTACTATTGATCTTGTATCTAATCCATAAATCCCTGGAATTTTATTTTTTTTCAAATATTCATCTATATTCATTATTGAATTATTATGTGATGGAGTTTCGCAAAATTGCCTAACTGCAAATCCTGAAACTTGTATTTCATTAGATTCAACATCAGAATAACTTACTCCATAATTTCCAATCATAGGATATGTAGGAATTAAAATTTGCCCTCTGTATGAGGGATCTGTTAACATTTCCTGATAACCTGTCATAGATGTATTGAAGACTACTTCTCCAGTGACATCACCGTGATGACCAAAAGAAAAACCTTCATACAAACTTCCATCTTGTAAAACTAAATTTATTTTTTTCATTTCTGGTCCTCATATATCACATTTCCATCAAAAATAGTCATTCTTATTTTTCCTTTCATTTCAGATCCTAATAAAGGAGAATTTTTACTTTTAGAAACAAAAAAGTCTTCATCAATTTTTGTAATGGAATTATTATCTATAATTACTAGATCTGCTAAGTAATTTTTCTTTATTTTTCCTATTTTTAAGTTCAAAATATTATCTAGTATTTCTCCAGGTTTATTACACATAGTTTGTACTATATTTTCAAAACTTATTTCTTTTCTATCAACTAATTCCATTAAAGTAATTAGAGCTGTTTCGGCGCCATTTATTCCTGCTGGGGCATTATCAAAAGTATCTAACTTATCCCCCTTACTATGAGGTGCATGGTCTGTTGCAATGATATCGATGGTTTCATCCATAATGGCATCAAGTAAACTTTTTCTATCTAGTTCAGATCTAAGTGGAGGATTGACTCTTGTATTTGTGTCATAGGATTTTAAGTCAATCCAAGAAGGCACGTCTCCTTTTTTTCCATAAGTCCAAAATTCATTCATAAACAGATGATGTGGTGTTACTTCTGCTGTGACTTTTACTCCTTCATTTTTAGCTATTCTAATTAGTTCAATACTCTCTTTACATGAAATATGCTGTAAATAAATCCATAAATCATTTTCTTTAGCAATTTCAATATCTCTTTTAACACTACTTATTTCAGCTTCTTTTGACCTAGGCTTAATTCCTAATCTAACTGAAACACTTCCATCGTTTATAATCCCATCATTGATTAGTTCATGGTCTTCGCAATGTTCAAAAATGGTTCTATTATTTTTATTAGCAAGCTTCAAAGCTTGATTTAGAATATTTGGGTCTGATATAACATCTCCGTCGTCACTAAAGGAAACAACACCGTTTTGAGAAAGAAGATCCATATCAACTATCTCTTTTCCTTTTCTACCAACTGTTACCGAGGATGTTTGAAGAACTCTTATTTTAGAATATTGATCAATTAGTTTTTTTTGTTCTATCAAAGAATTTAAATTGTCAATTGTTGGGTTTGTGTTTGACATCATAACTACAGTAGTAAATCCACCTTTGGCAGATGCATATGAACCTGTTTTTATATCTTCCTTATAAGTCTCCCCTGGATCTCTATAATGCACATGTAAATCTATAAGACCAGGGATGAGATAATTGTTATTTCCTTCAATAATTTTGATATCAGATAAATCAATTGATTCAGAGATCTCTTTAATTTTCCCTTCAACAATTAATAAATCTTTTACATTTTTAAAATTTTCAGAAGGATCAATGATAATAAAATTTTTTAATAAAAGTTTATTCATTTTCTAACAACTCCTCTATAACTTTTTGTCTTATGTGGACTCCATTTTCTACTTGTTTAGATATTAGAGAACGTTCAGAGTGTACAATTTCGTGTGACAATTCAATTTCTTCATTTACTGGCCCTGGGTGCATTACAAAAACATTATTTTTAAAGGATTCTAATTTTTCAGTATCAATTTTCCATTTATATGCATGAAAATTCATAAAATTTTCAGAATCAAATCTTTCTTTTTGAATACGTAAAGCCATAATAAAATTTGAATTTAATATTGGTTTTTCAAAATCTTCATAAAATTTAATTTTATTATTGTAGGATTTATCAATCGATTCATATATTTCTATAATGACCTTAGGAGTTAATTCTTTTGGTCCAAGAATATTTATTTTTGCCCCCATTTTAAGCAAACCTAAAACATTTGACCTAGCAACACGACTGTATAAAACATCTCCAATAATTGAAATTTCTAAATCTTCAAAGTTGTTCTCTAATTCATAAATAGTTAATAAATCAGAAAGTGCTTGAGTAGGATGGGCATGTGAGCCATCTCCAGCATTTATAACTGACGAATTTGTATTTTTTGCTAAAAAGTAAGCAGCTCCAGATGAAAAATGCCTAATGATAATTAAATCCATACCAATACTATTAATTGTTTTTATTGTGTTATAAAAAGACTCTCCTTTATTTAAACTGGACTTTTGAACATCAAGATTATGAAAATTTAGATTAAGATTACTAGCTGCTTTTTGAAAACTTAGTTTTGTTCTTGTAGAATCCTCATAAAATAGTGCACAGACATCTTTACCTTTAAAGTTAAAGTCAGAATTGTTTTTGTTATTTTTGATATTCTTTGCACCTATAAGTAAATCATAGATATAATCTTTTGAAAGATGATCTATGTCTAATAAATGTTTTGCTAGGTAGTTCATATATTGGCGATTTGCTCCTTTGATAAACCTACTTTATCTATACCATCTTCTTCTTTCATAAAAACTTTTACGTGTTCAGAATTTGCAGTTGGAATACTTTTACCAATAAAATCTGGTCTTATAGGAATTTCTCTATGACCTCTGTCTACAAGGGCTGCAAGTTTTATACTATTAGGTCTTCCAAGCTTAAAAATTGCTTCTAATGTTGCTCTTATAGTTCTGCCAGTATATAAAACATCATCAATCAATATTAGATTTTTCTCATGAACATCAACTCTTAAATCTATTTTAGGTTTCTGATTTTTGTTTTTGATATCATCTCTAAAAAACTGAGGATTAATTGAGTAACAATTAAGGGTAGCATTTTCAAAAGTATTAATCATATTAACAATTCTTGATGCTATATGATGCCCTCTTGTTTCTATACCAATTAAAATTAGGTTATTCGTGCCCTGATTTGACTCTATAATTTCGTGTGACAAACGTGCTACTGCTCGTCTGATATCATCTTCATCTAAGAGCGTTTTATAATTTTCAAATGATTTCAATTATTTATCCTTGAGGCCTCTCTGAACCTTCTTAAAGAATTTAGATCAAATAAATGATAGCAATAATAATTTATTATTCAATAGTGATTTATATTATCTCTTTGAATTTGTAAAAAAATACAATTTAGTAATTACTTTTATGATGATAAATTTTAAGTGCTTTAATCCTGTTGATTCTGAAATTAAAAGTCTATAATACTAACGTTTAAAAAATAAAAATTGGGAGGTCAATTAAATGACTCTAGATGTTGTAAAAGGTAAATTTCAGTGGGCCAAAATAACGAAAAAAGAACAACTAACAGAAGATTTATGGAAAATGTGGCTCAAACCAGAGAATAAATTTGATTACAAACCTGGTCAATATTGTACTATTGGATCAGGTGGAATAGAAAGAGCATATTCAATAGCATCATCTCCTGATGAAGATCAAATAGAGCTTTTTATTGAACTAGTACCGCCACCTGATGGTAATCTAACTCCACTATTAAATGACCTTAAAGTAGGTGAATCTGTAACCATGAGACTAAGAGCAAAAGGAATCTTTGTAATTAAACCAGGATTCAAGAATCATGTAATGGTTGGGACAGTTACTGGAATAGCTCCTTATGTAAGTATGCTTAGAAAACACCTAACTGAAGAAGAATTTTCAAATTGTAACTTCTTTGTTTTAGAAGGAGCTTCTTATTTAGATGAGTTCGGATATGATGAAGAGCTAAACGAGTTTGCAAAAAATGAAAACGTGGTATTTGAAACTTCAATTAGCCGTCCTGGTGAGGATAGAAATAATAACTGGAATGGTTTTGAAGGAAGAGTTAACAATATTCTTGAGGATAGACTAAAGGCTTGGGGATTAAATGCAAAAGATACTATAGTTTACGCATGTGGACATCCAGGAATGATTGAAGATGTTAACGAAAGATTAGAAGATACAGAGTACACATTCTTAGAAGAAAGATTTTGGAAAGATTAAATTTGTTAATTCTTATAATATAGAAAATTATATTTACAAAAATTTTGAAGGGAAAAATTATGGCAGAAAAAATAGCATTTGTAGGTTTAGGAATCATGGGAAAACCTATGGCAAAAAACCTTATGGAAGCAGGATATGAACTTTACGTTTACGACTTATTTCCAGACCCTGTTTCTGAATTAGAGAAAGAAGGTGCAACTGGATGTAAGTCTGCAGCTGAAGCATCTTCAAATGCAAACATAACAGTAACTATGGTTCAAGATGGACCTCAAGCAGAGTCAGCAATTTTAGGAGAGGGTGGCGTTGCAGATGGAGCATCTAAAGGACATTTAGTTGTTGATATGAGCTCTATTGCTCCTGGTGTTTCACAAAGAATTGGAAAAGGCTGTTCAGAAAAAGGTATCAACTTTTTAGATGCACCTGTTTCTGGGGGAGAACCTTTTGCGATATCTGGTGATTTAGCAATAATGGTAGGAGGAGCTGCTGATGATTTTGAGCAGGCTAAACCATTATTTGACATATTAGGAAAATCAGCAATACTATGTGGAGAACACGGTGCTGGCCAAATAACAAAATTGGCTAACCAAATATGCGTTGGTGCAAATATTCATGCACTAGCAGAAGCATTAGCACTTGCTGCAAAAGCTGGAGTTAACCCTGAAACAGTTTATAAAGCTATTCAGGGAGGCTTAGCAGGATCAAACGTTATAAATGCAAAAGCTCCTATGATGGTAGACAGGAATTTTGAACCTGGTTTCAGAATTGAATTACACTATAAAGACATTAATAATGCAATGGAAGCTGCACGAGATTTAAATATACCATTGCAAGTTACTGCAAACTTACAACAAGTTCTAACAAGTTTGGTAACAAAAGGTGAAGGAAAAAGCGATCACTCAGCTATAGCAAAACATGTTGAAGAATTAGCTGATGTTGAAATAAAAAAACACTAGAACAATAAATCAAAAAATCTGAGCAAGTAATAACTATTTGTTCAGATTTTTTAATTTAAGTAACGCCTCAATACCTAAAATTTTAACATCATTAGGTGGTGGAAAATATTTCGAGTGTGGATTCTTAAATTCAACTTCATCAATTAAATCTTTTTTATTTACCCAAATCCATTCAGAATTTAAATCGAACTTAGAATAGTTAGGATAACCAAAATAAATAAAATCGATATGCTGATGTGGTCCTATTTTATTATCATTTACGTTTTCTATAAGTATCGTTTCTGGTGGATAAATATTTTTCAAATTATCATCAGTAAATTTATAAGAGCTATCAGAAAATATAGATATATCAATTCCCATTTCTTCTTTACACTCACGAATTGCTGTTTGAATGGGGTCTTCATTATTGTCAACATGTCCACCTGGAGGTAACCACATGTTGACCTTTTCATGCCAATGCAAAGCTATTTTATTTTCAAATACTACAAAAACAGTAGAAGTAAAATGTCTAATCATTTTTTTTATCTCTTTTTAAATACTAAGAGTGAAATTATCGGGTAAGGAGAAACCTTACCGGATAATTTCACTCTTAGTGGAGGTATCTTAACCCTCTTGGCGCCTTCAGTTAAGAGCACCTCGCTTATTATTCGTTTCCAATTAAAATA